>LCPL01000001.1 GCA_001003605.1 Parcubacteria group bacterium GW2011_GWC2_48_17
GTAGTGCCTTCCAGACTGGAGCTATGATATTTTAACGCAACGGTAGAACCTTGTGTTCAGTCACCGCCGGAGGCGGTGGTTAGGGCTTCGCTAATCTATTACTCGTTTTCCAGGAGAGTCGGAGACATCTGGGTCGGCGAATATACCGGAGCAAAGGTGGGAACCGGAACCGCATGGGCAGCGCTGACGCCGATAGAACCTCAGTTCTTTGACCCGAAGGGATTTGCGCATCTCATCGGCAAGAACGTTTTGCCTGAGTGGCCAGAACGCACTGCCGGAATAGTATGAAAGAACGAAAGTGCTTCGTGTGCGGCGCTCCGATTGCGGAGTGCATGGGTTTCGTGGTCGCGGGCGATTTCTTGCTCGCGGCGCAAGGACAGTTGCCTTGGTACACAATTAGAGAGCGTTGTGCGATGTGTTGCGAGAGAGCTCACCTCGAAAAGACGCCACCACATTTACACGGTTGATGAAATTGCACAGCGACCCCTCAGGAAGAAGGGTCGCTGTTTTTATGTTATGTAAATAAAATTCAACTACTATCATACTTTGTAGTATGATAGTAGAAACAAGAAATGAGAGAGTGGAAAAAAGGGGCTAGTTTTTTCGCAGGAGGCGCGAATGCAAACGGGCGGGTTCGTGAGGTTTAATGTTAACGATTGTGAGTGGTAGTTTCTCTTTTTTGATGAATTCACGAAGCGATTCTTCAAGCGGTGTTTGGTCGTAGCCGACGGCGACGATATCCGGCTTCCACTTTCTCACAGCGCTCCATGCGCCAAGCTCTGTATCTCCGGGAACAGTTTGGTCCACAAGCCCGCTTTCTTCTAGCATTTTAAGACGTTCTGCAAGGTTGTAGGTTGGAAAATTCTTTTTTATCTCCTGTACAATCTTATCCTGCGCAACCGAAACAATGAGGTAATTTCCCAATTTTCGTACTTCGCGCAAAAAGAATTGATGCCCGTCGTGCAGTCCATCGAACACCCCAAAAACAAGGACAACATTTTGTTTCCGTGCTGATACCATACGTTCCATTGTAGCTATTGGTTTCCTCTACGTAAACTTCTATTGGCACTATCCTCCTTTTTTACACGAGACCTCTATTCCATTATTCGCGCGAATAATGGAATAGAGGGGGGGACATTTAGCCTGTGGGATGATTATTATGGGGAATCACAAAAATCCCGACGCACACACAGCGTGTTGCGTCGGGAACGTATGGTCTTTCGAAGGATCGAGTCCGCTTACCGGCGCAAAGGAATTGTCTGCGGAGGAACCTGGATTTTTTGAAGGTGCAATTGCTTGATGGGCGACACTTGTTGCGCTAGGCAATCAGCGCAGCAGAAGTAACCATCGCCGAAGTGAATCATTTTGTCTGCCGGTCTCACCACCATGCAGCCCCAGCGGCTACAGGGCATTGTTGGTACTTTTCTTATCATAGCTGTTTTATTTTTGTGTTGAGTTGAGGTTTGTGTGAAGGTTATTCTTCTTCTATTTGCACTCGCGTGCCGACTGGCGGATTGCCGAAGAACGAATGGGCATTCCCGCCTACTATCACGATGTAATACACTGGTTTGCCATTAAGGTGAAGACTTCCGACCGTCAGGGTTTGCTCACCCGTATTGCCGGCAAAGATGCCATTCACATGGCGGAGTCTTGCGATGTGCCGAGTGCCAATATGGAACGCACAGCTCTGATTTCTTGCAGGGACCCACAATTTGTCCGGTACAGTAGAGACAAGGTAGATATTACCGTGACTGTCCCAATCGGCCACGAAGACGCCATCTTCTCCGTCAGCAACCTGCAGTTTCTTCTTCGTGAGGTGCAGATGCGGAAAATCGGCACCGAAGATTTTTGCGAATGCGGGCACCATGACTTCCATGGAACGGAAAGGTGTGGAGCGTCCTGAAGTATCGGTGAGAAGAAATGATTCAACCACTTGGTTCTCCAGGAAGAAGAAATTATACCCGGCATTTGGTCCGATGACCCACACTCCATTTCGCAATTTCAGAGCGTAAATTTCTTCTCCCTCTGGTTTTCGGTCTTCTCCGCGCAGTCGCCGGCCGTTTTCGGTACCATGGCGAGGCGCCGCGTTGGCAAGTATGCCGATTTGCTCTCCTTGACGCAGTGGTCCGAAGAGGTCAATCGTTGACAGAGCATGCGCCGCAGCGGTAAATCCGCAATGCAGCGTGTTCATGCTCTCTGTGGGGAAAAACGTGATCCTCGGCTCGTGCGGGAAGAAGCAACGCCCAGCCGTAATTCGATATCGTCCTTCGTCGGAACCTCCACAGTCAGTAACAATGATAAGGTGTACGCGTTTTCGTTTAGGCATAATGATGTTTGTTTTCAACGAACATTCTCGGATACCATGTCCGAGGGTTTGTGTAAGCCCGAGGGCTTTCATCTTTGCCATAGCGGCTAAGATTCCTTTCTCGTTTACCACACGAAAAAACCAGCTCGTCGGCTGGTTTTTGGTTTGAAGCGTAAGTAGCGACTACAACACAAAAATCAACCTTCGAGAGGTTTTCATCATCATGGACATCATCATGCCCGTACTCGCGGCTCGGCGCGTTGAAGTCATAATGCCCAGTATAACCGTAGTCGTTTTAATGTCAATACGCTTGTGGGTAGCCTCGCACACTCCCTGTGGACAACATGCTATCATTGTATGGTGCAAGGGGAATATAATGTAGGCATAAACAATATTATCAGTTGTAATAAAATGTTCATCATGTCACGAAAACATATTTCTATTTTAGTCGCGTTTGTTGCCGCGGCTGGAGTCGCCGTGTGCGCTCCCGATATAGCTATCGCGCAGGATGCGGGAACGCCCCCGCCTCCAACTTCGTCGGATGGAGGGGGCACCACGCCACCTTCAAGCGGAGGCGGAAGTTTTGAACCACAGCATATACCGCCCCCACCGTCTTCGAGTGGTGGAGGAGGTGGGGAATTTCACCCGCCTGAAATGCTAGGGCGTCCGATGGAAGGAGGAATGAACCAGCCACCAAACAGCGCGTATCAGAAAGAATATCAAAGACAATACGAACAAGAAGTAGGACGGCAAACGGAACAAAGAACGCGCGAAATGCAGGAGCGCTACGCGCCGCCACCTCAAGGTGGAGGAGAATTCCGTCCTCAGGGGCAACCGTTTAGGGAAGACGGCAGAGATAACGCGCAAGGTCGCCCATTTATGGGTGGAAGCAGTTCGGAAGGACGTCCATTCGGCGGTGATGAGTTCAGTCCCGTCAGTGGCGGTGATTTTGATGAGGAAGCGCAAGAGAAAAAGATGGAAGAGCGAGAAAAGATGATGGAGCAAGAGCGATTGCGCCAAATGAAGCGCGGTATGGCAGGGATGGAGCGCGGGCTGAAGCAAATACGAAAGATGATGGAGAATATCTCCAAGAAGGGAATCACCGTCCCGGGTGACGCGCAAACGCTCGTAAACGAACTGCAGGCCGCTCTTGATACGGTTAAAGGCGCCACCGAATTCAGCGAAGAGATTGAGGCCGCGATGGAGGTTATTCAGGATAAAGGGTCCGACCTTGGAGAGCTGGGGCAAAGAATCGGCATGCTTGAGCGGCTTTCGCAAATGACGAAACAGGTCAGCAAGGAGTTCGCGAAAATTAACAGCATGGTCGCGAAGGTCAAGAAAAGCAAGGCGGGGAGAGAGTTTGCGGAAGCCGTTGCGAATGTCGAGGGGGAGGTCGGCGCGCTCAAGGCGGAATGGGAGCGTATGAGAAGCGCGGTTGCGGCCGGAGAGGAGGATGGAGATGATATTCGCGATACGATGGAGTGGTTCTTTGAGCGGGTGGGGGACATCCACCGGAGTCTTGAACTGGTGCGGCAGCTCGGCTCAATTTCCAAGATGATAAAGTCTGCGGACAAGGAAATCGCCATGGCGGAGAAGGAAATTGCGCGGCAACGGAAAGCAGGGAAGGATGTTACAAAACTTGAAGAACTGCTCTCGGCGGCGAAAGCCAAAATTGCTGAGGTTAAGGCACTCACGTCCGAGCGTGGCTTTGATCCTGACGACCTCTTCTCGCTCATGCAGGAGTTACGCCAGATTGGCGATGAGGCGCATGACGAGCTTGAAAGGGTAAGCGGTAAGGCGGACACAAAAAATCTCGGCGCCTCTGTGATCCAGGCGCTCACGTGGCGCAGGATGGGATTCTAAAGAAGTTGTAAGTTGGAAGTTTAGAAGTTGGCACATATATAGACGATTGCAAAAATCGCTGTCACTAGAATAAGTGACAGCGGTGTGTGCGCGTATTTCGCGCGTCTTCAAAATTGAGAAGGCGGGAGGTCTCTTCCATCCATTGTAATGCAGCGCCACAGACGCCCTTTTCGTATCTCGATGCCTTCCATGCCGTTCACTCGTTCGATTCCATACCCGCGTTTTAGGAGAGCTGTGAGCTTTTCCTTTTGCCTACCCCGTGCCCCGTCGAATACTCGTCGGTGGAAATCATTCTGAAACTGCAACTCTCTTTTGGCACTCATACATAGCTCCTCTCTGGTTTTGTTGACATTGTTTCGCCTGCTTTTCATTTTTCACCTGAAAAAAGTATAGCAGTGATATTCTTTGGGTCAAACCTACGGTTAATCAAAAATCTTCAGGAGATAGCCGCTTATTTCCCGCTGTTCCATGTCATAGAAACGCCTGCTTTCATCGTGGAGCTTAGTCGCGAGTTCAATGCCGACGAATCGCCAGTGCCATGGCTCGTATATATAGTAGGCGTTGTCATTTGGGTAGGAGAGAATGAAACCAAATGTGTGCGCGTTTTGATTCAGCCACTCGAAAGCTCCCGTCGCATCAAATTTTGAGAAATTCGCGCCAAGCGCCTGCGTGGTGAAATCAACTGTAGTGCCAAGCTGGTGTTCGGAATATCCTTGTTCCGCGGAGAATGTATTCGCCCCTTTCCCGTATGTTACTTTGTACTGCGACTTCAGGTCTTTTTGCGTTTCAAATGAGCGAAAGGCCGATATAAGAAGGAGCTCCGCCCCGGCGCTTCGTGCACTCTTGAGGAGATTTTCAAGATGGGGCAGCGCGCGGGCGTGAAAATACTCCTCCTTCTCATTATATATGTATTCCATTGGAATAAGTGAGAGTCTTTCAGGAATGTAGTGTTCGTTCAAGAAATATACTTTTGAATACTTTATCAAAAGCTCAGGGTCTGTTTTCCCGATTTTCTCAAGATTGAGTACCGTGCCGGAGAGTTTCTGTACGGCAAGGGAGAATGTGTCCGCCTGTTCCGAAAGAAATTCGTTTTTTTGCTGTTCTGCGGAAAGAGCTTCAAGCAGACTCGCGCTGTCGCGCGTTATTTCCTCAAGGTTTCTTTCTGTCATTTCAAGCGTGTCGGTAAGATTCAGAATGATGTTTTTAAGCTCTGTGTTTTGCGTGTAAAGACGATACCCCTCGTAGGAGAGCATTGCCACGGCAAAAAGCGCCGCTGTAAGCGCCACATCCCTTTTGTTTCCCAGAATATTCACGAGTGAATTATATCAAAAAAACAACCCCCGTGAACGAGCGGGGTCGTTACGGAGGCAAGTGGGCTCCAACCTACTGGCGACAAGCTACGCGCGACGCGTGCGAGCGGGTTCCTCGGCGGAATCCTTGAGTTTTCACTTCGCCGAAAGATAGTGGAGAAGCGGTCGTCACGTCGTCGCGGATGACGTTTACAGTCCGTGTTTTCTGCGCGCCGCTAAAGTCATGTCCGACTAAAATCTCAAGGTCATCACCTTGCCGATTTAGAACCTTGAATGACCTATCGTTGCCACCGAAGTAAACATACTCACCGACTTTGAATTCTTCCGCCATAGTTTTCTGATTTGTTTGTTGTTTGTTGTTTGTTGTGTTTGTGCGCGAACCGGACGACATAATACAAGGTTATGGAGATTCTTTCAATCGCCCGATTGCCAATCGTGGATGAATTCAAATTGATAGATGAAGTTGAGGACATTTAAGGTGAGATTGTCGCGAATCACATACCCCACGGCAACCTCAAATAGAACCGCGAGAAATACAGTAAGGGATACGGGAAGTCGGAAAGCAAGAAAGAAACCGAGCATCATTGAAACGGTATCAAGCAGGGAATTGAGAATACTGTCTCCGACATATCCTTGCGCGAGCGCCTGCTCTCTGTAGGCATTTATGACCCACGGCGTATTCTCGGCAATCTCCCAGCCAATTTCTATACCCATCGCGAGCATGAGTTTTGTGCCAAGCGACATGCGGGGGAAAAGTAGACGGAGTACTCCGAAAAAGACAAAGCCGTGAATGATGTGCGAAAAGGTGTACCAATCAAAAAGATGCTGGGACATACCGGAGGAGAGTACATCGCTTTCCCAGAGCTTTATAAATCCGCACTCGCAGATAAACGGTTGGCCGAGAAGATAGAGCACAAGCGCCTGAAGCGCGAGGAGTACCACACCAAATATGAACTGTTGTTTCAAACGAAGAGGCGTAAACATAGGAATGAAGTATAACAAATAACGGCGACGGCTCACACGCCAATTCCGACGCTTCGCTTTTGCAAAGAAGCACTATTTTGCTATTATAGCCCAGTGTTAGGCGCGCATCCTCGCGCGCGGAAGACACCCATTCCCCGGTAGCTCAATGGTAGAGCAATCGACTGTTAATCGATTGGTTGTAGGTTCGAGTCCTACCCGGGGAGCAAAGGGCGTGAAAGAGGCACCGTTTGCCTCTGTCGTGCCTTAACTGTGAGCTTTTTTGAGGTTCGAAATTGATTTCGAAGCTCCGAGAGTTCCATTGATGGTGCAGAAGCATTCACAGGTGAAATGCCCGCAGAGACAAGGGTTTCTCGGGTATTTTGCTGTAGTTCGAAAATTTTATTGAGTTTCGGAATCCACTCGGACAGAAACTCAAAACCGTAGGTATAGTTTGGTCTCGTGATTCCTTCTTCGAGCTTCATATCAGCAAACACATAGCTGAGCAGAAGTCGTTTTTCTTCCGTGGTCGCTCTCGGGCTTTGGTAGATTTTCTGTGCCTGTGCCGCGAGTTCATGAATAGCGAACCCTGCCTCATAGTAAGCCGTCTGGTCCTCCTCAAGCCCCTCCATGGCCTCTAGGAGGGTCGCCTTCTCTTTCTTGCTGTCATCCATAACCTTCTGGCACAAGGTTGAGTCCATGACACCATCGAGCTTATCGAGGTACGCCTTCTCCCTCCGCTTGTCGGCTAAAGCGATCAAGCGGTTTATCTCTTCTCTTTTGTTTTTGTGGGTAGCGGATTCTTCGGCGTGTTCTTCTTTTAGGGCGCCTTCCAGCCAGTGCAGAACTCCTGGGTCCTTCGGCACTACCGTATCGAAGAGCGGAAATAACTGTTCTTCTACCCGATCCTGACGCGTCCACACCTTTTGGTTGCAGTCCCGATAGTGGTTGCAATGGCCGTACCATCTTTTTTTCTGCCACTCCCAAGTAATAAGTCCGCCGCATTCCGAGCATTTAATTTTCGCTTTGAATACGGGCAGATGCTTCCTGTACTGCGGGCTAGAAAGCTTTCGGGTAAGCAGGACCTGAACCTTGCCGAATAGGTCTTTGGTGATAAGCGGTTCGTGGCATCCCCTAGAAAGAGCGTCATTCCAACGAATCGCGCCATAGTAAAAAGGATCGGAGAGGAGCTGGTGCATTCGGCTCTTGCCAATTCTTCCGCCTGCGTTATTTCGAAGACCACGCTTATGCATCTCTTTAACGAGCGGACGGACTGAGTAATTTCCCGTAGCGAAGAGCTCAAATGCTTCCCGCATGAGAGGGCCTTTGTGCTCGTCTACCGCATGGGTTTTGTGCCCCTTTTCTCCGATTGTCTTGTAACCGACTGGCGGCTTCGTAGGCAACCATCCTTGAGCAATCTTCTCTTTCTGCCCTTTTTTTACCTCTTCCGAGAGATTATCAATGTAGTTCTTCGCGAAGACTACACGAATGCCCCAATTAAGCTTCTCCTGTGAACGAGAATTTTTATGAAGTATTAAAGAGTCCTTAACTAAATGAACCTGCCTTTCCTCATCTTCGTCCAGCCATTCATCAATAGCCACCATGTCTTTGAAATTTCTAGTGAGACGGTCTACTTTCTCGAGGATGATTACCTTAATATTATGTTTCTCCACATAGTCCAGCATTTCAGTGAATTTCTTCCTCTGAGACTTTCCGCTCGCCGATTCAGAAATTGAGAAAACATCACTCTTGGTAATAAGGAATCGTCTCTTGGGGTCCTCCGCATACTCCTTCAGGAATCTTCCTTGCGAAGGCAGAGAATATCCAGTTTCTTCCTGGTCTTTTGAACTCACCCGCGCAAGTATTACGGCTTTGATTTTATTTTCGTTCATATTTTTATTTCTTAATTATAACTCATAACATCTATCTTTCAGAAAGTCTCTGGATTCCAGAAATCATCTACTCTGTCGACTCCTTTGTCTGCTTTGGAACCCAAGAGCAAGGGCATGGGAGGATCCTTCTGTTTTGGTGCTGTCCCTACGCTTGGGGACGGTACAACAGAGTCAACAGAGACAGTCTTTTTCCCGCCCTTTCTGATGTAGATCCTTTTTTGTTTTTGGGCCTCCCCGCGTTTAATGTGCATCCCCGTAACCGCGAGGTTAGTTTTTAATTCGTTTATTTTCTTCCCGAGTGCATTTGCCGTCTTTGGAAAATCAGGCTCCCGCTCAGGCTTGATGTGTAGACCCTCTGCTACTTCAATAAGTGCATTCCGCAATTCTGTGGGCGTTCCTTCCCAATCTTCTCTGCCATCCATAAAGGTACGGAGGAGGACCGCTGTTAGATTTTCAGCTAAGACCTCATCGTTCTGACTCGCGATGTTACTTCCATAGGCACTCAGAAACTCTTCCTTGGTGTATCCGAGTGCCTCCGCAATAGCAGCGCCCCATCGCGTGAAGTCAGCCATTCGAGGCAGAGACGCTAATTCAATTGCAGGCTCTATCTGCATCGCCTTTTGCAGTACAGTGAAGATGCCCCCCAGTATGCTAGGCTGGTCCTTCTCGAATTCAGCGAGCAGGGCTTTCTCAGATTTTCTGTCTTCCTCACTGATTCGCTCCAATTCAAGCAGGATGCCTCGTTCCAGAATATCAGGTCTCGTCGCCACCTGATTGATACCGTTTAGGATTAGGACACGGCGGAAAGCGTATATGATGTCGTCATCATCAGTAAAGAGTTCACGCTTCGAGAAGCCATCCCCCGTAACCGCTTTACAAAGCGCATCGGAATCTCGGCCAGAAATACGAGATATATTGTCAAATACAATGCACCAGTGGTGGTCGAATATCTGAACCAACTCATTTTGGTCTCTCGGAAATCCTATCGTTTCGACTTCGGAGGGGTCTCCAATCTTCTTTAATAATCGGCAAAAGAATGTCTTCGATGCTCCTTGAGCTCCATAAACAATCAGAATAGGATGAGGAATATTTGGAATAAAAGACGCGACTAACCACACCAGCAACAGAAGCCGATGCTTTCTATCAGCAACATTTAGATATTTGAGTAGAAGGGTTATATCTCCATCTTGAACGGGTTGACATTGCGCCTTTTGGTGGGAATAACGTCGAAAAAGAATAGGCGGATTTGCGACAATCTCCCAGCTCGCCTTTGTAATTTTTACTGCACGCCATTCCGTGTCGGCGAGGTCATACCATATCGCGCCCTCGTGTTCCGTCAGTCGATTCCACAGTTTGATTAAGGGACCGTCAAAATATGCCTTTCCTTCAAGGACCGTCAAGGCAGTTTTGAGAGCTTCGGTGTTCGGTGCTTTATGTCGAAGTTGCCAAAAGCGTCGGGCCAACCACCGCCGACACATTTTTGAACGACACGACCATACTTCCCGATGCGACCCCACAGTGAGCTGAAGGAAAGGATATTTATACTGATTGTGGAAGAGGACAACTTTAGTCTCAGGGTCTTCAAGCACCATACGCACGATTACGTCGCTTTGAGATTCATGCGGTACTGCGACCTTCGTACCTTCTTCCGACTGTTTGCTTCCATATCCCTTATTTGCCAACTCTCTCGCAGCGCTTTTGAAGTCAGCCTTATGATTCAAGATGGCATACGCCGAGAACTTGGTATAGCTTCTATCTGGCTCAAAGGGTGTACTCGATGAAAAGACATGAAGCAGACCGTTGCCATTGTAGTTTTCGGTCGCCGATATTCCGCCTTCTATCTTGCCAGGCCGCTTCCAGTATCTTTTCTCCCCGCATTGCCGTTCAATCTTCCAGCCAAGAGGTGCCAGTATCTCTTCCCAAGTGGCCCTAGTGTTGTAGTCATCTCCAGGCCGATTAGAGTCAGGAAGTTGCGGCTTAGGATTGAATATCTTTTGTTCCTCTACTATCTCGTTAAGTACACGGGCAGTGTCCCAGAGTGATTTTCGTTGTTCTGGAGTAATTTCAGGTATATGCTCGAGGGACCCATTCAAGTGCTCATAGCCCTCTGTAGGCGGCTCTACAATGAATCCTCCTTCACCTCTCGTTTCTATGACTGCTTTTTTCTCCCCGCTTTCATCGAGACATCTCGCTAACGGGGTATTTCTCCCAATCTCCTTACTTCGATAGAGAAGGTGATATCCGTTGTTGATAGTTTTGGATAGAGGGAGGGTTTTTAAAAGCTCTAGGGCTTCCGCTGGCAGCAGTGATTTCCACGCTTCAAAAAACCCTTTCCTGACTTTCTCGTCAAAGTCTATGACCTCAAGATTCCCACTCACTCTTCCGCAGACAATTCCCCAACGCTTCTTGTTGGTCCAACTTGAGATCTCCGACTCATTAGGTAGTCGGCTTTGGTATTGCTTCCACCCATCACCATGATGCTTTTCACCGTCTACTAGCGGGAGCAAGCAGAGCCCGCAGGAGTTGATTAACTTCCGAACATACTGAATTATTTTAGGTTGTTCATCCATGACTTTCTCTATATTTAATTTTCGCGAGTAAGTCGAAGTACCTGACGAGTGTATTCGCAATCTCGGCGGCTTGGTCGTACGTCAGTTCACGCCCATAGTCCGTGGCGATAATCTGTCGTAGCTCTTCGATTTTCGTCGCGCTTAACATAAATACTTCCGTGCGCGTTACTCCTTATTTTTCTAAGCGACTGCTCGACTGCAGCCGTGGAGTTCATTTGGCTTCAACAAATTTTGGAAATCAATACCCCATAGAAAATAACAGAACGGCCATGTTGAGCCGTTCTGTCTCTACCTTCTTATGAAGTTCGATTTACAATTCTGGAAAAGAAATACAGATACCTATATTTAGAGCCATCAAAGAAATCCAGAATTGAGAGATTCTGGAAAATTTGACTATCCTACATTTTCATTCTGTAACCCCTTCCTCGAATGCTCTCGATTATTTCAGGGTGATTTGCTGGCCCCATAGCTATCTCCAGTTTCTTCCGCACTTCGTTCACAGCTGATCTAACGGCATCCTTTTGAGTTTCAGTAATGGTTCTATGTTCTCCATGGTGCAATATCGCTGTTCGTCCGAGGCGGTGTATGTTCTCTATGGAAGCGTGAAGTTCTTCGAAAGATACGACCTCCCCCCACTCTCTTAAAAGCCGACGAAGTATAGCCAGTTCGTTTCCTCCAGCAGGAGTAGCGGTGTTTTTTTCGCAGTAGGTTAGGACAGTGCTGTTGTTCTCGCCTCGTCCTTCACCGAATAGACTTCTTGGTCCGCCGAGATATTCTACAAAATACTTTCTAAGTAACGCTGTTGTATATCCACGGATCTCAACATGGCCGTCATTTGTCTCCCATGTCAGTTCTGTGGGTGGTATATCATTGCCCCCAACTAATGTCCCTCTTATTTCCCTAAGCATGCGAATAGCATGCTGTTCAGGGGTTTGATGCGCATCAAAAGTCGGGTTTGTATTGGCCGTGATAATAGATAAGTCAAAGTCTATAGGAGCATGATATCCGTCAATCTCACGAACTCTCTTCTCGATAAGTTTTCGAGTGAACCACTTTAATTGTTCTTGGAGTATTTCGCTTACCATGCTTCATTCATTTAAGGTGCCGCGTTCTAATACTAAGAACTAGAGATAATCTGCATCAGCCACTCTATAGATGCCTCTCCCTGCTTTTTCTCGACACGGTTCATCTCTCGGCCGTGCACGAGGGCGTTTCGATATTCCTTTATGTTAAGGAAATGTTTTTGCACCTCGCCTGTAGAGCCGAAGTCCTCCTCGAATATCTCCCAGTTCTTTCCGATGATGCCGTTGTAGTCCATGATGTCACAGAAGCCGAGCCGATCAATATTCGTTAATACGCTCTCTTTCTCGTATGGATGTCGCTTCATTCTCTCCTCTATTTTTTTCGCGACTCGATCTTGAATGTCTGAAGGTACATGTGTCCAGTAATCTGGACCGAAATCCAACGCTAGCTTGTCGTTGAGATACATACGAGTCAGTTTTTCGAGCTCGTCCACCACTTTCGTTGGTGCATCTTGCATCTTTGTTTCTAAAGCCGCATGGTCTCCTATGACACGTTCAATATGACTGAAAATCAAATTGGCACGGTCTTGAATAAAACGATCATAATCATCGGTCCAGATTGCCGCGTCCTCCTCTGAGGGAATAAGGTGCGACTGCATAATTTCCTGAAATACAGGGTTGCCTGCTCTATACTCACTCAAATAGTCCGAGGGACCGCGCTTGCTTATCTCCCGATTCAATTCTCCAGGTATGAACGCGAAATTCATCAGCAAGTGCCGATGCTTGACCTCCTTGCTTCGTAAAAACGCTTTCGGAAATATGTGATGCTTTTCACTATGGTTGTAGTCGGAGCACAATTGATCATCTAAGGTGATGGGTGTACCTGTCCTAAAATGACGTGGCTGTTGCAACGAGAGCAAACACAAAATCGCGCTCTTAACCGCCGAACGTGTATAGTTCATCAAACGGGCAATATCTGTCGCCTGTATGTTAATAGGAAAGTTCATTTGGGGAGGGCTACTGTGCATTGCTGGGGTAAAATAATCCACCGCATCAAGACCCATCACAGTCGGAGTGGAAGCACCATATCGTTCCGAAAAAGCGGAGCGCCAAAACCAATCTTGAATGAATTTCGCCTGTGTTACATTTAAAGACCGAGAAGGTACTTTAGCGTACATATAAGCCACCAGAGCGATCATGGAAGGGTACGGAATGAAGTCATAGATGCGAACCCCGAGGTGGCTCCGCAGAAAATCAATCGCAGCGCGGATAGCATCACTCACCTCCTGCCAGTGCTGTTTTATTTCCTGATTAGTCAGTTGTATTTGGTACGACTTGGTGCAACCGTTTTTTACTACCAATGCCAAAGCTTGTGCCACTACTTCTTCGGCAATCCTGCCGAAGCCCGATTCCTCCAGAGTGGAATTGAGTTCCTTTGTCTTTTCTTTCAGGTCGAAGTCCTCACTCCACGTATTTGCGACTACTAAATCAAACAGGCCGAGCCGCTTCCCTCCTTGATTGATTCGTTCAAAAATCGTAATCGCATCGTCCAAGTGCTTGCCCTTTACCTCAACGATGGACATCGGATAGTTATTAAGCGCAGTCTTGCACTTCTTAAACACCCGCCGTTTCTCGGGAGTCAGCGAGTCATATATCTCATCTTCGCCTTCTTGGGCGAAAAAGCGCCAGAGCGAAATTGTCTTCTGTTTGTCCTCCTTTCGCTTCACGCTCTCGAATTTTTCAGTTTCCAAATCGAAGCAGATCTTACGGTAGTCTTTGTCCCTTCCATTTTTTGAAGGTAGGGAAAGTCCCTTTGCGGTTACATAAAGAGAGGTGATTCTCTGTTGCCCATCCAGTATCATTTTTATCTGGTCATAGTTCTCGGGAGTGGGTAATTTCAGTTCTGGTATATCGCGGTAGTGGTCCCGATATTCCTGCGGGGTAATCCAGTAGAAGAAGCTTCCTATAGGGAACCCTTTATAGATGCTGTCGAAGAGCTTGGCAACCCGCGTCGCCTCCCAAACATAATCACGCTGAAAACGCGGGATTCGCAATACGCCTCGTCCCATTTCTGACATAACATCATTTAATGTGCGCGGACGCACCTCTATGGGAGACTCATCCATACACGAAATTTAAGCATAAAGCAGCAACTTCTCCAACACCGACGAGCGGGACAACAAAAACGGCAGGGACCACATTGGATCCCCGCCGTTTTGTGCTGCCGATATTCAGTTATCGTCCTACCATCGCGAGCATTCCCTTAATCGCCTCGCTACAGTCACTCCTACTCAAGGACTCAATATTTGCCATGTACTGCTCCTTCTCTGCACCCTCGTCCAAGTTCTGCATGGCGAGGTCACGGAGGTATGAGATTTGCCTCTCGGAAGCAGGTACTGGTTCCATCTCTGCGCCCTCCTCTGATTCTTCGTTCCCCGAGCGTTCATAGGGGTAATGAGGGTCATCAGCAACGCTTGCTTCCTCGATTGCTGTATGCGACTGAATTGCGAATTCTGGCATAGATTCGAGGTCTTGAGTGAAGATGTCTGAAAGCCCCGTGGTGCGTATCACTGCATCAATGAATGAGGACTTTTGGGCCATCTTGATTGTCTTATTGATGTCCCCGCCATTTGATTTGGCGACTGCCGCTCCTCGCCCTTGTCCAACAATATTGTCTCCGCGTTTCAAGGTGCAGACATAGGCAACGACACCTTCTGTCTTCCCGAATGACTCCAAAGTCTCAGAATCCTTGTGGAAAATTGCCGTAAGTCCATAGACTGACAATAACTTTTCCGCACCGCCTTTCGAGAGGGAGCGTCTTCCTTTGATAACATAGAAGTCGGCGTTTACGGCCAGTATTGGCAGAACTCTTGAGATGAAGTAACTGCGGCGGTTGATAAGATCATCAACACCCGCTCGGAATTCTGTTATGCCGCCTGTGGCGGTTGCGATTTCGGTTGTCATGATTAAGATATTAATTTGATAATTACCTTCGGATTGTTTGACAAATTTGGTAAAGGTAAACCACTCTCGGCTTGCGTTTGGTCGTCTTCCTTCCGTTCTCCACTACGGGGACGAGCGTAACCCCCCGAAGAGCTTGTTCACCCAGAATAATTTTGCGGTTATGCAGGAACCACCATTGCAGGGTGTTCTTTACATCCGTTTCGGGATTAAACTCACGGGCGGTATCTTTACCGAAGCGCCAACGCACTTGCGCCCGTAGAAACCAAACAGCCGCCCTGTGTTGCGTGTACGCTGACGCTGGAGGACCCAGCCATTTCGAGATGCTCATGGGTTAATGACTTACGAATAATCACGACGCCGTTTTGATATCGGTAGCGTAAGACACTGTCATCATTCTGATTTTTGTCATGGCTGGACGAACCTCGGACCATTGACTTGGAGGAAGTAAAAAAGATACACAGTTCTCGGTATCTTTTTAATCACTTCTCCTTTCTCATCTTTCATCTCGATATAAGTGACAGAGCGAAGAGCTTTTTCACCTGGCTTTATCCGATAGCCCATTGAACTCCACTTTGCAAAGGTGAAGCAGTTGGTATAAGGGTCATACTCCATTGCCGCTTTCTTTCCGAATCGCTCCACGATTTGCGCTCTGACGGACTCCCGTGTCGTAGGCGAGCCTGTGTAGGCCGACACTGAAGCATCATTGATTACTTGGCTTATGCTGTTCATAAATGTAAGGCATGTTTAATAACCGCGTCCGACTAAGTGCGGAAGAAGTTTGTTTTATTAAATTACTTCCTCACTAATTTAGTTTTATTTTAGGAGTGGGTATGGGAGTTGTCTTTCAAAAAGTACCGACTTGGATTGGGGTGGTGGGTATGGGGAGTGCGTACGGTTTTTCTTCGGTTTCAAAGATGAACCGCTCACAAAAAATTTCTAAAAAATCTAGAACTTCTTGCGTACTTCCCAAAATCAGAACAGAGGTATATTATTCACTTGATAACTGAATATTCCGCCCGCAAGGGCATAGCCTAAACCGCTCGATTCATTTCAAAGCGGCACGGCTCCTAATCCCATGGAAGATTCTGAACCCCACGTTCAGCGCTCTTCCATGGGTATATCTCCGAAAGGAGGTATGGAGCCGCAAGGCTCTGCTGGCGTGGGGCTCAGTGTTTATCCCTCTCCACGCCAGCCGTTATCGGCTGTTTTTTGTTTGAGTAGTTCATTGACGGCAGCAGGTTTCGAGAAGTAACGCAATGTTTCTGCAGGAATTTGCGTCCCACTCTCGTTGTGCGGAAGTGCTTCAAAAACACTTTTTATATGGTCGCCGTTTGCTGAGAAATCGGCAAAATCATCATAGGCACAAACAAAAAAACAAACACAGGTAGCCACTTTCTGGCTTCTACTTTTTAAAGGGGCGAATGCCCGCCTGCTGCCGTCAGTGAATTATTAAATTATTAAAAGATTTATGAAAAACATAAATTGGAGAATGATTTCAGTGCTTATCATCGGCATTTTTGTAGGCGCTCTTGTTACAGGCATGGTGCCCGTAAGTAGTGCGAGTTCAGGAGAAATAACTGTGTGCGTGAGAAAAGATGGGGCAATGCACATGATTGGAGAAAACTTCGCGCGCTCCAGCTGCAGGAAAGGCGAACAGTTAATCTCGTTTAATGCGCAGGGCCAGGTCGGCCAGCAAGGACCGCAAGGTGTCGCTGGTAAAGACGGCGCAACAATTCCTTGTGTTCACACAGAGGGCAATGATGTGTATTTTGATGGGTGCAACGTTCATGTTCGTGATGGCAGTGGCGATACATTTGGTGCGACAAATGGACTCGGCAATCTCATTATCGGTTACAACGAAGATACAGGCGGTCCTCACGACCGAACAGGCTCTCATAACTTAGTCATTGGTCCTTATCACACTTTTAGCTCCTTTGGAGGAATTGTTGCTGGCCAATTCAATACCATAAGCGCAGGTAGTGCTTCTGTTTTAGGGGGAGTAGGCAATGTGGCGAACGGAGTCCAATCAGTCATTTCTGGAGGGAGCGGCAACATTTCTAAAGGAAATAGTTCATCTGTGAGTGGGGGTACTTTCAACACTGCGAGCGGAGATAATTCATCCGTCAGCGGCGGCAAATACAATGAAACAAGCGGCAATGCTTCTTCAATAAGCGGCGGAGATCATAACACCGCTACGGCCAACCAATCTTCGGTGAGCGGCGGGCGTGAGAGAACCGCAACGGGGTTTTTTAACTGGGCAGCTGGCGCGCTATTCCAGGCAAACTAATTCACGATGCAACTATGAAAATGGTGCTTTACTCGTAGCGGCTTTTTGTATGGAAACACTTTTATCTTTGTACGGCGTCGTAGGTTTGGTATACGGCATATATAAAGTGACGCAGTGGGGGCACGGAATAAGTCCAGACCTTGGAGAGAATTCATCGCGAGTACTTTCTTGGTTCATGTTATTAGTATGGGTGCTTCCTCTTGCGATTATTCTCTGGCCTTTGATTCCTTTGTGGGAGCGTTGGGAGAGAGAGGAACCAGTAAGAATCTTGAAGGGCAAGATAATAGACGAATGGGTACAAAAAAGAACAGACGAACAGATTGGCGAATATCGGCAAAAGAAACAGAAGGAACAGCAAGGGATTGACGCTGAAGTAGAGAGGCGTTTCCGTGAATTTCGAGATATGTTAACGAGCTTTGGAACTAGAGAAAGTAGAGGGAATCTCATGCGAGCAATAAGGGAAGACTCAACTGGATGGACCACTCGAAATAAAGAAAGAATAAGAAACGAAATTGAAGAAGAAAAGCTACACCTTCCAGGTTGGCAGAAACCAGACGAGCATATCGAGAACCTTGACCATCTTTTGATGCCAGCTTCACCGCAGGAACAAAAAAGAATTGACGCTGAAAAAAGGGTTGATACTTTGATTGACGCTTCCGAAAAGAAGGGTACTGGAAATAAGAAGACTGCGTTATTGCTACTCAACAATAATAGAGCTGCAGTTAATGAATATATTGAAGAAACGATTTTAAGTATAACAGGGCTAGGTACGGTAAACGGCAGTATGCTTAATGATAAATTTTTTAAATCTAAGGAAGCAATTGGTACGCTGCACGGCAGCATACTTGCCCGTGAATGTTTTAAAATTATAATCAAAAAGGAAAAAATAGAACTGGGAAATAACATTGATGATCCACGAAATTATCCACCAGAGTACAGGGAGCTTTTGGATATAGTTAGGAGTTATGTTGCTATGTTTCTGAATATCTTGGAAATGAAAAATAGAATAAAATAATGCTAAAGATATGGAAAACATAAATATCGCGGACAAAAAACAATGGAACGGGGACCTAATATATTCGTTCGCCTTTATCGTACTCGCGTGGGTAATAACACTGTATGGAGTTTCTGCTTCATCCCTCTTTGACCCAACTGTTCACCCGTTCATAGTGAGGCCGTATATCAGCCTTCTGTACTTCTTGTCGGGTCTCGGTTTCCAGGCCGACCCGATATACTTTGCCTCTGCATATGGATTGCCAGCCCTCTTTTCAGTCATTGTTATCTGTCTGTCAGTTCGTGCGGGGAGGGAAACGCCTACGATAGAAGGAGAAGGAGAGAGAAAGTTCTTCGGGTTTCTCACCAACAACTGGCAAGGGGTTATTCCTCTGCTTCTCATCATCGGAGCAGTATTAAATATTCTCTTTCTGTGGCATGTTTTTGCCGCGGTGTCTCTCTTTGAGCCGAGCATCTTCCCTGAATTGAATTAGGCAAGCGAACGGGTAAGCAGTGGGACTTTAGTATAGTTAGACAATGGAATATGTTGAGGACTGTTACCATATCACGCCGTGTGTCATTGTGAAGGGAATGGATGAGAAACGGGCGGATATAAGTTTTTGGACAGAACGCGAGAATGGCGGGTTATTCCTATTCGCTGCTGCGCCCAATTGTGAGGCACAAAGGATCGAATTAGAGGAATTCTTCTCGCCAATCATAGACAGGACCTACTTCCGATGCGAATGCGGCCGACGCGCCTTTAAGCTCTATTTGCCTCCTCATAAGACCTTGTTCAAGTGTCGCACCTGTTACAAGCTCCGATATATCCTCACGACATTCAACCCGAATACAGAGCATGGACGGGCTCGATATCAGTTCATACGAATGGAAAAATTATCACAGCAGAGAATGGAGATAAGTAAACCGATGTATAAAGGTCGCTATACGACACGTTTCCTACGATTTCTCCGCCTCTGTGGGCGTGCGGGGCTGAGCGATGTAGTGGACGATGCCAGAAAACTCATGGAAACTATCCACGCACCCGTGCCAACCTCAACCATTTAGACAAGTTCAGGATATTTTGACGCACAGATACTTCTTCGAATTCATGATCCTCCCGATTTATCGAGTGGAAGCTCAGAACTTCAGCGCGGTTTCTTCCCTGAGACTATCCACAGAATCTGTTTTGTTGACATTCTGAAAAGGTGATATAATTTCTTGCAGAATAATAAAGTTTCCTTATTGGAGATGGGGAAACAGGCAACCCGTCAGTGTTCCGATACTGATAAATACCCTAGGGGGGCATGTGGAACTCATCAGAGTTCCATCATCTCCAAAAATGTGGGACCTGAACTTATAATTCAGAGTTCACATGCGCCCTTAGGGTATTTTGTTTGGTCGGATTGTCTCTGTGAGTTTCTTTAAAGGAATTTACAGGGGCAATCAGCCCTTAGGCGGAATCCTAGTTACCCGTCGCATCGTCATTATCAGGATTCTTGTAATTAAATTTCGCCTATGACAATACGAATCGGAAGAAGCGCACGAACTGGTAAATTCACCAGCGTAGCACGGGCAATAGCTCGTCCAAATACGCATGTAGTGGAAACAGTGTACATTCCTCCTAAACGCAAAAAGCACTGCTAACATAGCAATGCTTTAGCGTTAAAAAGAAAAACAGAGAGCCGCCTTATACTAGGTTGGTGGTTTTCTGTTGCTAGGATTATACCTCTTTAACAAGGAGGCCGCATTATATTACTTGTGGATAATTGAGAGTTAGGTTAGCCCAAGAGGCTGAAATATGGTAGATTCTTTAGCACTATGGCGACACTACAATTTAAGGGGAAGTCGGCGGTATGGAATCACCATCTCTCGGTGCCGTATCACACGCTTGAGGAGAATAAGAAGCAGTCCCTTAAAGGCAAGGACAGCGACGAGAACTTAATCATTGAAGGCGATAATCTTCTCGCGCTCAAAGCACTCCTGCCGAAATATCAGGGGCGGGTGAAGTGTATCTATATTGACCCGCCGTACAACACGGGTAACGAGAACTGGGTCTATAACGATAATGTGAACAGCCCGACGATGCAGGAGTGGGTAGGCAAAGCCGTTGCCAAAGACGATCTCACACGGCACGACAAGTGGCTGTGCATGATGACTCCTCGCTTGAAACTCCTGAAGGAACTACTTCGGGAGGATGGGGGGATTTTTATTAGCATCGATTACAACGAGGAGTCGCGGTTACGATTGCTGATGGACGAGATTTTCGATGAGGGGAACTATCGAAATACATTTGTCGTGTCGCGTGTAAAGAAGAACATCCAAGAGACAGAAAAAGTAAAAGCTGTAAACTTCGGGTACAACTCCGTTGTTTTCTATGCACGGACAGATTCTTGCCTTATCAATCCGCCAAAGCGGCCACATAGAAAAGAAGAGCGGTGGCATGCCTTTGATGCACCTGGCATACGCTCAACGATGGAATTTGAGATTTTCGGTGCAAAGCCTCCTCAAGGGAGACACTGGATGTATTCGAAGGATCTCGTAGATAAAATGATTAAGGAAGGAACGGTGAGGAAAAACCCAAAGACGGGAAGTATTCAGTATTTACTTGCCGCTTCTGATTTCACCCTACTTGATACAAACTGGACCGACATCCAGGAATCAGATTCCCAGTGGGACTTCCTGAACGGAGAGAAAAATGTAGAACTCATTAAGCGAATTATTAAGATGCTTGACGAACCAGGCGCTATAATTCTCGACTCATTTGCTGGCTCAGGCACTACCGCTCATGCCGTTCTTGATCTTAATCGGGGAGGCGGTGACAGAAAGTTTATTCTCGTAGAAATGGAAAGTTACGCCAATGAAAAAACGGCGGGACGGGTCAGAAAAGTAATAAAGGATAGTGCCGACAAATCTGGCTTCACCTACTACACCCTCGGTCCAGCGATAGACGCGGAGAATCTTTTGAGCGGTAAGCTCCCGACTTACAAGGAATTCGCCAAGTATGTCTACTACCTCGCCACGGGCAAGAATCACCCGAACGAAGCGAAGATAAAGGAGAGCGACTCACTCGTAGGAAAGGCAGAGCACGAATCAATCTATCTTCTCTACGAGAAAGACAAGAAGAAGCTCAAGACGCTCGCTATAACCCTTGATTGGGCGCAGAAAGTCCACGAAAAGAACTCGGGCAGGAAGATTGTCTATGCTCCTGCCTGTTACCTCGACGACGAGGCATTGGAGCAGTACAACATCAAGTTTGTCAGTATTCCCTATAATCTCTTTGAGCGAAATGTGTAACCTCTATGCTGAAGGACTATCAAAAAAAGGTGGTGAAGGAGATAGAACGCTTCTTTAACCACTTGGACAGCGCACGACAGAAGTTTGAGGTTATGGGGGCCGATATGCAGTCAACTGTCCAGTCGCTTGGCGGCTTTCTCGCACTCACTAACGAATACAAGGGGTATGTTGACCGCCCCCAGACAGGCATCGGCGCTTCCTATCCTCGCGTCTGCATCAAGATGCCAACAGGTGGCGGAAAAACCCTAATTGCAATTGAGACCATTCGCGCGTATCAAAACCTCTTCGCCAAGAGCAAGACGGGGCTGGTAGTATGGATAACACACCGCGACCAGATATATCGGCAGACCATAGAGAATCTACAGAATAAAGGGCATGTCTATCGGCAGTTGCTGGACCAAGCAAGCGGCAATCGGACGCTTATCATCGAAAAGGGCCAGGCGCTACGCAAACAGGATGTGGACGAGAACCTCGTCGTGCTTATGCTGATGATTCAGTCCGCGAGAAAGGACACCAACAAGATATTTGAGGACAGTGGCGGCTATACCGATTTCTTTCCGCCCGAAAACCGCTATGACCTCCACAAAGAGTTGCTTGGTGTCATTCCGAATCTTGATAGGACAGTTGATACTGATACGCTCTATGAGCGTGCGCAGATTAAGACCAGTTTGGGAAATGTGATTCGTTCGTTGAACCCGCTCGTTATCATGGATGAGCTCCACACGATGTTCACCGATACGGCCAAAGAGACACTCGATGGGCTGAATCCCTCGGTGGTTATCGGACTATCGGCCACTCCACGGCAAGGTATGAATATTCTCTCTGAAGTGTCGGGACGGGATCTCAAGGTAGCGGACATGATTAAACTTGATATGCATCTCATTCCGCCTGTACAGAAAGATGACTGGCGTTCTATGCTCATAGCCGTCAAGGCAAAGCGCGATGCGCTTGAGAACAGCGCGACTAAACTTGAGCGCAATAAAGGCGTATATATTCGCCCCATCGCGCTGATACAGGTTGAACGGACGGGTAAGGACCAGCGCGGACAGAAACATTTCGTACATAGTGAAGATGTTCGAGAGTTTCTCACTGCGTCTGGTGTCCCTAAACATACCATCGCAGTGAAATCCAGTTCTCTTGATGAGATTAAACAGCAGAAACTTCTTTCCAAGGAGAGCGAGATTCGATATATCATCACGAAAGAGGCACTCAAGGAGGGGTGGGACTGTTCATTCGCGTATATCCTCGGAGTGATACCGAATGCAAAGAGCGACTCTTCAATGACTCAACTTGTGGGGCGCGTTCTGCGACAGCCCTATGCGAAAAAGACGGGAGTAGCCGAGCTTGACGAGAGCTATGTATTTTTCAGGAGCGGTAATGTAAAAGAGGTACTTGAAAAGATACAGGCGGGGTTTGATGATGAAGGACTCGGCGATCTGAAACTGGGTATAGCGGTACGCGACCACAGTGGTAAGACGCTTAACCCGACGCGAAATGTTGGCATCAGGAAAGAGATTAAAGAGCAGTACCCCGAATCGCTCTTTCTTCCTATGTGGCTTGTGAAGCAGGGCAAGGGACTGTACCGCAAGTTTTCGTATGATACAGATATACGCCCACGCCTTTCGTGGGATGTTCAGAAGGAGACAAAGCAGTGGCTCAAGGAGCTTATCCCGACGATTGGAAAGCCGCGGAGGGGACCGAAGGAGAGAATAATCACTCTGAATAAAGAGGCGAGAATAGGGGGATCGGTTAAGGACAGAGGGTCCGTGAAGTTTGATGAACTCTATATCACTCGGCGATTCTCGGAAACCATTGAAAATGCGTTTATAGCTCATGAGATAGCCGAGGGTATTGTCTCCAAGCTCAGTGTCCAATTTTCAGCAGAGGTGCTCGATACGGATTCGGGATATATTGCTCGGGAGATTGAGCGGCACTTATTGGAGTTTAGGAAGAAACAGGAGCAAGGCATTTTTGAGAACCTCGTAAAGAGCGATTCGCTTGAACTCGTTGTCTCTGATGATGCCGAATCAGGATTCTCTATGCCCGACAAAGATAGCGTTGCAGGGAATATCCCTCCTGTCTATACGCTTAATCTGTACGAAGCGATTGAGCCCGATTCTATGAATACGCTTGAGCAGGAAGTGGCGGACATCATTGAGGAGAGCCATAATGTGGTCTGGTGGGCTCGGAATAAGCCACAGAAGGGGTGGTATGCGGTCCAGGGGTGGCAGAGGGACAAGATACGGCCTGACTTTGTTATAGCCCGTAAGAACGATAAAGGAGAGCTTGAATTTGTTTATGTGGTAGAGAGTAAGGGTGAGCACCTTGCGGGAAATGAGGATACGAAATACAAGACTGCCGTATTCGAGAAGATGAACACGATGCGCAGGAGTGTGCAGAAAACACAGGTGCGGACGACGACCGTAAAGCTCAATGACCAGTTTAAGTTTGAGGTGATTCCCGAAGGAAAGGAGGAAATTCAGTTAAAGAAGGAACTCAATTAGCATATCGTCGGGCCAATGAACAAATGTAAAGATTTAATAGTCAGACTGGGGAAAGCATTCTCCAGAGTTCCTATTGTCTACCACAACTGGAGATGCAGACACCACAGATGTGTTCGATGTAACCTCCCCTTTTTAGTAAAGGGAGGGGACCACTATCGCATTGATGCGGGCTACTTTTTTCTTGGGAAAAACTTCGAAAGGAACTGCGAGCGTGCTCAGCTAATAAATCGTAGAGACAGTTCTGTAGATATGTGCGAATTGAGTGATGCTCACACCCTTCTTGTTGGTATTATCGGGAGCATGCTTGAGGAACATAACGGGAGGCGGGTACCTGTCGAAGATGAAAATATAAGGCGTAAGTTTGTTCTGACGGCTGCCTTTGTTCAGGGAATATTTCTGTGCGAACAAAGCATTTTGCGGAGCATGTATCTTCAGGCAGGAGCCTTAATAAGACAGGAATTTGAAACCCTAGTTTTGCTGAATGAGATTAAGGCGGGCAGGCGAAAGGATGGGAAGGTAGGAAACGCAAAGCATGCGCCATGGAAGAGCAGCCGTCACTATGGAGAACTCAGTGCGTTTGCGCATCTGTCTAATCACCAAATTCTTGATTCGATAATCGGATACAACACTACATGGGGAGACTTTGCGGCGACAACTCCTCGATATCAAAAGGAGAATGCTAAAAGAATTTACTGTTGGCACATTTCCCTAGTTCTAGGAATTGTGGAAGAGCTTGCTGCTCTATATGTTGAAATGTACGCCTATAAACCTAGTGAGCGAGAAACAGATGCTAAGAATATTGCATTCAGCATCTTGGTAAAATACAAGGTCTTCAAAGAGCCACGTGATAAGAGTAGATGAAGTAGATCACTGTATCTGGGTTTTCTTGGTATACTTGGCAGACTATGCCACCGAGTCTAAACAAGAATTCACCACTGATGCGTTTGATTGAGGGAATTATCTCCTCTTTCAGCCGCCTCCTTCGGTCAAGAAGTAAGGCGCAAACTGTAATTGCGCCCTCAAGAGGTCCCTTACCTCATTTGGAGAAGCCGACAGTAGAACCCTCTCCCATTGGACCCGTTATTCAAGAGACTGTAATGGCGCCTGTAGTGCAGGAGATTCCTAAGGTGGAATCGTCTTCAGCAGGTTTTTTGCGGTGTCCGATAAAGATTGAAGGTCAGGCACTGACACCCTTTACAGTTCGCATCAGTGCTATCCTTGATCACTCGGGTACAGCCATTGACCCGACCAGCGATAAGAAGTGGGGAAGAAGCGCGAAGGATCAAAAGGTGAAAGCTTTCAATGGAGAAGTTGGAGAGGGTCCACAATGCCCTCAAGAGCCGTGTGGTTACTCGATGAGGGATTCCGATGAATTTTTCAAGAACAGGGAGATTAATTATGTAGGAGTTTTATCCGATGGCGGGAAGTGTACTCTCCAATATGACGGGCATGCGGGTTATGATTTTCCATATCCTGTCCTCACTGCAGTTGTTGCGCCTGCCAGTGGCGAGCTGTACAAAGCCGCTCAAGGAACCGATTCAATTTACAGCGCACACTGGGGTAAGGACCATTCTTTCTACATAAAGCACGATAACGGTTTCGTAACATGGTTTCGACACTGTGAGAAGCTGATAGATAGTATAGAAGCAATCATCGGCTCGGACTTTACGAAGTCCTATCGCGTAGAAGGTGGAGCCTCTGTTGCCTACAGTGGCAATTTTGAGAATGGAAAATCAGGAGGAACCCCCGCGCATCTGCATTTTGAAGTGCGGGATAAGGATTGGAAAATCGTGGACCCTTACCAGACCAAATTGTGGAGGGATTAAGGAGAACACCATGTCCAGCATTTCTGCATCTTATAGCGGCCCTCGAGAAATCAAGTACCTATTTGTTGACGGTGGCTGTTTTCGCCAGACGCTTGAAACATTGTCGAAACGATATTTCGGCGTTCCAATAGATATTGATTACCAAAAACTTGCGGGAGAGTTCACGAAGGTTTTTTACTATGATGCACTTCCTGTGAAGGAGGAGGAAGAAGTAGACGCCGCATACGAATTACGAATCAGGACACAAGATGGGCTACTGAATCATATTCGCTCTTTCGATAAATATCATGTCTATGAGGGCGATGCTCGCCGCCGTCCCAAGCGGGGTCTGGAGCAAAAAAAGGTGGATGTGATGATTGCGGTGGATATGCTGACGCACTCCGTGCGTCGCAACATGCACAAAGCGACTCTGCTCACGGGAGATCTTGATTTTAAGCCGCTTATTGACGCATTAGTTCAGGAGGGTATGTTTGTCACTCTCTGGTATCCCAAGGAGGCGACGAATCCAGAACTAATAACCGCGGCGGATGGCCGTAGGGTATTTGACATCCGCTCAGCATACGAAAATGCAACTGATGACTTTCGAAACCGATTTCGTCTCCCGTTTGCTTCATCTGGTCCTAAAGGTGTAGGGAAAGCAAAATTGGAACAAACATGGTGGGACAAGACGAGAGGCCCCATTGAACTCTATCGAGATGATGATGGTTATCTTGTGGTCTTTGTTGAGGGGGTAAACCCAGGGTATTATCTTCATTTTCGGCATCACGGTATGGATTTACTCAAGATGTATATGCGTGAATACTACGACATCTCGATGCCCTAAATATGAAAAGGAGGTCTCAGAAAATCAAGATGATTTTCATTGATCCTCCTCCGCCGAAAACGGAAGACGAAAGAAGGGACAGAGAGCGGAGGATTGAGCAGGCTTTTGACATCTTATTTAATGTTGTACTTAGGAGATATCCCAAATCTCAGAGTCGCTTCGGTAAATCCTCAGACTAGGGCTAGAAGCTGTCGTACATGAGTAAGGACCATCGCAGGATCTGCTACTGCCTTCTTCCAGTCATAGGTTCGGAACGCGTCCCGCCAAGCGAGCCAGTTAGTATGAAGCCCAAAATTTGAAAATCCGGTTTTCATGATACAATTGAATTTCATTTAGGACTTACGCACTTTATCATCTTTCGGTGTCATTCCACTGAAAAAGGGAATCCATGTTATGCAGTATAGCTCTGGATTCCCGCCTCTGCGGGAATGATGAGGAGAAAATGCGAGAGCAAGCTAAAGTGCGTAAGTCCTATCATTATTACTTACATATTAAAGAACTATGAAAACTCTTAAATGCGACCTGTGCGAAATAACGGCGGAAGGTGAGACATTTGAAGCATGGATGAAAGCCCTTCATCCTCATTACAATGAGGTTCATGTTGAAGTAATGAAAAACTCTAGTCATACAAAGGAAGACATGGAGAAGTGGATGGCTGAAAATAAGGCAAGGTTTGATGCTGCCTAAAACATACGCAAAAAACATTCGTAAAAAAAGCCAGCTATGTGTGCTTTTTTACAAATCCTAATTCCCAACTTTTTTCCTATTCTAGTCCAGTTCAAAGTCCTGAACCTGTCCCACAAGTTGGAGCAAAGCAATCATGAAAAAGCCCCCATTGTTGGGGCTTTTCTGTTGCGCAAGAGTTAATTGGCCAGTGTCATCGCCTGAAACTGACCTGTCCTTCTCACATTACCTGACGCGTCCCTCGACTCAATAATAAGGTAATAGGTGGTACTCGTTCCTAGGCCACTAAGGTCCAGTCTGTGGTCTTTTTCCAAAGTCAATTTTTCCGTGAAAGGCGTTGTAGAGGCGTTTGCATCTAGTGGGGTTGATGTGCCAAACAGCAGTTTGCTTGTGGAAAATTCATTGGTATGCCAACCGACACTGATGGTGGTCGTACCGACTAGTGTACTTACGCTACTTATAATTGGGGCAAGAGCGTCCGTCAGAATGCTCTTTGTCGTAAAGGAGAATTCGGAAGAAGTGGCAGTGTTTCCCGATGCATCCACAGTGCTAATGAGCGCGTAATAAGTCGTGGAGGCAGTCAGGCCGAAGATGTCAGTATGATGATTCCGAGAAAAACCAGAACCGGACAAGACCTGTATTGACCCAGCCGTGATGTTTATAGGCGTGGTGGTGCTGTAATATAGAGTGCCTCTGGTTTTTTCATTCGTCTCCCATTTTACTTCCGCTCTGACTATCTTTGGATTGGTGGAGATGTTGCTTATGGCTGGCGCCACGGTATCAATCTGTGGAGGGGTGGTTGTAGCTCTATTATCGGGGAACTTCTTCCAGATGCCAAATGGCCAGAAGCACACTCTGTCCGCCAGTTCTTGAAGTCGTTCCTTGTTGCCAGTGCGGCTCATGCGAATTAGAAGACCAAATGACCTAAAACACTCCTTCTCCATTCGGCCATTCCTTCGAATGAGCGTCTGCTCTTTAGCTTTTTCCCTTTTCTCGTGTTCCTCCTCATTGTCCCACGCATCATCCATGAGTTTCCGCTGTTGTTCCACTGCCTCTTTCTGCTGTACACTTTTTCCGTTATTCCCCTTGTCCTGCTTTGCGTATGTAAGCGTAGGGGAAAGCGTGAAGGTCGCAACAAGCATCGAGGCGGCAACGACTCTGCTCAATCTTTTTGTTTTCATAAAAGTATGTTTGGTGATAATTAGTAATGCTTACACCAATCGGGAAGCGATGCTCTCCTTCGCATGGGTCCCATGCTTCAAAAAGACGCTTCGGTACAGCATCTCTTACACCACGAATCAATCAGACAATAAGATTTCATTTCTGCAATGGACGCTGCAGGTAAGAGAAGACGAGTTTGTGATACCCTGTAAGAATTGAGGCACGCACTCGTCTCTCTATGAAGGAACGAAACGAACACGCACAATTCGAGAGAATTTATCAGGATACTGCCGACATGCTGTTTCGGTTTTGTTTTGTAAAGGTCTCTGACAGGGAGGTCGCGTTGGACCTCACGCAAGAGGCCTTTACGCGATTGTATGAGACGATGCAGATTGGCAAAGTGATAGACCACCCTAGAGCCTGGCTTTTTAAAATCTCTAGGAATCTAGTTATTGACTGGTATAGGAAGAAAAAGCCGATTTCCCTTGAGCAGATGATGGAGCAAGGCGGAGAAGCGATTGAGCCAGCAGATAAAGATGGTCGAGAGCATATAGAACTTTCCTCCGAAGCAAAGTTGGTCATCAAAGCATTTGAAAAGCTTGGCGAGGAGTTTCGGGAGGTTTTGTACTTACGATACGTGGAAGATTTGGAACCGAAAGAGATAGCTCGTATGCTAGGCCTTACGGCGAATCTCGTTTCGGTAAGAATCAGCAGAGGTATGGAGGAACTTCGAAAGATAATGAGAAGCAGCGATAACTAATAAAAATCTGTCACCATGGACAATGATATCTTTAAAAAAGCTCTCGACGAAATAAAAGGCATCCGTCTCTCAAGAGACGAGAAATCTTTTATCTTGGAAAGAGTTCTCCACGAAGGAATAAAGAGCCCATACTGGAGCCCATATTCAATCATTATGCGGGTGCGGGAGAACAAACTGTACGCTCTCTCCTTTGCAATTATTCTCCTTGTGTCGGGAGGAGGATCGGTGGTCTTGGCGGCCGAGCGTTCCGTTCCCGGTGATATTCTGTACCCGATAAAGGTGAAGATTACCGAGCCCGCTCTCGACAAGCTCTATGTTACCGCCGAAGAAAATGCTAGGTGGCAGGGCGAAAAGACTG
The DNA here is from genome assembly GCA_001003605.1 of Parcubacteria group bacterium GW2011_GWC2_48_17. Classification (GTDB taxonomy): domain Bacteria; phylum Patescibacteriota; class Minisyncoccia; order Phycocordibacterales; family UBA10002; genus UBA10002. The sequence goes on from LCPL01000001.1 coordinate 29,577, forward strand.
CACGGCGACTTCGAGAGGCCGAGACGTTGGCCATTCAAGGCAAACTCGATGAGGAAAAATCTAGGGTAATCGAAGAAAAGATAAAGGAACATACCGAGGAATTTCGCGCGGTGATACAGGACATTTCAACCACGACCGAATCCGAGACGAGAGAGAGCGTTGAGGTGGAATATGAGTCGAAGGTCAAAGCTCACTCGATGATTTTAAGCAAGATCAAGGAGAATAATGAAGAAGAAGCAAAACCGACCATTCAACATGTTGAGAACACCTTGAGCACCGAACTTCAAAGGAATGAGACGAGGAAAGAAGAGCGAGTGCGGGAGAAGAAAGAAAAGGAAAGGGAGGAGACGCCCGAGGAAGTGACGAAAGTGGACCTGGACCAAAGACTTCTGGATGCCGAAAAGTCGATTGAGGCCACCGTCGAGAATATTAAAAAAGGAGAAATGAATCTTCGCGACTTCCATGAGGACTTGAGCAAGATGATACTCGAGGAGTCTGACAAAATTATGCAGGAAACTCGGAGTAGGATTCGTGAGGCGCGAGAAACCAGAGACAAGGGAAATGCCGACGAGGCAAAAACCATCTCCGATATTGAAGACTCAAATCAAAAAGTATTTGAAACGAACACGATGCTCCATGAGATGAAAAAGATAGACAGACCTGCAAGGAAAGAAAAAGCCTCAAAGGAAAAAAGAGAAGAGAGGAGGCCGTGAGAAAGAACCGTCAGAACCGCCCCGTAGCGGGGCAAGATCCCCATCAGCCCATTATTTAGCATTTGCTCACGGCCGTGAGCAAATGCTAAATCTTCACTGGGAAACATACTCCCATTTGCCGTCAAGATAATTAGCAACACACTCGCCACTATAGGGCACACCTTCGGCATCATATCTAATCTTGTGAATAGAGGCAGAGAATTGCGCGCCGGGAGGGAGTGCCTTATTTCTGTAATCATAAGTGGCTTTTTGGTAGTTGTATTCCAGTTTTTCTCCGTTTTCCAAAAGAACTTCGATTTCATACAGAGAAACTTCCGTCTCGTTGCTCACTATCCGCAACTCCCGATAGTTCTGACCTTGCAGAATAGTCTCAAAGACACGCGTTATCTCCTCCTTCGAGGGAAATTGTTCGGAGGTTTCGCAGGGTCTCAAAAATTTATCTTCTAGACTCATACGGACAATTATACCAGAAGATTCTCTTCAACCATTTCGAGAGGATCGAATGGTGATGCTATACTGAAGCGAATGCTGAAACGGGCCAAATCATTTATCGAGCGAAATGAGCGTCGGCTCTCTATACTCGCGTTTTCACTCGGCTTTCTTTGGGACAGCCTCACCTTAACTTCCGTTGACGGCCTGTTCGACAACATCGTTCTACTGTCCTATATTGTCGTCGCCTTCGCGAGCATAATGCTCTTAAACGCGCCCGGCGCGCGAAATTTCCAAAGCTCGCTCGCGAGGCGCGGAGTAAATCTCGCGGAGTTCCTTCTGCCGTTCTCGTTTGGAGGGCTCTTCAGCGGGTTCCTAATTTTTTATTCAAGGAGCGGCCCCTTACTTTCAAGCGCGCCGTTTTTGCTTTTTATTCTGCTTCTATTCTTGGGTAATGAATTCTTTAGACGGCATTATGAGCGGTTCATTTTTCAGATGAGCGTATTTTTTGTGGCACTCTTCTCGTATGTAGCTCTCATCATACCCGTTCTCCTAGGACGCATGGGGGATATGATATTTCTCCTCAGCGGGGTGGTAACGCTGTTTCTCTTTTGGTGCGCTCTTAAGATTCTCTCGCTCATCTCGCGCGAGGAAATACGCAAAAGTAAGTTCTCACTTTTGGCGATTGTGATAAGTATCTTCGTTACATTCAACTTTCTGTATTGGAGCAACATGATTCCGCCCATTCCGCTTTCCCTAAAGGAAATTGGAATCTATCATAACGTGGAGCGGACGCGAAGCGGCGAGTACCGCTTAACTTTCGAAAAAGCGCCATGGTATGCGTTTGGACAAAAAACAAGCGCGGTCTTTCATAGACAAGGTAGCATGCCGATATACGCCTTTAGCTCGGTGTTCGCGCCAACGCGGCTTCTCACGGAGGTCGCGCATCGTTGGGCCTATTTCGATGATCAAAAAGACAGATGGATTGACTCGACCGTGGTCGGCTTTCCAATCTCCGGAGGGCGCGAGAACGGTTTTCGAGGATACTCGAAGAAGGAGACAATTTCCCCCGGGAAGTGGCGCGTAGATGTTGAAACGCTCCGCGGACAGACCATCGGTCGGTTTGTCTTTGAGGTTATAGGGGTATCTCCTCCGCCGCTTAAGGAAGAAACTCGATAACCCGTGACTCTTGCGTTCCTTATATTTTTTAGGTATACTTTTTACCGGTTCGTCAAATCGTCAATCCAGCCAAACCCACAAGAAAAAAAATGATAAGCAATAACGGCGTTTGTCCCAACTGCCAAAGAAGGCCCCTCAACGGCCTCAAGTGCGTGTACTGCAAGTATCAATCGAACGCTTCGCCTGTAATGAGCGTCATAGCCCATCGGTTTCAACAAGAACTGCAGGAACATAGGCGTCGGGCGGCGCGCGCCAAAATGCTTCCCTGGAACTAATCAGGAGAATCCTCATTGTACTTTGTAAGGCGTCGCGAGTGATGCGACGCCTTCTATTTTAGTGTATACTCTTATTTATTATAAAGCTTTAGGTGTCATCTTATGAATAAGAAAGAAAAACAAGCCCGCAAAAAACAGCGTAAAAAACACGGCAAGAAGATATCGGTGCGTCATCGCTAAATCAGCTTGTTAGCTTTTTAGCAGGTTAGCTTGTTAGTTCTTTTATTCAGTTTGCTGTCGCATTACCTGTCGCTTTTTCCTTCTACTTTTTCTACTAACTACCTTCTACTTACTGTTTTCATGATTATTACCCATTTTGGCGGAGAATTTATCAAAGTGCAATTTGGCGACGTGGTGTTCGCGTTCAATCCGCCTTCCCGCGACTCGAAACTAAAAACCGCGCGTTTTGGAGCCGATATCGCACTCATAAGCGCGAACCACCCGGATTTTAACGGGGTAGACATCGTGACTCACGGCGACCATAGACCGTTTGTCATTTCCGGTCCCGGAGAGTATGAAATAAGAGGCATCGTTGTTCGAGGTTTTGCCACCGAGTCCGATTACGGAACGGATGGGAAGAGTAAGCGCATAAACACCGTCTACACGGTAGCGCTTGAGGGAATGAAGCTCTGTTTCCTCGGAGCGCTTTCCTCCGGCGAACTTCCCGACGTCTTGAAGGAAGAGCTGGATGAGATAGATATTTTGTTCATCCCAATCGGCTCTATCGGCGTTCTATCTCCTTCTTCGGCAAACAAGCTCGCGGTTGCCCTCGAGCCGCGTCTTGTCATTCCAATCCATTTTGCTGGCATTGGGGATAAGAACGCACTCAAACAGTTTTTAAAAGAATCCGGTGAGGAGAATTCGTCATCTTCCGGACGAGCGTTGGACAAGCTGACGCTCAAGAAGAAGGACCTTGAAGGGAAAGAAGGCGAAGTCGTAGTACTAGCTGCTAGCTTCTAGCTGTCAGGTTCTAGTATGGCGGATGAGGTCCTTCCTAGAAGCTAAAACCTAAAACCTAAAACCTAGAACCTATGCTGTTTCTTATCTCCAAATTACAGCGGAAGCCGGAACGCGTTCGCAAAAAAATCGCGTTCGTCGCATCTGCGATTATAACAGGCATCATAGTAATTATCTGGCTCACTTCTTTAAGTGTCGCTACTCCCGAAACCTCTTCCAAATCCGCTTTGAGCGGAGATGACGTCGGTCCATTTCAGGCACTTACCGAAAACTTAAGCGTGTTCTTTTTAGACGCGTCCGAAACAATCCAAACGGCGGTAAGCGCCTTTTCCGGGGCCTCAGACAAAGCTGCGCCGCCTCAAGAAAAAGAGGTTGCCCCGCCTGTCACGCAGTAACAAATCCCGAGCATCTGATTCTCGTAATTTACGAGAATCAGATGCTCGGAGGAGGTGGCGCAAGCTCAAAATATATAGTAATATAATTCAATAATATGACGGGAGATTAAAGCCTGTTTCTAACGGGATGCCAAACACTGAACCAAAAACACCTCGATTGACTGGAATTATAGCCAGGAGCATTACGACCGAGATGAAAGAATCGTACCTTGACTACGCGATGTCGGTTATTACTGCGCGCGCCCTTCCTGACGCAAGGGACGGACTGAAACCGGTGCATCGCCGCATACTTTTCTCCATGCATGAAATGGGTCTTACCGCTTCCGCGAAGACCAGAAAATCCGCCACCGTGGTCGGTGACGTACTGGGGAAGTATCACCCACACGGCGATATCTCGGTATATGACGCGATGGTGAAAATGGCGCAGACATTTTCATTTCGCTATCCCCTCGTCATCGGCCAAGGCAATATGGGGAGCCTCGACGGCGACCCGCCGGCCGCGTACCGCTATACCGAAGCAAAAATGTCTCGGCTTTCCAGTGAAATGCTTCGTGACATTGAGAAAGACACGGTTGACCTTCGTCCAAATTTTGACGGCACACGCAAAGAACCGGTTGTCCTTCCAGCAGCAGTCCCGAATCTTTTGCTCAACGGAACACTCGGCATCGCCGTCGGTATGGCGACCAACATACCACCGCACAACCTTCGCGAGGTTTTGTCGGCGACAATATACCTTATAGAAAATGAAGACGCCACGACCGAAGACCTCCTAAAATTCGTGCATGGTCCGGATTTTCCGACTGGAGGCGTTGTGTTCGGTTCGAAAGATTTGCAGCACGCATACTCGACCGGAAAAGGAGGCGTCATGGTTCGAGGTGTCGCCGAGATAATAGAACAAAAAAGCGGCCAATTTCAAATCATCATCACTTCTATTCCATACCGTGTGAACAAGGCGGAGATGATTGTCAAAATTGCAGATCTCGTCCGAGAAAAAAAGATAGATGGCATAAAAGGCCTTCGCGACGAATCCACAAAAGACGTGCGGATAGTGATAGACCTAAAGCAAGGAAGTTTTCCAGAGAAGGTTCTAAACTTCCTCTACAAACATACCCAGCTAGAGGAAACCTTCCATTTTAATACCGTAGCGCTCATAAGAGGCGTTCCGCAAACGCTTTCCCTCAAGGCCTTGCTTTCCGAATTCATATTTCACAGAAAGGAGGTGGTGAAGAGAAGGAGTCTTTACGACCTTGCGCGCGCTAGGGAGCGGGAGCATATCCTTCTCGGACTTAAAAAAGCTCTTGACCATATTGATGAAATCATTAAGCTCATCAAGAAGTCAAAAGACGTTGACGAAGCGCGCTCTTCTCTTATGAGAGCTTTCAGATTTTCCGAGCTTCAAGCGCAGGCCATTCTTGATATGCGCCTTCAGAAGCTTTCCGGACTCGAGAGAAAGAAGATTGATGACGAACTTCATGTCGTGAAGGATCTTATCGAGGAGCTAGAGTCAATTTTGGGTAGTCCGAAGAAGATTCTTTCGGTCATCAAAAAGGAGCTCGAGGAAATAAGCGAGAAATATGGAGATGAACGCAGAACGCGCGTCGTGAAGCATGGAGTCAAGGAGTTTTCCGAAGAAGACCTCATTCCGGATGAGGACGCGGTGCTCCTCCTCACCAAGGGGGGATACATCAAACGCACCGACCCTGAGGAATACCGCAAACAGCGCCGCGGAGGCGTGGGCGTCGTAGACCTCGACACCAAAGATGAAGATTTCGTAACGCACGTAATCACGGGGACTACGCACAATGACATCCTTTTATTTACCGATAAGGGCAAGGCATTTCAGATAAAGATGTATGAAATTCCGGAAGGGAGACGCGCTACCAAGGGAAAGTCCGTCATGAATTTTCTCCCGCTCGCCGCGGACGAAAAAGTAACCTCCATCCTTCCCATGCCGAAAGAAGTGAAATCTACCAAACTTTCTCTATTTATGATGACCAAGAACGGTGTTGGCAAGAAAACGGCAGCGGCGAGTTTCCATGATGTGCGTCGTAGCGGCCTCGTTGCCATTAAATTAAAGTTTGGTGACGAGCTTGTGTCCGCGTCATTCGTCGAAAAAGGCGATGAAGCTATACTCGTTACAGGAAAAGGCCAATCTATAAGGTTTAAGGAAAGCGATATCCGCGAAATGGGTCGTGGTGCTTCTGGAGTAAGAGCAATGCGCCTTAGAAAAGGGGATTCAATTGTTGGTACAGGTATTATTTCCAGGAAAATGGAGCATCCAGAACTTCTGGTCATTATGAAGAACGGTTACGGCAAGAAAACCAAGCTCAAGGAATACAAAACGCAAAAACGAGGCGGGTCAGGCGTTAAAACCGCCAAGATTACCTCAAAAACAGGCGAACTTATCGCGGCGCACATCGTAACGTCTCCTGAAGAGGAAGTCGTGGCCATCTCAAGGAAAAGCCAGGTTATTCGAACTGGCGTGAGTGAGATTGCGAGTTTGGGAAGACAGACGCAGGGAGTACGGATTATGAAACTCCGGGAGGGGGACAGTATTGCGTCATTGACGTGTCTTTGAAATTAAGGAGCAAAGCGACTATAATTTCTTAGACCCCGTTAAACCTCCTGCAAATTGATGATACAATTCTACTACACGTACGTTTTATACTCAGAGTTCGATAAGAAACTATACGTTGGTTGTACACAGAATTTGCAGGAGAGATTTAAGGCGCACTCGAAAGGTGAGGTGCCTGCTACCAGGAACCGTCGACCGCTAAAGTTACAATATTACGAAGCATGTCATGATTTGAGAGACGCTCGTCATCGTGAACAGTATCTCAAAACAACTCACGGCCGCCGGTTTATCAGGCAGCGCCTTAAATCATATTTAACGGGGTGACGATTTTGTAACATCTCACTTTCGCAGAATCAAGTTCACTTAACAAAATCAGTCATGTTCTCCGACCCCTCACAATGCATTGAACAATTTGACCTCCAAAGCGGCTCGCGCGTGGCCGACCTTGGCGCGGGCACCGGCGCGTTCGCGATTGCCGCTGCAAAAGCGGTGGGCGAGGCCGGCAAGATTTACGCCGTAGAAGTACAGAAGGGCCTTTTGGAGCGGCTCAAAAGCGAGGCCCGCGCGGCGCGCGCGCATAATGTGGAGGCGCTGTGGGGAGACATTGAACGCGTGCAGGGTACACACCTCAAAGACGCCTCCATTGACGCCGCCGTTGCGTCAAATGTGCTGTTTCAGGTTGAAGATAAAAACGGTTTTGTAACGGAAACGAAACGTATATTAAAACCAGGCGGCAAAGCGCTTCTCATAGACTGGACGGATTCTTGGAATGGTATGGGTCCGCACAAGACCCAGGTAGTCACCGAAAACGCCGCTCGCGAGCTTTTTGAAAAGGCCGGCTTTCAGTTCGTAAAGAAAATCGACGCCGGAGAGCACCACTATGGGTTAGTATTTAGAAAGTAGAGGGTAGGTGGTAGAAAAAGACAATGAAGGAATGGAATTACAAGAATCTTATTGTGTGGCAGAAGGCAATTGATGTGGCCGTAAAAGTCTATCGTCTCACTGACACTTTCCCCAAAAACGAACAATACGGACTGATGTCTCAAATTCGCAGAGTAGCGTCCTCAATTTCAGCAAATATCGCGGAAGGTAGTCGGAGAAAAGGACCGAAAGACAGAGTCCATTTTTTTGTCATGGCGTATGGTTCTGGGGCTGAATTAGAATCCCACTTGGAATTAGCTAAGCGTCTTTCGTTAGTATCTGAAGAGTCCCTAAAAGAAATGCCGGCGCTTTTAGACGAGGTGATGAAAATGTTAAACCGTCTCACCAGTGTATAATTTTTAACCTGCTTGGGTTATACTTGAGTCGTTTCTCTTGCTACCTTCTACCCTCTACTTTCTACCTTCTAAACCATGAATTCCTTCCAAATCATCGTCCTCGGTATCTTCGCCTTCTTCATTGTCGCCGGACTCGCGGCAATATCCCTCGTCAAGCAAAACGCCGGAGCGGAAGTCATATCGCTCACGATGTGGGGAAGCGTTGATAAAGACTTGGTTGAGAGTATCATCGGTAGCACCGTAAACAGCGAAACGCTCAAGGTTTCCTACAGGGAGATTCCGGAATGGTCGCTTGATAAAGAGATTGTAGAGGCGCTTGCGGTGCGTCGCGGTCCCGATATGCTTCTCCTGCCGCTTCCGCTTCTCACTCGCTACAAAGACAAACTGTTAGTAATCCCATACAGCACTTATCCGGAACGCACATTCAAGGACACATTTATGCAGGAAGGAGACCTTTTCTTATCAAAGAATGGCATAATCGCTTTCCCTTTTTTACTTGACCCGATGGTCATGTATTTCAATCGGGATTTGCTTGATGAAGTGAAAAAGCCCCAGGCGCCGAGATTTTGGGATGAATTTATCTCGCTCGCAAGGGACCTTACTTTGCGCGATGAGTATGGCAATATCTCGCGCAGCGCCGTCGCACTGGGCGAATATCGGAATATAAACCACGCGCGCGAGATTCTGGCGACGCTTTTTATGCAGAGCGGAAACCCCATCGTCGCCAAAGGAGATTCCGTAAATAAGGTTACGCTGGACAAAAGTGGCACCTCTCCAGTGCTAGATTTTTACACTGAATTCGCGAATCCGCAGAAACCCGTATATTCTTGGAATCGCTCGCTTCCGAGCGCGAGAAGCGCGTTTCTAGCCGCGAACCTAGCAATATACTTCGGTTTTGGGAGCGAATATGATGGACTGCGCAAAGGGAATCCCAATCTTGATTTTGATATCGCGCCATTTCCGAGGCCCCGAGACGCGAGTATCGCCATCACCTATGGCAAGCTCACTGGAGTGTCAATTCTCCGTACGGCTTCCAATACTGGAGTGGCCCTTCAAGTCGCTCTAACGCTCGTTAGTCCGAGGGCTCTAAACATACTTCGCTCCAAAACCGGGTTCCCGCCAGTTCATAGAGGTCTTCTTACTGCAAAGCCGACGGATGCTTTTGGAGCCGTTATGTACGATTCCGCTTTCATGGCGCGCGGATTTATTGACCCAAACCCGGCAGTATCCGCGGGAATATTCAGGAACATGATAGAATCGGTTACAAGCGGCAGAGCGCGGAGCAAAGAGGCGCTCCAAAAGGCGAATACGGAAATGAAAGAAGCGTTCCGGTAGAGACAAATACCAATCTGCAAATGTATACCAATTTTCCAATACCTGCGAATAAGAGTTAAGAATCCGAATTGGTAGGTATTTGTAGATTGGAATGGATTAGTTATCATTGGTATCTGTCATGTCTCGTTTTTTCCCAATCTCAATACTTTCCACTCTTGTTCTACTTGGAACGGTCATCCCGTTCGCTCATGTCGCGAACGCGCAACAACAAACGAACCCGCCAGGCGAAACCAAATACGACGATGCGTATGTCCCGTGCGGGTACGCTGATACAAAAGACAAACAAGGGAAACCGGCAGAACAAACAATCACCTTACCCGATGGCACTACAAAAACTATCCCCGGAGACGGCGTCGTAGACAACCCCTGCAAATTCACGCACATCATTGAGCTTGCAAAAAAGCTCATCATGGGTTGGATTATCGCCGGTGTTATAATTGCGACTATGGGTTTCGCGTACGCAGGGCTTCTCTACATTACCGCCATGGGCTCATCGGAGAAAGTGAGCCACGCGCACTCAATTTTCATAAAAACCTTCTGGGGATTCGTGTTCATGCTTTCCGCGTGGCTTATAGCGTATACTATGGAGAGCATTTTCCTTTCCAAGGAGGCAAAGTGCAATTCGTTTTTGACCACTCCCGAAGATAGAGTAAAATTGGGGTGTCCAACGACCCCATAAGAAATCGGGGAGAACATGACACCCAAAGCACAGTGTCCAAAAACCCAAACAAAGCACAGTGTGTCAAAAAAACAAACAAGTCCGGTTTGTGTTTTGAAAGTTTGTGCAGTTTGTTTGGGCTTTGTGTACTGTGCTTTGGTAAGTTTAAAACAGGTAATTAAGCCAACTTATGTCTTTCATTGAAAAAGTGTGCCATTCGTTTAGCAAAGTACCACAAATGGCAGTGCATCTGGGCTGGGGCGCTTTTCTCATGCTCTTTCTCACGCCGCAATCAGCCTTTGCGACACCATGTCCCGAAGGAAGACTCTGCAATCCCATCAACTTTCCCAATCTTACCGCGTTCCTGCTTGAAATTGTAAATATAGCAATCCAGTACGGCGCGCTCCTTATCGTATTTTTCATCGTCTTCGCCGGTTTTAAATTCGTTACGGCGCAAGGGAACAGCGAGAAGGTGAGTGAGGCGAGAAAAATGTTTACGTGGATTGTTGTCGGCGCCTTCGTGCTTCTTGGCGTCTATGTGATTAAGGCCGCCATCTGCGGCTCCATAGAACAGCTTGGGGTCACGAACGCGTGCGGATTGACTTCGCAATGAAAGCAGTACTTAGTAGTTAGTAGTAGAGGACTTACGCGGTTGACTGAATTCTCCCTTAATAAAGGGAGCACTGCCGCCTTCGGCAGGAGGGATGTTACAACCCCCGCCTCGCCGACTCGGCACCCCCTTTACTAAGGGGGACACACTTCGACCGGATTCCAAACGCGTAAGTCCTAAGTAGTAGATTAATAGACAAAGCAAATTGATGAAAACTATAAGCCACAAAACAAATAGATTTTCTTTGCTACCCTCTACCTTCTACCTTCTACCATCTGCTTTCTTCTACCTTCTACCTTCTGTTTCCCTTGCCAACGACTCCATCAAAATCTTTGATACTCCCAATAAGCTCACGTTCACAGACCTCGCGGGGCGGCTTGCAGGCGTTGGGAATACAATCATAACCTTTCTCGTCGGCGTTGCTCTCGTTCTTTTGATTTGGGGCGCTTTCAAGTACATCCGTGCCGCCGGCGACTCGGAAAAGCTTGCCGAGGGACGTCGAGTGGCCGTCTATGGCATCATTGCCTTGTTTCTAATGCTTTCTTTCTGGGGATTTGTTATGATTATCAAGAAGAGCTTGTTCGGGTAATACCAATCTGCGAATGTGAACCAATCTACGAATACCTGCTAATAAAACCTACTAATAAACACGCCAATGGCTAGACAAATTTTCTCAATGCTCCTCATAACGCTGATGTTGCTGTCTGGAATGATGATGTTTGCGACTCCCACGTTCGCGATATTGTGCGCCTACACGGACGGCGGCACGGTTGAGGTACCTGGGACAGTGTGTCCTGATGGAAGCACACCTGTTGGCGATCCATCTGGTGACGGCGGCAGTCAAATAACCACCTTCGCTGGTTTGCTAAAACACATCAACGCACTTCTCAACCTCGTTGTTCCGTTCCTCGTGGGTCTGGCTGTTTTTGTTATAATCTACGGAGTCTTCAAGTACGTTTTCCACGCGGCAGATGAGGAGAAGCGGACGGAAGCAAGACTCTTCATCGTCTGGGGAGTAATCGGCGTCTTCTTCATGCTCTCCATTTGGGGGCTCGTGAATATCCTTGTCAACACCGTTCCTCTGCAAAAAAAGCCGCCGAAGGTGGAGTCGGTGTTTCCTAAGTAAATACCAATATACGAATGGGAACCAATCTACGAATACCTGCGAATAAGATAGGACTTACGCATTTCGTCATTTTCTGTCATTCCCGCGCAGGCGGGAATCCATGCCTTGAAATAACACTCTGGATTCCCGTTCCCCGCCTTCGCGAGGACAAGCTTCACGGGAATGACACCAAATACGACTTTTTAGAAGCTAATTTCTTAACCTCATGAAGAAAACATACGCGTTTGCGGCAATCTTTGTGTTACTTTTCGTTCTGTCCGCTTCTTTACTGCCCGGTATTACATTTGCGAACCATGTGTGTATCGGCGATCCTAATTGGGACGAGGACAATGATTTTGCCGAAGGCCATGCTTGTGTCCCGGCCAGCAATAGCGGCGGTGGCGGCAAAATAACCACCTTTGAAGGTTTGCTCGGCAAACTAAGTTCGGCCGTCAACTCGCTCGTGCCGTTCATAATAGGACTCGCGGTTTTTGTCATTATCTGGGGGATTTTTAACTACATCGTGCGTGCCGCAGATGAGGAGAAACGGGCGGATGCGAAAAAGTACATTATCTGGGGAATCGTTGGGTTGTTTTTTATGCTCTCCATCTGGGGCTTCGTGAACATCCTCTTAAACAGCATCAACCTTGATAGGACCATCAAGACAAGCGATATTCCAAGAGTTCCAAGCATTGGCGGGATAGACGGGACAGATGGCGGCACCCCCAGCGGACGGGACAATGGAAGAGATGGCACAGATGACTGTGATCCATCTATTAAGGATTGTCAGCAATAATTATGAGTGTACCGCCACTATGTTGTTTAGCATAGGAAAGAAAAACACAGCTCTCATTTGGTACGGCCTTCTTTATTTTTTTCTCGCGCCACTCACTTTGTTCGCGCAGTCTACTGACCTGCCGAAAGACGCAACCGAGCTCCTCAACCGCATAAGCACATTCATCATAAACCCCATCATCTATCTCCTTTTCGCCGCCGCGTTTGTAATTTTCGTTTGGGGACTCGTGCAATTCGTGGCGCATCTTGACAACGAAGAGGCGAGAAGCACGGGGGGTAAGCACATGATTTGGGGCATCATCGGCATGGTCATCATGGTCAGCGTCAACGGAATAATCTACATAATCCAAAACACCATTCTTCAGCTGGGAAGCTGAAGAATAGCTGCTAGCTGTTAGGTGCTAGGTTCTAGGAAGGAAAAAGAAAAGAAATAGATGCATGAAAGCCGAAAACTAACCGCTTCTGCCCTGCCTTTGACCGATAACGCCACTAATGCTAGCATAAGAACCATGAATACAATCGTTTTGAAAACAGCTGAATATCAAGAACTAAAGACCCGCGCTGATGCATACGATAGGTTGGTATTTGCCGTGCGTGAAGAGATTTTTTCGCCACCTCCGACCCGAAACCGCGCCAAGATTATTTCTGAATTAAAAAAGACAAAACGCTATAACAATAAATTTCTTGAGAGTCTCGCTCGCGGTTTGAAGCGTTCGTCGTATTTCACCTCATAGATTTTCCATGAAAATACTCCCGCTTCATTCGGAAATCGTCCGGTATATTAAAGCGCGAGGTTTGCTAAAACGGTTTGAAAAGCAGTCAAGACTTTTCGTCGCTAATTTAAATCATCCGAGTCTTGAAATGGGATTGCTTGAACCAAGGCATTTGCGCATTTTTAGTTTTCGCCTCAACCGGAAGTACCGAGCGATTTTCATTTTTCAAGACAGGGAGACGATTGAGGTGATTGATATCAATAATCACTACCAATAAGAAGAATAGCTGCTGGCTGTCCGGCGCTAGGTTCTAGCCGGATAAAGGAGAGGAAGATAGCTTCTAGCTGCTAGGTTCTAGCTTTTAGGAAAGAAATCGAAAAACAACTTCTAGATAAGCGCCACACATGTATGACTATCACAAAATCCTACAAAGACCTGATTGTGTGGCAAAAAGGAGTTGAACTTTCCGTGCTTGTATATGAACTGACTGAAAAGTTTCCCAATGAAGAGAGATATGCGCTTACTTCACAAATGAGACGAGCTGCCGTTTCCATTCCATCAAATATAGCCGAAGGGCGTTGTAGAAGTACAAAAAAGGATTTTTGCCAGTTTCTGCATATTGCCCTCGGTTCTGCGGCAGAGCTTGAAACACAAATAGAAATTGCAAAGCGAATATCAAAGACCTCCAATATCTCATATACAACCATAGAAGCCCTGCTTACCGAAGTTATGAAAATGCTCAATGCTCTTATCTCCAAACTAGAAGCCAATGCCTGACAGCGCCAGCACCTTCTCTCGATTCTGCTTCTTCTAGAACCTAGCAGCTAACACCTATCCCTTGCTATCCACACCCCCCCCTTGCGCGTGCGGGAATATAGGATAGAATAGTGCGTATTAATAGGATTTTCCAAATAGGTCGTATTACTAATTATTTTATAAGTGCTTTATGACTACATTGAAGAAAATTGTCCTTGCGGTCTCTGCGTATGCTTTGCCGCTGGCCGCGTTTGCACAGGCAGAGGTAGGTAATCTTACTGACCTGTTTATCACAATAAACGGGATTATCAACACCATTATTCCGTTTCTCGTCGGAATCGCCGTCTTTATCATCATCTGGGGCGTCTTCACCTACATTGCCGGCGCGGGAGACGAGGAGAAGCGGGCGCAGGCGAAGTCGTTCATCGTCTGGGGTGTTGTCGGCGTGTTTATCATGCTCTCCATCTGGGGGCTCGTGAACATCCTCGCCAACAGCATAAATCTCAAAAAAGACCCGCTTTCACAAGATGACCTTCCGACATTTGACTTTGATTTCGGGCAGGACGTTGGCCCTGGCCCTGGCCCTGGTCCCGGCCCTGGCGATGAACAACAGTAATTAGTGTGTTTCGTGATGGTTCTCTGATTAAAAAGAAACGCCAAGGACCTCTGTCCTTGGCGTTTTGCGTTGTTTCCCCATCCATGGGAGATTTTTCACTGTCTCCGATTGACGGCGAGGCCGGAGCGACCTTGGACTTCACCTGCCACAACGGCGGTGAAGCTCTGGGTCTTAACTACCGTTCCCCGTAAGTGTCCATGCCGAGGAAGCGGGGAGCCGATGGAGGCGGCATGTCGGCGTCCTTTTTTCAGGAAGTTCGGGGTGGACACGTCCACATGTCCCCTCACATGAGCGGACGCCGTAATCCTTGCCCTACTCCCGCCGTAAACGGTGGGGGGGAGGAAGCTCCGAGTCCCTCCACCGAAGTTGGAGTGCGTTGACCCCCATTGCCGACTTGGAGCAAGCATCAATGCTCCATTCGAGCGGCGCACTAACACCGCCTTTCCGCGAGGAGCTGGGTAGTTCCCTTGCCGTACTTCCTGCGGCGCAATGTTGCCAGTAACCCCCGTAACCCCCGGATTGGGGAAGGGGGGAATGACCGTCGGTGAGGTCGCGCCCGGAGGCCTCTGCCCGAGAACCCTCTCCCTCCATGTTCGCTCTTCAACCGGCGGTGTTGACACCACCGTGAAGTTTGTCTGGGCGTACACGACTTGGGGTTGATTCCCCACCTGCTGTGATATCACTGTCCCAGAGATGTTGGTCGTAAGGACCGGCGGGACATACCGATGCCCCACACTCCCAGTCCGCGGGCCGACGCATCCTACCGCCGTCATGGCGATTATGATTCCAAAGAACAAACCGATTTTTGCTTTCATTTCTGCCTTTCGGTGTTGTATCCGCGACTTTGCCGCGGATGGGTTTCTGAAATGCTGCGAGCATTATATCATGCATACCAATATGTCGTCAAGTTTTGAATCAAGGTTCAACTTTTCTCCGATTTTAAGGTTGAACCTTGGTATCAGAAAAAAAAACGCCAGACGCGGGGTGCGTCTGGCGCTGTGCAGGAAGGTCTCCTCGGATACTATCGCCGGCCATAGCTGGGAAGGAGCACCAACGCTCCGTCAGAGCGATAACCAAATCGCGCCCTCCCAGTGGAATAGCGGTACGGCCGATAGTGTCGGCCATATCCTCCATACCCGCTAGTGCGGTAGTACCCGCGCCTGTAGTGGGAGTAGGAGTACGGGTGATAGTGGCGAACACTTTCAGCGCCGGGCATGAAGTATTGGTATTGGACGGGGTACGCGCCCCCTCCAGCCTGGACGAGAAGAACAAATTGATGTCCGCCTCCTCCTTGGGGAGCGGTTGAAGCAGGCGCTGATATCGGCTCCGTCGGCACGAAGACTGGCGTCCCATCTTTTGCAAAGAGCCACTGTCCCTGAAGCTCCACCAGTTTCCCATCCCGCAGAATTGTCGGGTTTTTGAGCACGACGGGTGGGTTGATGGAAGCCGCCAATGGCGGTGTTGCGGGGTCGGAAGCGGCTTGCCCAAAGGCAAGCGGGCCGATGCCAAGTGCGATGGCAAAGAACAGACTTTTCTTGTTTTTCATGCAGTCGAATAGGTTTTGAGTGTTTCGATTGGCTGGTTTTTACCAGCAGAGGACTTTTCTCTGTTTCGACTCTACCACGGCATCACAATCGCGTCCAACATTAAAGGGTAATCACCGATACTCCCATCTTCTTCCGGAATTCTCCCTTACCAAAGGGAGTACCGAATTCTGATTCGGGGAGGGTTGTTGCGGGTAAGCTATTTGTTAAGGGGGAAACAACCCCCGCTCCGAAGACGGAGCATCCCTTCACTAAGGGAAAGACAACCCCCACCTCGCAGACTCGGCACCCCCTTTGTTTCCGCCAAAGGACGGATCCGCCTCTGGAGGAAAGGGGGATTGGAGAGTGTGAGAATTGACTAAAAACACCGACTCCAGAAGCTCCTGGAGTCGGTGTTTTTTATTTGTATTTTGGAATTTGTGATTTGTTTAGAGTTTAGAGTTTCGAATTTAGAGTTTCTTACACTACGTGGTCTCTCTCTTCTTCCTCCGTATCTTCCTTGGAGCGTTTTCTAAGCGCCATGAAGATGCCGAAGATGATGAGCAGAATCGCACCGATGCCCCATCCTATAGGACCGCTCACTCGCGAGAAGATTGTTCCGGCTGAAAGCCCATTTTTTTGCTTTGTGATTTCTACCGGATAACACGCCACGGTTTTCGCTTTGTCTCCCGACACTACCGTTACGGAGGCACGCTTCCCGCCGGTTTTTTCGTACGCCTTTGATGTGGTCGCGCCTTCCCCGGAAAGCGCCTCATCGCCAAACCACGAAAATCTATATTCTCCCATACCCCCTATGGCAACCGCGTGCCAGACCATCGCGCTCCCTTGCTCCGCTTTCGCTGAAGAGGGAATACACAAGGCCTGAACCGGCAGGGCCGCTGTCTTTTCTTTTCCATTAGGAGAAGAGACTGGCGGAGGTACTGCGGGCTTTGAAGGAGTTGTCGGGGTTTGGGCGCCGACGGTTACGAAGTTTGTGCACGAAACCGCTATGCGATTCTTTCCATCCGCAACCGTAAGCACCGCGAATTTACTCCCGGCGCTCGTGTATGATTTAGAAACAATCGGCCGCTCGCCTGTGAGTCCTTCCGCGCCATCCCACGAGTAGGTGGTGGATGCAGTAGTGCCCGAAACTATGGAAAGCCACGTTACGCTTTCTCCGAGAACTGCTTTTTCAGGTGTTGCGTAACAAGAAGCGCCGAGCCCTCCCGCCTGTCCATAATGGAATTGGCCGCCACCGGAATCTGCTCCAATGAGCGTTCCGCCGCAAGAAACCGTTATCTGTTTAGTGCCCGACGTAACTGTAAGAATGCCAAATTTTTCTCCCATGGTCGCGTATGTCTTAGATACGGCGCTTGTGTTGCCAGACAAGCCGTCGGTTCCGCTCCACGAGTAAAGATATGTTCCTTGGCCGCCGGAAACGGAAGAGAACCATGTAATTGTCTGCCCGACACCGCTTCTCAAGGTTGATGGAGCGCAAGAAACAGAAAGTCCGCCGGCAGTACCCGGTCTGCCTCCAGAAGAAGAGTCGTATTCCGAAAACGACAGGGTGGGCATGAGGTACAGTGCCCCCGTCCGGGCATTTCTTTCAAATCGAGGGCTGTCACTTTGCGCGTTAATCGCTGAAATGGGCAAGAAGAGTCCTATAGCTAGGGAAATGACAAAAATCGGTTGTATTAGTGTGTTGATTGTCGTTTTATTTTTCATACGCCGAAATTATAGCATACCCATCCGATTTGTCAACCTGTTGATAACCTATGGTGGCAAGTATCATAGCGTCTGGTATACTACAACAAATAGTTTTTTAGAGGTCGTGTTTGGTCATTATTCGCGTTTTTGTTAAATCTTTTTATGTACAAGAAATTGATTCAAGGTGGTATGCTCATTGCGGTGGTGTTGCTTTTTATTGTGCCATTGGCGATGCAAGCGGCAGAAGGTTCCCCCTTTTCCACTTCTTTTCCGCTCCTCAAGAGGGGCTTCTTCCAGAATAATATTTTGGTAAAGGTTGGAGAGGAGACCGTTAGTCCTATAGGCACGAACCGTGATTTTTGGGTCATCCGAGATGTCCCGTTTACCTTGAGTTGGGACGCAAAAGCGCCACTCGCTTCGGATGATACTCAAATAAGCTCCGCGGGCATGTTTTGCAGTAAAAGCTGGGAAGACTCATTTCGCGTTAAGGGTGAATCAACAGGATACCTTTCAGGCGCTCGAACTTTCTTCATGACTTGTAGCGGGTTGGGAGGGGGGATAATTGCCCAGCGCTCTGTGAAAGTCGGCGATATTGACCTCATCATTGGTTCTTTTGAGGCTAATATCTCCCCGAATGGGAACACAACAGACGAAACAGACTATCTAGCGAATTCGCCGTGGACTGTTACAGCGTCCGTTAAAAACGCGGGAAATGTTAATCTTTCATCCCCCCGCTTCAATGTCACGTTTTATTACGGCCTAACTAACATACCAAGCTCCTTTATGAGTCAGAAGACTGTGAATACTCTTAAAGGTGGCGACAGCATAACAGTTACACATCAACAGCCGGCAGGTAATGAACCCGGAACTACATTATGGTTCAAGGTATGCGCTGATGTGGATAATGTTGTTCCGGAGAGAAAGAGTGACGGAAGTGATGGTGGTAGCAACAACTGCAGCGCAGTCAAAGGTCCCTACAGATTTGTCAGACCGCAATAACTTATTAATTAAAAACGCCCTCTTTTGTGTTTGAGTGTAAGAGGGCGTTTTTCGTGCATCTTTGAAGCATAAAAAGAGCGGAGAGGTGGGGAACATACTTGTTCCTTAACTCTCCGCTCGTGACGTCGCTAAACTTCACTTTACCTCTCTTCCGACTCCCACCACGACGTTGGTAGGTGTTGGATTCGTCCAGCGGTACTGGACATAGGTCGTACCAATAGGGATTCCAGTTGAAACCCCAGGAGTCTTCGGGAGTAGAACTCCGTTCGCCCACAGCTCGTACGGGAGTCCCGATGGCTCCATACGAGTTGAGAATCCCGCCGGCCGTGGTATTCGCTCGCTGATAGTGGTACTCAGCGTAATCGGATATTTTTGGGGGTTAACGAGTCCGTGCCAGATTTCCTCCGTCGGCGCTGGCCTCGTTGCCACTGCCGCCGTTTGCTGCAGTGCGGCAAGTTTCCGTGCCGCCGCCTCTGTGGCGCGCGAGGTGGCGCGCATTGTCTCGTACGTCCGTTTTTCTTCCATCTGCGAAGCAATCCGGCCGTTGTGTTCCTCATGAGCGCCCCTCACGTGTTTGTACGCCCACGTGAGGCAGAGAATTATGACGGCCGCCATGGTCGCCATTCCCACAAAGCTACCTCCTTTGCCGCTTCCTCCCGTTGCCGTTGCCGCCACTCCCGCCGGTGCTTTTGCCTGTTTCAGCAATTTCACCACGAGGTAGGCAATGAGGAACACAACAGCAACCGCGATGACAGCGCCAATCCAGTGCTCCATAGTCCATGTCGAAACCGTTTTTATGGCTCCCACCACATGCTTTGTCTCAACTTCCTCCAAACCTTTGGGGCTACCTTCCGTTGGAATGTTGCCTCCCTTGTAGAGGAAAGCAAAGAAGTTGAGCTTGGGCAAGAAGAAGCAGATAAGCAACAGACCAACCGCCGCAAAGCCGGAGAACCGTACAAACGGTTTCATCCATTTGCCAGTGGCCGTACCCCACTCGTATGAGGAGAAGATAAGGAGGCCGACAATGAGCAGAAACATCGGCACTCCTCTCCAATAGTTCTGAATCGGGACGAAGTTGAGCGTAATAAACGCCGCTGCCTCGTAAATCAGAACCTGCCGCGCGAAGCTAATGTAAGTCTTCAGTCTTCGCGCAAGCCATCCTCGCTCTGCATCCGCTCCTGTCGGCTCCCCGGATTTTTTCTTTCCCGCCAGGAGATCAATGAGAAGCGCCAGCGGCACCGCGTAGTGCGCAAGCACCATGGTCCATATGAAGCACCAAACTCCCATCCACCCAACGAGCGTACGCCACCCCAGAAGGAGCGCGATGACGCTGACGAGGAGAGGAGGGAGGAAGGTGAGTGTCGCAAGCCGACGCAGTCCCCGAAAGTAATGCGCCGCAGGGTCGCTTACGCGCTTGACAGCCCAATCTACTCCATGGATGACCATGTCTGCCACCAACTTGATTGCTGGCACCAGATTTCTGATGCCGACCGCGATGATAACCACGGCGGCTCCTAGTCCCCATGCCAGACCTTTCAGTGTTTTTTTCATTTTCAGTTCAGTTTTTGGTTTTGGGTTCAGAGTCGCATCATGCCCAGAGTTTCGCCATCAGTTTCCATGGCGCGTCCAGTATCTTTCCGATAACGCTCTCGCTTGAGCGTTTTGCTTTCGCCTCTCGCTCTTTGCAGAGCCGTTCGGCGTCCTTCTTGAGCCAATTAACGGCTGGCGTGAGTTCTGCGTTGAAGTCACCAAGTCCTTTGTCTGCCGCCTTTACGGCGGTGTTGAAGCCGCTCCTCAACCGCTCGCCAAGTGGCACGCCCGGCTCCGATTCTTTCGGCCTTCCGTGGGCAAGCGCATCCTTGACGTCCACTAACCCATAAGCTTCCGCCTTGAGCTGGTTGACGACAATTTCCATGTCGGTGGCATGCGTCGAAGCGATGAGCTCCAACGCACGCGCCCAAAATGCATCCTGAATCTTTGAGAAACTCTCCTTGGTTTTCTCGCTCACCTCCGGCCCGTGTTCGAGAGCGTCCCTCCCGAAGAGTTCACCACGGTAACTATCGAGGAAGTCCGATACTTTCCTCATAAGGGTCTTCAACGGCTCGGGCTGGTTATCAGCCGCCTTGTCGATTCTACCGGACAGCATTCCGAGTCCGTAGTTCATCAGTGGGTGTAGAAGAGGATTTCCTGGCTTTAGCCATTTCTTCGTTGCCACCGCCGCACTCTTCGCAAGTTTGTCGATTCCCGGGTCAGTGAGTCCTGCGAAAGTACCCAGGTCGAGTTCGACCTTGAACAGATCCTTGAGAACCTTTACCCCCTGATCCAGCAACGGGTCGCCCAAACTTGTCGTGCTAGGAGTTCCTCCCGCGGGTGGTGTAGGTGTTGCCATAGTATGCCTTTCCAGACCCCAGCGTTTTAGGCCGAGTCTTGTTGTTGATTGCCTGCCCCGTGGTCATCCGCTTTTGAGCGGATTACTTTACGGGGCTTAGTTGTCAAAGGGCGGAAACCGCCTTTTTGTACAACGGTTTAACTGGCCGCAATGCTAGCACATTTCCTCCTGCCTGTCAACTTTCTCGGCAGCTAGTTCAACAATGAAATGCAACGCTCATTTAGCACGATAGCCACGGCCGTGACTCTCATGCTAAACAGGACCTCACCGGTTCAAATTCCATATTTACCCAGCACCTTGAACGCCCTGCGGTCAAGGTGCTGGGTTTATTGTGTCATCCCACACTTTTCAGAAAAAGTGTGGGATTGCGGCACTACGAACGCCGCTCATGCGAATACCCTGCGCTCCTGCGCAGGGTACGTTCTGTGCGACCCACAGGGTTAATGCCCTGTGGTGTCGCTCTTAAACTTTATTTTTTAGATAGGTGTCAATCTGGATGAGGTACATTTTGAAATCAGAGAAATTACACTTAAGATTATTCAAGAACAAATCCTTGTCCAGTTTTTCGTATCGGTGGACAAGCATATTTCGTACGCCGACAATCGGCGCAATCTTGCCCGCGAAATCTTTTTCCAATACGCCGAAATCTCCGAGCATCCTAAAAGTGCCTTGTAAATCATCAACCGTTCCGAAATCGCTCGCTGTGATAAGGTGAGTGTTAATGTCAACCATGGTGTCTACCGCCTTCTGAAAGTAGCGTTCCAGCGCAGGAAGTCTCATGTCATCGTTTTTAATGACCTCAATGGGAGTTTCCATGAGCTTTTCAATTTTGCCCACGCTCTCCGAGAGCAT
The DNA here is from genome assembly GCA_001003605.1 of Parcubacteria group bacterium GW2011_GWC2_48_17. GTDB lineage: Bacteria > Patescibacteriota > Minisyncoccia > Phycocordibacterales > UBA10002 > UBA10002. The sequence goes on from LCPL01000001.1 coordinate 51,435, forward strand.
ATCCATTTTCTTTTGTATGAAGACTTTATCCAACATATTTGTATTCGCTTATTCTTCGCTTCAGGTATTCCTCCCTAAGCCTGAACAGCGGTTCCGCCTCTTCATATGTCCTTAAGGCATACAAGAGCATATCGTCAAACAGGTGCGGGGTTTTTTCGTATAACACTTTTGCGTTTTGAACAATTTGCTTCAGAAGCAACGGCGGGGCTTTTCTGAAATTAACCGTGGAGACCTTGTCGTTTTTAAACACTTCAGTCAAATCAGTGTTTAACGACACCTCATCCTCAAACGACATCTTGTTTTCTGACAAAAACGCCACATCAACATCACTTTCTTTGTGCGTAAATCCGGTTGCCTGCGAGCCGAATAGCACCACAAGGGAGAAGTGATAGCGTACGGCGATTTCCGCAATTCTATTTTTGTCTATCTTTATCATGCGCTTACTATACCATAAAAATGTTCGACAGGCGATTATCACTTCTCAATTCATACTTCATAATTCATTCTGCTATGCTATAGTGCTAGAATGTTGAGTTGCTAGGTGTCAGCTGTCAGGTTCTAGTCGGAATCTTTTCTTTTTTACTAAACGCTATACGCTAACCGCTAACCGCTTCCCTATGTCTTTCTTTACCCCCAAACTAGGCATTGACCTCGGCACCGCCAACACACTTGTGTATGTGCCGAAAAAGGGCATCGTGCTGAACGAGCCGTCGGTCGTCGCGGTTTCCGAACAGGACAACAAAATACTCGCGGTCGGGAACGATGCCAAAAATATGCTAGGGAAAACTCCCGAATCTATTGTCGCTTACCGTCCCATGAAAGACGGAGTCATCGCCGATTACCGCGTCACAGAAGCGATGCTACGGTATTTCATCACGAAAGCTCTCGGAAAGTGGAATATCTGGAAGCCCGAAGTGCTTGTCTCTGTTCCCGCGGGCGTTACCTCAACCGAACGACGCGCCGTTATTGAAGCCGCCATTAAGGCGGGGGCAAAGAATGCCTATGTCGTGAAAGAGCCAATTCTCGCCGCTATCGGCGCTGGCATCCCCATTCATGAGCCGGTTGGACACATGATAATAGACATTGGCGGCGGCACGACCGACGTAGCGGTAATATCGCTCGGAGGCATCGTGGCCTCCACATCCGTGAAATGCGCCGGCAACCGCATTGACGAGGCTATCGCGGACTATATCAAAAAGACATTCAATCTCGCGATAGGGGACAAGATGGCGGAGAGTATCAAAATCGAAATAGGTTCCGCCGTGCCGCTCGAAGAAGAACTTTCTATTGTCATTAAAGGACGCGATTTTGTCACAGGCCTTCCGCGCGCCGCCGAAGTGAAGACAAACGAGATTGTGCGCGCCATCGGAAGGGAACTCCGGGAAATCATCAAATCTCTGAAGGATGTGCTTCAGGAAACGCCCCCGGAGCTTGCCGCAGACATCATTGACCGCGGCATTATCATGACTGGAGGGACATCACAGCTGCGTAATTTCCCGGAACTCGTGTTCCGTCGCACCGGCGTCAAGGCGGTACTCGCGAAAGACCCGCTCTTTTGCGTGGCAAACGGAACCGGCATCGCCCTCGAACATTTGGATACGTATAAGAAGACAATTATAGCGAAGAGGTAAAATAGCAGGTAGATGATAGAAAGTAGAAGGTCAAAATAGATTGTAGAAGGTAGATGGTAGAAGGTAAGAAGAAACAGTCTACTAGCTACTTTCTACCAACTAATTTTTTATGTTTGACTCACTTACGCATCACGCATATGGAATTGCCGGACAACCGGAAACAATCATTCCCAAACTTATAAAGTCACTTCTGAAGATTGGATACCGGACAAAAGGCAATCCAGATTTCCGAGTTGAATCCCATGATGTAATGGGTGTTGATGAATCGCGGGTGCTCAAAGAAGCGGCGGGGAGAAAAGCAATTTCTGGCAGTAAGAAAGTCTTTATCATTTCCGCGCGAGGCATCACCAAAGAGGCTCAAAACGCCCTGCTCAAAGTGTTCGAGGAGCCGCCTCTCGGTACGCATTTCTTTCTGATTGTTCCCTCGCTCGAGATTTTACTCGGAACGCTTCGTTCGCGTCTTTTTGCGGTAGATGCTTTTCGAATGAACGATAACAAAACATCATCTCGAGCTGAAACATTCCTCGATGCCGCAGTCCCGTTTCGGCTAAAGATAATCCAAGGACTTCTCAAAGGCGCGGATGAGGAAACTGGAAAGAAAGAATTGCTCGCATTTATGGACGAGATTGAGCAAAGTCTAGCCGCAGGCGAGCGACGCTCCGTCGCAGACGCCCTCGAAGAGGTACTCAAGGTGAAGAAATACAGCCGCGATAGAGCCCCATCATTTAAGCTATTGCTAGAACATCTCGCGCTGGTGTTGCCTAAAGTGGAATAAACAAGGCGGTATGGTATTATATTGTGAAATATCGGATACCAATGCAAAATAAATCTCGAATACCAAATATCGAATATCTAAAAATACCAAATACCAAATGTTAAAACAGAGGAAATCTCAAATTGTGGTTTCTTGTTTCGGTATTCGGTATTCGGGATTAGATATTTAATCGTATGTCATATAGCTTCTCAAAACTGAACGAGCGTTATAAAGAAGTCCATGACTGGCTCGCTAAGGAGCTTGCGAGCCTGCGCAGCGGCCGCGCCGCGCCGTCCGTACTTGACGGCGTACTCGTAGAGAGTTATGGCTCCAAAATGCCGATAAAACATCTCGCCACCATCGCCCTGGAGGACGCGCGAACGCTTCGTGTGAGTCCATTTGACGCGGCGGTTTCAAAGGATATTGAAAAGGCGATAGCCTTGACCAATTTGGGTCTCTCCGTGTCCTTAGACGATAACGGCATAAGGGTTCATTTTCCAGACCTTACATCGGAGCGGAGAACGGCGCTTATGAAAGTAGCAAAGGAAAAGCTCGAAGCCGCCCGCATCAATGTGCGCAAGGCGCGAGATGAGACCCTGAAAGATATTGAAGAGAAGGTAAAACAGGGTGGTATTGGCGAGGACGAAAGATTTCGGCTAAAGAAAGAGTTGGAAAAAATGGTGGAAAGCGAAAATAAGAAACTGCAGGAGGCGTTTGAGCGAAAAGAAAAAGAAATCTCAAGTTAAGAAACTTGAAATTTCTACCATTGACCTTTGACCATTAACAATTGACAGACTTCTTTTTAACGTCACATGTCACATGTCAATTGTCACCTGTTAATTGTTGATTTATGACTCTAGTTTTATTTCTCATCATTCTCGGTGCGCTCATCTTCGTGCATGAGCTCGGACACTTTATCTCCGCGAAAAAAGCCGGAATTCGCGTTGATGAATTCGCGCTTGGATTTCCGCCGAGGGTACTTGGAAAGAAAATAGGAGAGACAGAGTACAACCTCAATCTCATTCCATTTGGAGGATATGTGAAAATCTTTGGCGAAGACGGCGACGAAGACGCAGATAAACGCGGATTAGGAACGCAGATAAGCGCGGATAAAGAAAGACGCTTCACCTCAAAACCTCGGTGGGTGCAGGGAATAGTCCTTGCTTCCGGCGTCCTCGGCAATATAGTTTTCGCGTGGCTACTTGTGTCGATAGGCTTCATGTCGGGTGTTCCATCGGCAATCAACGGGCGATACGCCGCTGACGTGCGAAATCTCGAGCTTATGGTCACTTCAGTACTCCCGGACTCTCCGGCTTATACAGCAGGGCTTCATTCCGGCGATGTAATCACAGCAATCGAGGAAAACGGTAATCGATTTGAAGGCACCGATGCGACAGTGGCAGGAAACTTTATCGGCGCCAGTACGGATAAGCTATCCGTCTTTTACAAACGCGGAAAAGAAGCTGGAAGCGTAGTCGTACTGCCGAAAGATGGAATTGTGGAGGGGAAACACGCCATAGGGGTTGGCCTAGACACTATAGGTGAAGTGCGCTTCGGCTTTTTCCGAGCTTTTTTTGAAGGAGCTCTAATGACATGGGACATTACTCGCGAAGTCACTGTGGGCCTAGTCGGATTTTTGAAACAAGCCGTCACTTTGCAAGCGGACTTAAATTCCATTACCGGCCCCTTGGGTATTGCGGGACTCGTTGGGGAGGCGCGCGTTTTAGGAGTCATCTATCTTCTGTCTTTCACCGCATTTATCTCCATTAACCTCGCTGTCATCAATCTTCTGCCAATTCCGGCGCTAGACGGAGGTCGTCTTCTCTTTTTAGCGATTGAAGGCATCACCCGAAGATCAATCCCCGCAAAGTTAACTCGAACAGTAAATACGGCCGGCTTCATACTCCTCATTCTCTTTATGGTTTTTATTACATATCGGGATATTGTGAAATTAGTTAGTAGCTAGTAGCAAGTAGAAAGTAGAAAGTAGCGTGCTACTATTTTCTTATCCGTAATTCGTATATCGGTACTTATTTGTACTCCGTAAACCTATGAGACAATCACAGCTTTTTACAAAGACGAGAAAAGAAGTTCCATCCGATGAAATTGCAAAAAACGCCAAGCTTTTGATTCAAGCTGGCTATGTCCACAAAGAAATGGCGGGCGTTTATTCCTTTTTGCCACTCGGATTGCGCGTAATGAATAAAATTATCGGCATCATACGAGAGGAGATGAACGCAGTTGGCGGGCAAGAGCTTCACTTAACGGCGCTCCAAGACCCGAATGTATGGCAGAAGTCTGGGCGTTGGAGCGACGAAGCAGTTGATAATTGGTTCAAGACCAAGGTGAAAGTAGGAGGGGAAGTCGGACTTGCCTTCACGCACGAGGAACCGCTCACCCGCATTATGAAAGACCATATTCGTTCCTATAAGGACCTTCCATTTTCCGCGTATCAGTTTCAGACGAAATTCAGAAACGAAACGCGCGCGAAGAGCGGCATTCTGCGAGGCAGGGAGTTTCTTATGAAGGATATGTACTCATTTTCGCGCCATGAGAAAGAGCACGAGGTATTTTACAAGAAGGCGATAGACGCATACAAAAAAATCTTCACGCGTTCTGGAATAGGTGAAGAAACCTATCTCACCTTTTCCTCCGGCGGAAGCTTTAGCAAATACTCGCACGAGTTTCAGACGCTAACTTTAGCCGGCGAGGACACGATCCATCTCTGCGAGAAGTGCTCGGTCGCAGTGAATGAGGAAATCATCAAAGACCAAAGCGCCTGTCCAGAATGCGGCAACAAAAAACTCGCGAAAAAGACAAGCGTGGAAATCGGGAATATCTTTACGCTCGGGACGCGATTCTCGGAGGTACTCGACCTCGCGTATCTTGATGAAAAAGGCGAAAAACAATTTGTATTTATGGGTAGCTATGGTATCGGTCCGGGGCGGATTATGGGTACGATTGTGGAGCTTCTTTCCGATGAAAAGGGGATTGTCTGGCCAGCCGCAATCGCGCCGTTTCAGGTACATCTTATCTCGATTATCGGCGCAAACGGAGAAGATGTACGAAAAGAAGGCGATGGCTTATACGAAAGGCTTATGAAGAAGGGAATTGACGTACTCTATGATGACCGCGATATCCGCCCCGGAGAAAAATTCGCAGACTCCGACCTTATCGGCATCCCGACACGAGTGGTCATAAGCGAAAAGGCCATAAAAAGCGGAAGACTTGAGGTAAAAGGCCGCAAAACAGACACTGTTCAAATGCTCTCCGAACCCGACTTTCTTAAAACACTCTCTTAACATTCAAAATCCTTCTTCTGTTTTTAGCAAACACTCACGGCCGTGAGTGTTTGCTAAAATTGGTCCAGTTTAAAGATATACTTCCAGTGCTCCTCATTATCGATATGTTCCGCAATGATGAGCCGCACATACTTCCTGATATCAAGCGCTTCAACGATAAAATCAATTTCATTCCCGCATTCAAATGGATAGATTCCCGCGGAGTGTTGAAGTTTGCGGAATCCGAGCCTTTTCAGGTGATCTCGGAAAGCATCCCGAACCACACGCTCGTCCTCCGGGATGTCATACAAAACAATCCACCATTTTTTGCTCCAGATACCTGAATGTTTGATCTTCATATGGTACATTCGGTAGGTGAGGGAGCGTTTTTTTCCGTTTTCACTGAGTACAAGCGTGTGAGTCCCATCAGCATTCTCTTTTGCCTCGACTAGCCGAGACTCATAGAGTGCATCAATAGCACGTTCCGCCGCCTGCCGCTTGATATCGTGCCAGTCCCCATACATATCTTTGATAATCTTCCACTGCTGTCCCGGCGAACGCGAACAGCTAAGAGCTACTCCTCCGGCGAGCAGCAGTAAGATCTTTCGCTGTACTCCTCCGAGACCCCTTTTTTGCTTTCGCAACCGTATTTTCCGATTTCTTTCCGTGGTATCCATGCAGTCAATTTTAGCAAACACTCACTGCCGTGAGCAAATGCTAAAAAAGTGAAAGATAGTTCTTGAATACGAACATACTACTTACATTCAGAGTAGCTTTGCGTTTGGCTGTATTCGTATATAATGCGTAAACCAACATGCTCAAAAAATATTGGGAAAAAATTAGTGGATATCTTTCCAACGACATCGGCATTGACCTTGGCACCGCTAATACCCTTGTGTATATGCGCGGGCAAGGCATCGTCATCAATGAGCCGTCGGTGGTCGCGGTAAACCAGAAGACAGGACAGGTTGTAGCTGTTGGTTCGCAGGCAAGAGAAATGCTTGGTCGCACCCCGGCTCATATCGTAGCGGTGAAGCCCCTCGTTGGCGGAGTCATTTCTGATTTTGAGGTAACGGAAGAAATGCTCGCGTACCTTATAAGGCGCGCGGAGACTAACTCGCGAAAAATACTAGGCCCGCGCGTTGTCGTCGGAGTTCCATCGGGTGTCACGAATGTGGAAACGCGCGCCGTCCGCGACGCGACCAAGAACAATGGAGCCAGCCAAGTTTTCATCGTTGAAGAGCCAATGGCCGCCGCCATTGGCATACGGCTCCCGGTGAATGACCCCATAGGGAATATGATAGTGGACATAGGGGGCGGAACGTCCGATATAGCAGTTATCTCTCTTGGAGGAATTGTTCGCTCAAAAAGCCTCAAAATTGCCGGCGACAAATTCAACCAGGACATCATTTCGTTCATCCGAAGCGAATTTAAAATGCTAATCGGAGAAAAGACCTCGGAAAACCTGAAGATAGCTATCGGTTCCGCATTGCCGCTTCCTGCGCCGCTTGAAGCAGCCATCAGAGGACGCGACCTTATAACCGGTCTTCCGCGCGAAATCGTAATAACAGATACGGACGTGCGCGAAGCAATCGCGCCTTCAATCGACCATCTCATTGAAGCGGTAAAAGAAGTCCTTGAAACAACTCCCCCAGAGATAGTATCCGATGTTATTGGAAGGGGACTTTATCTTGTGGGGGGAGGAGGCCTAATAAAGGGACTTGCAGAACTTCTCGCGGAAAATCTTAAAATCCCGGTACACTGCGCCGATGATCCCATGACCGCGGTAGCGCGCGGCGCCGGCATTATTCTTGAAGACTTTGAGCGTTACAAGGACGTACTTATTGAAAGCGAAGATGAATTACCGCTTCATTCGTAGCATCAAAACAAAAGGACTGTCGTCGGAGTTTTGGCTCCCACTTTGTTTTTTCGTGGCGATAATTCTTTTTCATTTCGCTTACCCGACGGCGCTTGGAAACCTTGCGTCGCGCGCAGCGTCGCCTATCTGGAGCGGAAAGCAATTTTTGAGCGATAAGCTCAATGAGCTATTTTTCTTTTTTTCTTCAAAGAAAGAATTGACAGACGATGTGAATCGGCTTTCGTCGGAGTTAGAGCGCGCAAAGACCCTTCTTCTTGATAGGGAACTATTACTTTCGGAAAACAGAATCATTAAAGAACAGTTCGGACGAGCTAAAGAGCAAAAAGGACGTCTAATCGGAGCGATTTTGAAGACGCCTCCGAAATCACTTTATGACACTGCTGTTATAGACATAGGATTGGAAGATGGCGTGCGAATTGGCGACCTCGCTCTTTCAGGGTCCGTGGTTTTAGGCGTTGTCGGCAAAGTATTCGCGCACACATCACTGGTCGAATTCTTTTCAACTTCAGGGAAGAAAACCGCAGTAGTGATACTCCACGATGATAAAGCTATTCCCGTAGAGGCAGAGGGAAGAGGCGGCGGGGAGTTTCGCGCGACTCTGCCCAAAGAAGTCTCTATCATAGTCGGCGATAGTGTTGTGATGCCAGGTTTGAGTTTGCTCCTGTTCGCCACTATTGAAGCTATCGATGGGAGTGATACAGACTCTTTTCAGACGGTTCGCTTCAAGAATCCAGTTTCGATAGAGCTGCTACGAATTTTGGAAATCCAAAACACAACGCCCCAAGAGTGATTTTAGAACTCATCCCAAAACCTACCATGGTGTTATTGATTGAAGCCATTTCGCATCGTCGTTTCGCAAAATCCGGTAAAAAACGGCTTATCCTCGGTCGCCTGCCTGCCGGTCAGGCAGGGAGTACCTCGGTACACCTCCCTCGTCTGCTCCGTTTTTTCCTCGGATTTTGCGAAACTTTGGATTGCGATAGGTTTTTGGATGAGTTCTATGAGAATTAAAACTAAACTGATAATTTTGAGGGCCATTGCTGATTTTCTGCTTATCACCGCGGCGTTTCTTCTTCCTTGGTGGGTTGTTCTTTTGTGCGCAGCCGCGCTTTTCTTTGTGTTTGAACGTTTTTTCGAGCTTTTTCTAGTTGCTTTTTTGATGGACCTTCTTTTTGCCGTCCCGCTTCCGCGTTTCGGCAGATTCGAGTTTGTGCTCTCGTTCGGATCGGTGTTCCTGTATCTAATCCTCAACGCCATCAAAAAGAAGATGCGAATATAAACTTATCAAGTTTCAATCAAATCTTTAATTTTTTTTAATCTTCAAATTTCTGGCATTGATTGAAAATTGCCTGCCCGCCGAAGGCTCGGCGTAGGCGGGTAAATTGATAATTGAAAATTTAAAACATCCATATGCTACAAAGATTTCTTAAATTGTTTAGTTCACGTAGAGTCGCTCTGCATGGGAAGAAGGAAATCAATCCTGATGAGATATTTCTTGATTCTAGCAATCTGCCGCAGTTTGACAGGCACCAATTCGAGGGCCGCCTTGAGCGTCCTATAGCTCGCCGCACCATTTTCATTTTAGGTGGCGTATTTTGCTTGGCAATGCTTCTGGTTCTCTCAAAGACCTTTTCACTTCAAATAATGGAAGGAGACCGGTACGCAAATCAAAGCGCGCAAAATCGCCTGCGCCACAGCCTGATTTTTGGCTCGCGCGGCGTGTTCTATGACAGGAACGGAACATTACTCGCATGGAATGTCATTGATGACGCTAAACCTGAATTTTCGAAGCGCAAATATCTGGAGCAAAATGGACTGTCGCACGTCGTAGGATTTATAAAATATCCTTCAAAGGATAAAGCAGGGTTCTATTATAAAGTTGATTTTGAAGGACTTGATGGAGCGGAAAAGTATTACAACGAATATGTCGCGCCGCAACATGGAATCAGAATCGTTGAAACAGACGCTCATGGGAATATTCAGTCGGAGAGCGTGTTAAAGCCGCCAAAAGATGGAGCAAACATTACTCTAACTATCGACGCGCGCCTTCAGAGTAAGCTTCACGAGTTAATGGAAGGTCTAGCGAAGGAACGCGGTTTCAACGGAGGCGCCGCAGTCATAATGGATGTTCAAAACGGCGAGCTTCTCACCATGGTGAGCTTTCCAGAGTACGATTCACAAGTTCTTACCGATGGTAGCGATGAAGACGCCATAAAAAAGACGCTTGCTGACCCAAAGACTCCATTCCTCAATCGAGCTACAAGCGGACTATACGCGCCAGGCTCTATCGTTAAGCCGTTCATAGCACTTGCTGCGTTGGAAGAGGGAATAATAACGCCAGAGAAGGAGATAGTAAGCACAGGCAAGATATCAGTTCCGAACCCATTCGACCCGAGCAAGCCGAGTGTTTTTAAAGATTGGAAAGCGCACGGCGCTGTTGATATGCGCAAAGCATTGGCAGTTTCATCCGACATATATTTCTACGAAATAGGCGGGGGGTTCGAAGAACAAAAAGGACTTGGTATCGGGAGCATCGAAAAGTATATGCGTCTATTCGGCTTCGGCGAGGAGCCAGGAGGAAACGATTTCTTTGGTGAAGCCGGAGTCATCCCAAATCCCAAGTGGAAACGCGCGAATTTTAACGGTGAAGCGTGGAATCTTGGCAATACCTACCATACGTCGATTGGGCAATATGGATTTCAGGTAACTCCCTTGCAGGTGGCGCGCGGAGTTGCCGCGATTGCGAATGGCGGAAAGCTTTTAGAACCTCGGCTTGTAGAGGAAAAAGAAATTCCGCCGTCATATGCGGTGATTCCTATCAAAACTTCCTCTTTCGGGGTTGTGAAAGAAGGTATGCTTGGCGCCGTAACTTTAGGTGGCACGGCAAGTGGACTTTCCATTCCCAACATAAGCGTTGCCGGAAAGACTGGAACAGCGGAGCTAGGAACCTTAAAAAAACTAGTCAACTCATGGGTAGTGGGATTCTTTCCATATGAAAAACCTGCGTTTGCGTTTGCAATCATAATGGAAAAAGGCCCGCGTGATAACACCATAGGCGCGACTTTTGTGGCTAGGCAGCTATTCGAGTGGATGAGCGTGTATACGCCGGAATACCTGCGGAGTCAGTAAGTAGCAAGTAGAAAGTAGCAAGTAGCAAGCAGGCAGTATCGAATTTTCTTTTTCTACCTTCTACCCTCTACTGTCTACCTTCTGCTTGTGCGTTGACTTACTCTCAAAAACCCGCTACAATCTTGAGGTTTAGCAAATCTAACGAATAGTGAACATGCCAGATACACACGAATATCTTACCAAGGAGAAGTTTGAGGAGCTTGTCAACGAATTGGACTATCTCAAGACAGATGGCAGGAAAAAAGTGGCTGAAAGTCTTGAATACGCAAAATCACTTGGCGATCTTTCGGAGAACGCCGAGTATCAAGAGGCGCGTGAGACTCAGGCGAATATAGAAGACCGCATCTTGAAGCTGGAAGTGATGCTTAAATCTGCCGTAATCATGAAAATGCATCACACGGAAGCGGTTGATATAGGCTCGACAGTTTCTCTCGCGCCAGAAGGCTTAAAGGATAAAGTGACCTACAAAATCGTAGGTTCGGAGGAGGCCAATCTTGAGCAAAAAAAGCTTTCTATCAATTCACCGCTTGGACGCGCGCTTCTTGGCAAGAAGAAAGGCGATAGTCTTATGGTAAAGACGCCTGGAGGCAATGTTATGTATATGGTAGTTCATATTGAATAGCACCAACTTCCGATTACTTATCTTAAACTTCACAAAGCACAGTACACAAAGTCCAAACAGACTACACAAATCTCCAAAACACAAACTGAGCCGGTTTGATTTTTTGAAACACTGTGTTTTGTTTGGGTTTTTGGACATTGTGCCTTGGGTTTTGTCAGAAAGTAAGTGAACTACCTGCCCGTCGAGACGAGTTCATCGCAGGAAGGGAAATTAGACAATTAGATGAATTGAATTCCTCATGTCATCACTCCAAGAAATCAGAGAAAATCGCCTTAAGAAGCTGAAATTGCTTCAAGACAAAGGAATAAATCCTTATCCTGTTTCGACGCGCCTAGACGCCACGCTTAAAGCGGCAACCAAAGACTTTGCGAAGCTCTCAAAGAAAAAGGAGATTTCAATTGCTGGTCGCGTCATGGCGCTTCGAGGGCAGGGCGGTCTCGTGTTTGCGGACCTTTTTGATGGTACAAGTAAATTTCAGGTGTTGCTAAAGAGAGATGAATTATCCAGCGATTTATTCAACCTTTGGAGCGATACTGTAGACATAGGAGATGTTGTGGAACTTTGCGGCAAGCTCTTTCTCACGAAACGCAGTGAGAAAACTCTTCAGGTCAAGAATTGGCGTATGCTCGCAAAGTCTCTACGCTCACTGCCTGAAAAATGGCATGGCCTTACCGATACCGAGGAACGATTCCGCAAACGCTATCTTGATCTTTTGATGAATGAGGAAGTGCGGAATCGATTCGAGCTTCGTTCGCGCATTGTAAGCGCCCTGCGCAGGATTCTTGATGCGGAGGGGTTTCTGGAAGTTGAGACGTCAATCCTGCAGGAACTTGCGGGAGGCGCGAACGCCGAGCCGTTTAAGACACACCACAACGCGCTTGATATTGATTTATACCTCCGTATCGCGCCGGAGCTTGACCTCAAAAAGCTTCTTATCGGCGGTTTTCCGAAGGTGTACGAGATAGGGCGCAGCTTCCGGAATGAGGGAATTGACGTAACGCACAATCCGGAATTTACGACCGTGGAATGGTACGAAGCATACAGCGATAGCGCGAAACAACAAATCTTTGTGGAACAAGTGCTTAAGAGCATTGTAGAGAACGTGCACGGCAAGACGCCTGTTCTCTTTGACGCGCACGAGCTTGATTTCGGAAAGTCGTTTGCCAAAGCGACGTACTTTGAACTCCTGCAGCGTTACGCCCTCATTCCGCATCCAGAGAAAGCGACGCGAGAAAAACTGGCGCTTCACGCCGCCCAGCTTGGGGTAAAGGTTGACTCGGGCGACACCTCGGAAAAAATCATGGATAGCATTTACAAAAAGGCAATTCGGCCCAAACTTATTCAGCCAACAATCATCACGGAATATCCGAAAAATTATATTCCGCTCGCCAAGAAGAAAGAGGGAAGCGAGACAATGGTAGACGCATTCCAGGTTGTTGTCGGCGGATATGAAATTGTTAAGGCGTTTTCAGAACTCAATGACCCGATTGACCAGCGCGAGAGATTCGGCGTTCAAGAAAAAAATAAAAATGCAGGCGATAGAGAAGCCCAACCAAGCGATGAAGCATTTCTTGAAGCATTGGAGTACGGTATGCCGCCGGCAGGAGGACTCGCGATATCAATAGACCGCCTGACGATGCTTCTCTCAAACACAAAAAACATCCGTGAGGTCATATTCTTTCCGACGCTCCGGCCGAGGAATGAATAAGGAATAGTAAATTGAACAGCGGCACCACAGGGCGTTAGACCCTGCGGGTCGCCCCGACTTCCCTGCGCGGGAGCGCATGGTGTCCTCATTCGCATGCGCCATTCGTTAAGCGTATCTACTATGAATTAGGAATTAAGGAAAAACAGCGGCGCGCGCGAGCGCGCCGCTGTTTGCCCATGCGTAAAGTTGACAATTTTAACGTCATGAATAGTATTGCTTCGGGGCGCGAGAATACCGTTTCTTCGCGCATACAAATGGTACAGCGAAAACTCAATATTCGGAGCTCTAATGAAATTCTCAATTCTCACGCACGTTGTTGGACCGGTTGTTTCTGTTATCGTAGCGGCCATCTTCTGGAAGAGCATGTCGGAAAAAGAAAATGGTGACGAAAAACTCTTGTGGCTGAATCTGAACACCCTCGCATTCGCCACAGGTATGTATGCTTGTTTCTTCTTCTTCTATCAATTCTTCGACTTTTGGCTGTTCTCTGCGAACGCCTACAACATCAAGGATGAATGGACGCTTCCAGCTTTTTTTGGCATTTTCGCAGGACTTGTCATTTGTATTATGATCTCCGCGAGTAGGTTTATCGAAGGCGGAAGCCGCGAACGGCTTTCGATTTTCGAGTTCCGAAACGGTAGATCTGTATACCCAATAACTCTCCCAGTGTTTTTCGCCTCGATGATTGCCGCCATCGGTTTCTACGCCGGGCCACTTAGCCACTTCAAGGTCAGGGATGGCTATCTCGCTCTTCGCGGAAATAACCTGACCTATGCTGGAGAGCGTGTTCGAGCAAATCACTTTCTTGGCGACCAGAAGGTGAAAATCATTCCGATTCACAAATCAGCACGAATCGACGGGCTTCGATATCGTCTTGGAAATAGCAAAGAGCTTGCGGCGATAGCCTTTGTTGATGTTTATCTTGATGTTGTGTCGGCAAAACACCGCGGGGTGAAGTTCTTTAATCCAAGGGCAATAGATACAGAAGTTAAAGCCAAGGTAGCGCAGGCGGTATTGGAACATCCAAGTAGTCTCGCTACTGTGGCGCCACAGGAGATTTCTCTTTCTGGCTTCCCAGCGTCGTGGCGGGTGACTAAGCTTGAGATTTTCTTCAATCCCATGTAGTGGGCAGTTTGAATTCCCGCGCACCGTGGTTTCGAACAGCGTTCTGGGTACAGGCGCTGCTTTTTGTTATGCACAGGTTATCCACACGAAAATGCTATGCAGTGGGCGGAAGTGTTATAGAATATGAAACAAGTGGGATTTGGTGGGAAACATAGGAAATCCTTAACAAAAAAGAATGAAAATTGAAAAACTAATCTACAAGGTTTTTTATAAAGGAAAAAAGTTCGCACTGCCAATAACAGTCAGCGTGAATGTGTTATTGCGTGAAAAAGTCCGTGTTCATTCTTCAAGAATCCTAAATCCTAAATCCTAAATCCTTCTCCATGTTAATTGGCGAATATACCCACACCGTAGACGATAAGAATCGGCTTTCACTACCCGCCAAATTTCGGGCTGAGATGGGGAAGAAGATAGTGCTGACGCGAGGGCTCGACAGATGCGTGGCGATTTTCACGAAAAAGGAGTGGGAAAAGATTGCGGCCAAGCTCTCGGAGTCCAGTATGCTACAAGCTGACAGTCGGAGCTTTAACCGTTTTATGTTCGGAGGGGCCGTTGAGACTGAAGTTGATTCCATCGGGCGCGTACTCATTCCGGATTTCTTGAAAGAGTGGGGAAGTCTCGGGACGAAAGTAGTCGTCATCGGAGTGCAAAACCGAGTTGAGATTTGGAACGAGAGGGCCTGGGAAGCCAATAAAGAGACGATTGAGAAGCAGGCAGATACGCTGGCGGAGAAGTTGGGCCAAGTGGGCGTACTCTAAGAAGAGCAGAACAATTGACCATTAACATTTAACAATTGACCACAATGCAATAAAAGGTAGTTTCTTCGAGTCAAATGTTAATTGTCACATGTCAATGGCGCACATACCTGTTCTTTTACAAGAAGTCATCGAAGGTTTGCAGATAAGGAACGGCGACTTTGTTCTTGACGCCACGGTTGGGGGCGGAGGACACAGTGAGGCGTTGTGCCGTGCCATAGGCAAAGATACTCAGCGACCAAGCTCCTATCCACGAGGGTCGAGGCTCTCGAGAGCGGGGCTAACGACGTTCATTTGCCTAGACGCGGACGAAGATGCGATAAACAGAAGCCGTCAAAGACTCGAGGATTGCGTACGCCGGCAGGATTGTCAGGACTGCAACTTTCTTTTTGAGAGGACCAACTACCGCGAGCTTGATAAAGCTCTCGCGGGATTTGGTGTCAGAGGCATCAATCGAGTGCTCTTTGACCTCGGACTGTCCAGTTTCCAGCTTGAGGAGAGCGGAAGAGGATTCTCATTCATGCGCGACGAGCCGCTCGAAATGACCTTTGAGAAAAATCCAGAAAAAAGCGCGGTTACAGCGAAGACGATTGTGAACGAATGGAGCGAGGAAACGATTGCGACGCTACTAGAAAGTTATGGAGACGAAAGACATGCGAGGAGCATTGCAAGGAAAATCGTGGAGGCGAGGGAACACACGCTCATCTCCACGACCTTCCAGCTTGCGTCGCTGGTTGCGTCGGTTGTGAGGCGGAGGGGCAGGATTCATCCCGCTACAAAAACCTTTCAGGCGCTTCGTATCGCGGTTAACGATGAATTTCAGGGGCTCAAGGACGGGATATCCAAGGCGTGGGAAGCATTGCTCCCGATGGGACGAATTGCAGTCATTTCTTTTCAAAGTTTAGAGGACCGCCTGGTCAAGAATTTTTTTAGAGAACTTAACAAAACTGGAGCTGGAAAATTGATAAACAAAAAACCGATCGTGCCGACAGAAGGTGAATTGGCAAGCAATCCTCGGTCTCGAAGCGCGAAGTTGCGGATCATAGAAAAGATAAAGAATATCTAATTTCGAATACCAAATATCGAAAAATATCGAATTCTTAAATATTAAACTATTCGAAATTAAGATTTTTTTCGAGATTCGAAGTTGGATATTCGAGATTAAATAGGAAATATTTTACGGAAGATGAAAACGATAAAGAAAAATCTGAAGCGATTTGAAAAACACGGCAAGAAGCTTTTTTGGTCTTTGGCCTGTCTTTTGCTGTTGGCTACCTCATTCTATGTATATTTAATGAATACCGCTGCGCTCAACGGCGTGCGTTGGGAAGGAGCCGAGAAGGAAATTATGTCTATCGAAGCCACAGTGTCAGAGCTTGAATCAGAGTACCTTTCTTTAAAGCAATCGGTGACTCTTTCCACGGCATATGCCATGGGGTTTGAAGATGTGAAAGCCATTAAATTCATTTCAGCCAAGAAGGTTGGCACTGTGGCCGCAGTAAATGAAATCTAAGAGACTGTCTGAAAAGCTATCGCAATCCAAAGCCGCGCCAGATTCGAGGAAAAAACGGTGAAGACAAGGGAGGTGTAGACCGCTACTCCGACCGAGGATGAGTCGTTTTTTACCGAATCTGGCGCGGCGACGATGCGAAATGGCTTCAACAATAATTTCCATGGTAGCTTTTCAGACAGTTTCTAACCCCAAATTCTTGTTTCGCGCGCGGCTTATAAGCGTAATGTGTGTTGCCGCCGCTTTTCTTCTGCTGGCTCAATTGTATTCAGTGCAAATTGTGAACGGGAGCGAGTACTCCGAAAAAGCAGAACGGCAATACTCGCGCCCAAATCAGGAACTCTGGAGCAGAGGCTCCATTTTCTTTTCAACGCGAAGCGGCGAACTCGTATCAGCCGCCACGCTCAAAACGGGTTTTACGCTAGTTATCCGTCAGAGTGAGATAACCGATAGAGAGGCCGTGTGGAACGCTCTTTCAAGGTATGTTGCTCTTGATAAAGATGATTTTCTTGCAAAGATGTCAAAGCGCTCTCACGGAGGTGAGGAGAGAATAGCTCGCAAACTCGGAACTGACGTCGCTCCTTTAATTGATAAGTTAGGATTGAAGGGGGTCTACTTATACAAAGAAAGATGGCGCTTTTATCCAGGCGGACGTCTTTCGGCGAATCTCTTGGGTTTCGTCGGATTCGACGGCGACATTCTCTTAGGTCAGTATGGGTTGGAGCGTTACTACAATGACACTCTATCTCGCGACTCCGGCGGCCTATACAAGAACTTTTTTGCCGAGATTTTTTCCGGCGTCAAAAAAGCTGTCGGACCTGGCCGCTCCGAAGGGGACATAGTTACCTCGATTGAACCGAGCGTGGAAAGCTTTCTTGAAAATACTCTTGCCGAGCTTCAAGAAACCTTTACCGCGAATCGCGTAGGGGGAATAATTATGGATCCTAGCACCGGTCGCATCTATGGAATGGCGCTTTCTCCGTCTTTTGACCCAAACAGTTATGGCAAGGTGGAAAGTGTTTACGAGATGGGTTCCATCATAAAGCCAATTACGATAGCAGTCGGACTTGATGCCAAGGTCATAACCGCCACCAGCACTTACTACGATGCCGGTTTTTTGACGCTAAACAATAAAACCATCTCCAACTTTGACGGCAAAGGCCGCGGAAGAGTTTCTATGCAGGAAGTGCTTAACCAATCGCTCAATACCGGAGCTGTTACTGTCGCGCTTAAACTTGGCAAGGATAATTTTCGCGAGTACTTTAAAAAGTTCGGACTCGGTGAGGAAACCGGGATAGACCTTCCTGCGGAAGCGGCTGGTCTTGTGAGGAACCTGGAAAGCGGCAGGGATATTGAGCTTGCCACCGCCTCATACGGCCAGGGCATCGCCCTTACTCCCATTCAAACCGTGCGCGCCCTTTCCGCGCTCGGGAACGGCGGATATCTTGTAACGCCGCATATTGTGACGGAAATAAAATATAAAACAGGCGTGCGCCGTTCCGTCGAAAGCAGCGATAGAAAACAGATTTTAAAGCCGGAAACATCAACGGAGATTTCACGCATGCTCGTAGAGGTTGTAGACACCGCGCTTTTGCATGGCGCGTACAAAATGGAACGCCACAGCATCGCTGCCAAGACAGGGACCGCGCTTATCGCCAATCCGGACGGAGGAGGATACTATGAAGACAGATTTCTGCACTCGTTTTTCGGGTATTTCCCGGCGTATAATCCAAGCTTCATCGTCTTTCTGTATGCAGTTGAACCTAAGGGAGTAGAGTTCGCGTCAGCTTCTCTTACAGCGCCATTCATGAACATCGCGAAATTTTTGATAAACTATTACGAAATCCCACCAGACCGGTAGGGGAAGCGTTTAGTCCGCTAGCTGGCGGATAGCGTTTAGCGTTTAGTTGAAAAGTGTCACCGAATATTCCCTAAATCTCCTTTCTCTTTCTACATTCCTGTCTACGTGGGTAGCCTACTTTCTACCTACTACTCTCTGCTCACTGTGGATAAAGGTGTGGATAAGCCTATTGACAAAACACTAAATGGATATATGGTATAACATAGTATTTGGCTCATTGGAAAACCATTCGTTCGGCCGTTCCACAAGGTCAGCAGTATCAGCATATGATGACTTTGCGGAGCGGCCGAAAACAACAAACAACAACGGTCGCCACACAGAAAGGCACCATGAAAAAGACAGTACTAGTAACAGCGGCCGCAATGGCTTTTATTGCCCTGTTGGCCAGCGGGTGCGGAAGCACACAAGTCAGCAAAGCTCCCGCCAGCAATCAACCCGGCTTAGCTGGGACAACGCATCCTTCTCCGGAGAAGGCGGTTCCGGGACTTGTGAACATCGGCCCCAAGATGTCGCCACAGGAGGTGGCGACGAAACTCATCAAAGGGGAGACTACCCTGGCTGAGGTTAATGTCCTCCTTGGGCCTCCACAAGATGCGGTGATGACAGGGAGTGAGAACGGACAGACCGTGGTGTACCGGTGGAGAAAGGAGCTTGCAGAGGAGCCATGGATCGATATGAAGGAGACGGTAACTTCAAGCCTCCCCGGGCCGTTTTCGCTCATATCTGCTTTCGGAGTCAAGAAAAAGGTCGCCGATCGTAAGGCGCAGATGGCGGCGGTGAAAGACTCATTCAGGAGCCTGACGCTGGAGTTTGACGATAATGGAAAGCTGAAACGATTTTTGTTCAGCCCACCAGTCGTTACGACACCGGTGTCATCTTCGGAGGCGATCTCTCCACCGTCGCTGGTTGCGACGACGCCAGCTCGCTGAGGAAGAAATTGGTTTTTCAGGCAGAACGTCCACTACCACCTTGGTAGTGGACGCTTTTTATTTGTTCGTATCCGTGTCCGTAACCATTTTCTAGCAAGCTAAAAAGCTAGTTCGCTAAGGTTAGATTTCCTGATAGTTAGGATTACCCTGCACTCTAATCGCGGAGGAACACTCTGACGACTCCGAAAGCCCAACCAGAGACACTGTAGCGCTCTTCAATCCAGAAGTTCTATACACCTTAGTAATGACCTGTTCGTCTCCAGAAAGGTTGTCATCACCCGACCATTCATAAGTATAATTGCCGGCCGGATTGGGCACAGCCGTCCATGTGACAGTCTCTCCCATCCTTATAACTTGCGGACTTCCACTGCATGTAAGGGAATCAGGCGCTGGCCGAGGTATGACATTCACTGGCGTAGGCGACTGTTTTGTAACAGGCAAACAATTGGGCGCCGAAACTGTAACCGTGGCGTCGTAACTCCCCAGGCTTTCATATGTGTGTGTTACCGTTTGCCCTGTCCCGCTCAAAGAATCGTCTCCAGTCCAAGAATAACTGAAAGGCCCGTGGCACTCTCCGAAAGGAGTCGCCGTCCAAGTTACATCCCCGCCCGGGTAGGATGGGTTGGGCGCTGGAACAACAGTCGTGTCAATCTCCGGCTCCGCTGCACATTTGGTTGCGTTGACGGTATTGGAATTATCTGAACGGCTGGAACCGGCAACGGCAACAACATAATAGGAATGCGTTCCCGCCGTTGCCGCGGAATCAGTGTAACTGAGCTGGTTAGCGGTTACCTCGGCTAAAATTATGCCATCGCGATAAATCTCGTAACCTTCAGCGCCCAACACCGCACTCCAATCCAATTTAATATCGTCTAAACAATCACTGCCACCTTCGCCGCCCGGGCCGGGACCCTCGGTCGGCTCATCCAATACCGGCGCGTCGAGCGACGACTCGTCAACAATAATTCTTATATAACCGCTCGTCCAGTGGTGGACGTCAAAGTAGTAATTATCAACCTTGATGTCAATCCGATAAGTTCCCGGCTCCGAAGGGGCTGTAAGCGGAAAGGAGTATGACTGGGTGATAACGTTGTCTCCCTCTGGGATCTCGGATATATATGTTTTGGTCTCGCCATCCAAGACAATGGTCCATGTGGTCACGCCAATGCCGATCGCATTTGAGCAATACTGATAGGTTTGCCTTACTTCCAAATTGAAAGCAGCGTCG
Source organism: Parcubacteria group bacterium GW2011_GWC2_48_17 (assembly GCA_001003605.1). Taxonomy (GTDB): domain Bacteria; phylum Patescibacteriota; class Minisyncoccia; order Phycocordibacterales; family UBA10002; genus UBA10002. The sequence continues at coordinate 71,847 of LCPL01000001.1, forward strand.
GGAGTAAGATGGCTCCTATCAATTGGATTGTTCACGAATACGTCGGGCTCCAAATCGTACGTAGAACTACTGCATCCGGTGAACGTGCCTCCCGTGAATGTACACCTCGCTTGGGCAACTTCCGGTGCCAGTCCCCATGAAACCGCCAGTGCCGCGCCTACCAAAAGCGCGACCACCAGATTAGAAACAGTACTTGGCGTCGAGACAGATGAAGGCGGAGAGGGAGGGAGGGGTGGAGGCGCGAGCGGATTCTCTCCGGAGGGTGGAGATGAGCTTGGCGGAGAGCCTCTACTTTTCTTGATTAATTCCAGCACGAGAACGCCAAGAAGCAACACAACAATTGCTATTGCAATTACTATTGAAATTGCGCTCAAGCCGCCGTCGGCGGTCGTCGCGCCGACTGCAGTTGGCGGTGTCAGCTCCGTGCTGTATGTAGAAAGCCTGGTTCCGTTTTTGGAAATCACGGCGGTGGCGCTAAGCGTGCGGGCTTTGGCGCTAACCGTTAATGGTAAAACGGCGGACGTCTCGTCTCCGTCAAGATTAATTCTCTTTGATGCGGTGCCAATGAGTGTATCGTTTTCATCATACAGCGCGACTGTTAGATCTACTTCTCCAACCTGCGGTCTGTCGCTAGTAGGGCTAAATTGGTCAAAAGGCGGCGGTTGGTAAAAAACTGTCACATTGGCGGTTTCGCCTTTCGTTAAACTAGCTTTATCTATTGCCAATGATTGAATCGTCGCCATATCGCCTAAAATCAGGTAGCGGAATGTTACGGCTGGCGCCGCGACATCGCCTGCGCGGTCGAGAAAGGTAATCTCACCCGCATACACCAACGGTCTGTCATTGAACGTTGGCAAGTTGATGACCGCCTCCGCCGTTTCTTTGGCCTTCACGATGACGGTATCGTCAGAAAACTCCCGCAATAATTCGCCAGTGGAAAGCCGATTGTACACCTTGACATGAGGCGTGAAAGAAATTGTCTTATCGGTTGGGTTGGAAAAATTGATACGATACTCAACCGTTCCGCCCTTGGGCACGGCCGGGCCGGTTTCCGGTATAAACTCCTTGCCGCCGATGAGGAGCGTGGCTCGAGTAACGCTCGCTATCGCTGGCGAACCCAAAATGGCGATTTTGGCGTCCCGCCAACCCATATAGAGGCCGGCGAAAATAGTTTGAATCCGTATGCCAAGGTCGTTGCCGGAAACGGTTTTCGGCAATTGATACATAAAACTTACGCTTTTCTTCTCACCGGCGGCCAAAAAGGTCTTGCCGATATCCCGTTTGTCATAGACAACAGTCGGCACATTGTTCTTAAAATCACCTACCAAAGCCGTCAGATAAAAAACATCTGGGGCATCGGTTTGGCTGTTGTTAAAAAGCGTGAATGTTCCGCGTACCGTATCGCCGGCATTCATCTGTCGCTGGGGGATGGACAGGTCAACGACATAAATCTGCGGCAGATTTTGAATCAGCGGTTCCTCCTCCGCCATCGCGGGGAGAGCAGAAGCGGAGAAAATCAAAAGAGCAACCAAGAAACGAAAGAAGGTTTTTAATTTCATATATTTAAAACTAAAAGAATATTAATGGAGAGGGTTATATAAATCTGCGAAGATTATTTAATTTTGAAATTATAACACTACAACCTACCTGTTTGAGCTGCGATACGCATCAGCACACACACTTTGGCACAATGCAAGTAGCTCGGGCCTGCCATGCGGTTTAATACCATTTATTTTCCAACGGAGTATGCTGGAGTTATGAGACGAATTTTAGAAACACCATTTTTTGACCAGTTGGCACTAAATGTCGGACGGGAACTCATGGGTAAGTATCTTGTTCGGGTAATTGACGGCAGGGAAGTTGCTTTGCCTATAACGGAGGTGGAAGTATATGATGGTTTTGAAGATCGGGCATCGCACGCTTTTCGCGGAAGGACGCAGCGGAATCAGGTTATGTTCGGGGACGCCGGTTATCTTTATGTTTATTTCGTCTATGGCAGATATTGGATGCTCAATATCGTGGTGGGAAAAAAAGATTATCCAGCAGCGATTTTAATTAGGGGGGCGGGGGACATAGCCGGGCCGGGGAAGCTTTCAAGATTTTTAAGTATTGACAAGAGACTCAATGGGAAGTTAGCCCTGCCGGCCTCTGGATTGTGGTTTGAGGACCGGGGCAAAAGAGTTTTAGGGCGACACATTAAGCGCGCGCCGCGAATAGGAGTGAGTTACGCGGGACCTTTGTGGTCAAAAAAATTGTATAGATTTGTTTTAAAAACCCCGTCAAGAAAATAGCCACACGCTAAATCTCTTTCGTAATTCCGACCCTTCGACAAACTTAGGGCAAGCTCATGTTTTGATTGGTGACTCCACGGGGAAGCGCGAGTACGCGATGCTTCATCGCGCCGTCGGGTGCAAATTCGGTCACAAGTCATCTTGCGCCGTCGCGCAAGATGCTCGCGACCCCAGCTCGCGGTTTGCCGAAGCGGCAAACATCGCTACGCTTTTTCGATTCCCCGGTGCAACGTACGCAGGTACGTTGCTTGTACTCAAAAATCGGAATTTTTGACCCCACGGGGAAACGTGAATACACTTTCGGTCACTCATAAATTTCCTAACGGAAATTTTGTGCGAC
>LCPL01000002.1:0-59296 GCA_001003605.1 Parcubacteria group bacterium GW2011_GWC2_48_17
GTTTTCATCTGCGCATAAGATTGCCACCTTACCTCAAACAAGTCAATAATATCTACCTCCACAAAACAGTTATACTTACCGTACATCATTTCCCTAGGGATAAGGATTCCTCGGGATGATTCAAAATCAATATACCCCTCGGAAATAAGCATTTCCTCGGGATGATGATTTTGTAAAGCTCGAAGACATCGCTAACAAAATCAATCACATGCAAGCTGTAATACTTGCCGCTGGACTCGGCACAAGAATGAGGCCCCTTACAAACGCAACAGCAAAACCGCTACTCAAAATCGGAGAGCGACCACTTTTGGAATACACCTTTGACGCGCTACCAGAAATAATAGATGAAGTGGTCGTGGTAATAGGGTATTTGGGCGAGCAAATCAGGACATACCTAGGGGAAGAATTCAGAGGACGCAAAATCAAATACATTGTTCAAGAAAAACTGGAAGGAACCGCAAAGGCGCTGTGGGAAGCGAAGTCGCTTCTTCACGGCAGGTTTTTGGTGCTCATGGCCGATGATATCTACGCGAAAGCAGATATTGAACAGTGTCTCACGCATGAACGCGCCATCCTTGTCATGCGCTCTAAGTCCACGGGCTTTGGTGGGAAGGTTCTTCTTGATGACAGGACTCAGCTTCTCGGAGTCAATGAAGGGAAGTCACATCCAGTAGATTCGCTAATCAGCACAAATGTCTTTGTTCTTACACCAGAGATTTTTGACTTCGAGCCGGTTAAACTCACCGACAGGGAAGGCGAGTGGGGACTTCCTCAAACAGTAGTAGAAATGTCCAAGAACTATCCCGTGGCGGTCGTTGAAGCGGCCAGCTGGATTAAGATTACGACCCCCGAAGACCTTGTCTTTGCAGAAAAACTTCTTGTCCAATCCAGATTTCGATCCCAACTCCGATTTTAATCTCAACCTTAATTGAGCGCACGGACGCGAAAGTAAATTCAGGAGATACTATCATACTTTGTAGTATGATAGCAGAAAAAGAAAGTGGTTTTGGCGTGACTATTTCCGCAATCTCTTTGGAGGGCGATATTTTATCTCATCAGCGGCGTTGAAGAGCAAGAAATGAAGCGGATATTTTCTTTTGAGACTTTCGAAGGAAAGAGGATCTCTCGCTTTTTCTAATTTCTCTTCGAGGGCGGCTTGTCGCCCCAATTCTTTTCGGAGTTTTGTAATTGCATCAATATATCCCCCGAAACCACCATCAAGCCACGCGTGTACTGAAGCAATCGTGGTCGGCGAGGTGTGCAGTTTCTTTTCAATCTCATCATAACCCAAGCCGGAATAGATAAGTCGAGCAATCTTCAAGCGGCGCGCCAGCATAAACGTCTCGCTCTCGCTCAAAAGATCCTTGAAGAAATTCTTTATCTCATCAACCGATTCAAGTAATGCGATAGTTGTCCAGAATTCCTTGAGGATTTCCTGCCGTTCTTTGAACGGAGTATTCTGTGGTTTTGCTCGAGGCATACTTCGTGGTGCTACTATTATACTACAAAGTATGATAGTAGCATTGAAATTGAATTGCTATTGAAGCGATTTATGGACAATTGGGCCGGAGTCGGTGTCCATAACCGCATAACCGGCGGCTTGAATTTCGGCGCGGAGTCCATCAGATGTCTTGAAGTCCTTTGCGCTACGAGCTTCTTCCCTTTTTTTGGCAAGTTCCTTAATTTTCTCTGGTACTGAATTCATTTCTTCTGCAAGTTTTTTCGACTGGTTCTCTATGTCGAGACCTAGAATTAAGTCGAGCTCTTTTACAAAACGAGATGTGATTGTTTGAAAAGAAAAAATAGAAGACCATAGTAACCCAATCGGGTAAGCAGTATTTAGATCGTCATTAATACTATTTCTAATCTGAAGCAGCATTTCCTCTGCCTGTCTTGTACTGTCCTTAGACTCATTGATATTTTCCTTTTTTGCAAATTCCGTTAGCAATCCGCGATATCCGATTTGGGCCGATTGCAATGCTTCCCAGCTGAAATTAAGAGGGGAGCGATAATGGGTTTGGAGCAAATAATAGCGAAAGGATAGTGGGTGGATGCTTTTTTCTCTCAGCGTTTGAAGCGTGATGAAGTTCTCTCCGGATTTCGCCATTTTCCCCGATTTTACTATGAGATGCTCATTATGAAGCCAAAAGTTTGCGAGCGGGACGCCGTACGCCGCTTCAGACTGGGCGATTTCGTTTTGGTGGTGGGTGGGTATATGGTCTATTCCGCCAGTATGAATATCAAACGGCTGTCCAAGGTATTTCCGACTCATGGCGGAACATTCAATATGCCAGCCGGGAAAACCTCGTCCCCACGGGCTTTCCCAGCCGATATCGCCTTTGGAAAACTTCCAGAGCGAAAAATCTCGAGGAGCGCGCTTTAGAGCGTTTACCGCAATCCGCGCGCCCTCCCTCTGCTCGCCAAGCGCGAATCCACCGCGCGTTCCATAACTTGGAAACTTTGAGACATCAAAGTACACGCCGTCGCTTGTTGTATAGGCGATGCCTTTCTCCACGAGCTTTTCTATAAGCGCGATGTCCTCACTGATATGATCGCTTGCCTTCGGCATTTCGTGGGGAAGCTCGATATTGAGGGCCTTGAGGTCATCCGTAAAAGACTCGGTATATTTTTCGGCAATCTCTCGAAGTCCTTGGAGTGTCATTGGTTTTCCTTCGCGCTTCAGGGCTTTGACCATTTTGTCATCGCCTTCGTCCGCGTCGGAGGTAAGGTGTCCGATATCCGTGATATTCACGACCTGCCTCACTTCGTAGCCGCTCCACTCCAGCGTCCGCCGCAGGATGTCAGCAAAGACATACGCGCGAAGATTCCCTATATGCGCAAAGTTGTAAACGGTTGGGCCGCAGTTATACATGCCGACTACGCCCGCCTTAATCGGCTTGAATTCTTCTTTTGCGCCAGAGAGGGTGTTGTATAGGTTTAGCTTCATAGCTTGCTAGCTTTTTAGCTTTCTAGGACAGAAAAAGCAAGTCCTCCTAATAAGCTAACAAGCTAATCAGCTAGTAAGCTGACTAGAGCCAGCGTTTGTGCCTAAACCACGTGTAGAGTCCTATGGCGACACCGCAAACGATAATCAGAAGTATCCAAAAGTCGAACGGAAGTCCGACAATCGGGCGGGAAACAGTATCAATGTTAAAGAGAGAAAGTACGGTCGTCGTTGGGAGCGTTATAAAGGCAAGGATAGTCAGCGTCTTCATGATTTCATTTTGTTTAGTGGATAGAAGCGCGTTGTTAGTTTCTCGAAGTTCGGAAAGAAATGCCGCGTTATTCTCAACCGCGTGCGCCACGCGATAATAACCGCCGATAAGCGTTCGGAGATGAAAAGCGAACTTATCGCCGAAAAGTTTTTTGCCGGCCACTTCAAATGATTCCAGAACGTCGCGGTGCATGGATAGCGAGCGCTTGAAGCACAAAAGGTCGCGCGAAACGCGTGATATGGAAACGACCATCTCACGCTCTTCGCCGCTATAGATTCTTTCCTCAATGGAGTTAAGTGATTCCTGTACGGCGCTTAGCTCATGGATGAGCGACTCATATAATTTACCAAGAAGGAAAAAGAAAATAAATCCGGCATGAGTCCCGAAATCTCCGTCCTTAAGAGTCGCCTTTGTATCGAAGATTTTTGAAACATAGTGGACAATTTCACTCGCGCCGTAGCGCACGGTGATGAGAAATTTTTTCCCGACGACAAAATCTATCTCCTGATCGTACTCCTCCTTATTGCGCCTAATGCTCGGAAAGTGCAAGATGAGGTAAATAAAGTTTTGATACAGATCAACCTGTGACTTAATTGTCGGAGCCGATAGTTCGTGCGATACAAGCGGATTTAGACCATAGTCTTTTGAAATTGAGCGTATATCTTCTTGCGATGGAGATTCAAGATCAATCCAGACAAGTCCATTGTTCTCATGCCTCGTTATCATTTAGTAAGTATAGAACACAAAAATCAAATTCACAAAGGCCAATATATAGTATAGACGAAGGAACTAAATTTTGTAATACTATACGCTTATGAAACCTACAGACAGAAAAAAAGCGCCCTCAATAATCCTTGCCACTCTCTTGCTCACAGGCGTATTTTACATTGGCTTTACATTCGGAGAAGGACATCAGTCTGCCATAGAGAAAGCCGCGACGCTCTATGGTAAGGAATCGCCGCCGGGACTCCTAGACATGACCGATTTTTCTCCGTTTTGGAGCGCGTGGAATGTGCTTAATGAAAAATATGTTCCGGCCACCACTACCGCCGTAGCGAGTGATGAGCAAAAGCTGTGGGGAGCCATTGAAGGACTTACCGCCTCGCTCAAAGACCCATACACGGTGTTTTTCCCGCCTGAAGAGTCAAAACTTTTTGAGAGCGAGATTAACGGCAGTTTTGAAGGAATTGGAATGGAAATCGGCATAAAAGATGATGTGCTCACGGTAATCGCGCCGCTGAAAGGAACTCCAGCGGAGCGAGCAGGCATCCTTCCAGGCGATAAAATACTTAAGATTAACGACGAAGCGAGCGCGAGTTTGCGGGTGGACCAGGCCGTAAAGCTCATCCGCGGCAAAAAGGGAACAGAGGTTCGCCTGACGGTTCTTCGCGAAGGAAGGCCAGATTCTTTCGAAATAAAGGTAATACGCGATGTCATCGACCTTCCTACAATTGATGTGGAATTAAAACCTGGAAAGATAGTTGGAGGCGAAAACGCCGGAAAGGAAAGCGGTTTAACCAAGGATGGTGTGTACATTATTCGCCTGTATAACTTTTCCGCGACCTCTCCGCGCCTCTTTCGTGACGCGCTTAGGAAGTTCGTGGAGAGCGGTTCAAATAAATTGCTTCTTGACCTTCGAGGCAATCCTGGAGGATTTCTTGAGGCCGCGGTTGATATAGCAAGCTGGTTCCTCCCCGCGGGGAAGACTGTGGTAACTGAAGACGGCGGAGCAAAATCGGCCGTCAAGGTGCATAGGAGCCGCGGATATAACGTATTCAACAACAACTTAAGAATGGCAATCCTAGTAAATTCTGGTTCCGCATCAGCTTCGGAAATTCTTGCCGGAGCGTTGCGCGAGCACGGTATCGCTACGCTCGTCGGTACGAAGACGTTCGGCAAAGGTTCCGTACAAGAGCTAGTCAAACTGACGCCGGATACTTCACTCAAAGTCACGGTGGCGCGCTGGTTCACTCCAAACGGCCTTTCTATCTCTGACGGCGGTCTTGCGCCGGATGTTGAAGTAAAACTTACGCCGGAAGATATCGAAAAAAAGAAAGACCCGCAGACGGACAAAGCAGTAGAGCTACTTACGAAGCCGTAAGCAGAATGTCTAAGTCCTAATTTCTAATATCTAATGAAATGTGTAATGATCCATTAGAAATTTGAGATTTCATTAGGAATTAGGTATTAGACTTTAGAAATTTAAAAGCGTTGTTATTCAATCTGAGATACGCTCATCGCACGTAATTCTAATACATAACTAATGACCATGAAGATCGTACTTCTAAAGGATATCGCCGGTGTCGGCAGAAAAAATGACGTCAAAAATGTATCCGATGGATACGCGCTAAATTTTCTTATCCCCAAAAAGCTTGCGACTCCAGGCACGCCAGCTATCATCGCGCACGCCGAGAGAATGAAATCTGAACAAGCGAAAGAGCGCGAAGTACAGGAAAATCTCCTTTTCAAGAACCTCTCGGGAGTTGAAGGAGTGAAAATCGAACTTAGCTGTAAAGCCAGCGACAAGGGGCACCTCTTCGCAAGCATACACAAAGAAGCGATTGTGGCCGAGCTTAAGAAGCAAACGAGAATTGATATGCTTCCTGAATTTCTGCAATTGGACAAGCCTATAAAGGAGGTAGGTGAACACAAAATTGGAGTTAGGGTCCAAGACAAAACTGGCGGTTTTACTTTAGTTGTAACCGCCGCGTAGATTTTGAAGGCCGCACAAACGAATTGTTTGGTTTATATGACGCTCACCTCCTTTCGCGTCACGATGCGCCCGTCGTATTTTATTTTGCGCCTGTTCTTGAAGGAGACAATACCGTCTTTATCCGCGAAAAGAGTGTGGTCCTTTGCCACCGAGACATTCTTTCCAGCGAGGAATTTGGTGCCTCGTTGCCTGACTATAATATTGCCAGTATTAGCCTTTTCTCCCGCATACAATTTAACTCCCAGATAATGAGGCTGCGACCCTGTTAAATTCTTTGCTGTCCCGCCGGCTTTTTTATGTGCCATGGCTGATTTTCTTAATGAGCAAAGCGAGTTTTAGAAAATCGCCACCCCGTTAAATGCGCCTTTGGCGCCAGGCGCCTCGCGCCGTATTTAACTGGGGTATTCGCCCAAATTTAGTTATAATAACCTGATGAATATACACGAAGTGCGTGAAGAAATCAATACATTGGTAAGACGTCTGGACACAAGAGAAATCTTCACCATTTTGCTCATTCTGCTGGTTGGTTTTGGCTCCTTCGGATTAGGTAGGCTTTCTAAATTGCAGGAGTCAAAATCGCCGATTCAACTTGAAAATACATTTGCGGAAAATGCCGCGGCAGTGGCGGTGTCGCCATCTCCAACTTCTGCAGCAAAGGAATCAGAGAAACCTGTCGCTCCTGGAGGACAACTTGTTGCATCAAAGGGCGGCGCCAAATATCATTTTCCATGGTGCTCCGGAGCGCAGCGCATTTCCGAGGCGAATAAAATCTGGTTCAACTCTGTTGAAGAGGCCAGAAAAGCAGGGTATACTCCCGCAAGCAATTGTAAGGGGTTGAAATAGCCGGTAGTACGAGAAGGTAGAGAGTAGAAAGAAACGCTCTCAAGGGCGCATAGCTCCCCAGTGTAGTACTGGGCAGGCAGTTGGTTAGAGCGTGCGATTTCCACCACGTTACAAATCTGGCGCACTCTTAGCTCAGTTGGTTAGAGCGTGCGATTCACATTCGCAAGGTCGGAGGTTCGATCCCTCCAGAGTGCATAGTGGAATTTGTAATGGGGCAAGTTCGCAAGGTCACTGGTTCGATCCCAGTATCGTCCATAGCGAACCTTGGCGTAGGGTCAGCGGTCAAATGTCCCTGTAGTCTAATGGATAGAATACTTCCCTCCGAAGGAAGTGATGCAGGTTCGATTCCTGCCAGGGACAATGAGTGAAACGAATATGTCCCTGAGGAGCAAACTGCTTTGCTCCGTGCAGGAATCGAAAGGCTTTTCCTTATCGAGTCTGCGAGATGTAAAAGCACCCGCGCATGGTAATCGTGATTCCTGCCAGGGACAAGACAGGGAGCGACAAGAAACATGATGCAAGCAATTATCATTGATGGAGACGGGGTGGTTATAAATCGCGACAAGCGGTTCAGCGACCGCTTGCAAGCTGATTACGGCATTACGACTGAGACGACCGCTCCGTTTTTTGAGGGCGTGTTTCAGAAGTGTGTGGTTGGGAAGGCTGACCTTAAAGAAGAACTCGCGCACTGCTATAAGAATTGGGGTTGGAAGGGAACACTTAAGGAACTCCTTCACTATTGGTTCAGCAAGGAAGGCCTGCACAATGAGAAGATGCTTCAGATTATCGCAAAGCTGCGAGCGCATGGAATTTCTGTTTTTCTTTTGACGGATAATGAAAAGTACAGAACCGACTATCTCAAGAATGAGTTTGGTCTCGGCGCACATTTTGACGCGGTTTTTTCGTCAGCATATATCGGATTTCGCAAAGAAAATGTCGGTTTTTGGAAACAGGTGAAGCGCACATTGAAAAACAAGCCCGAAGAAGTGCTTGTTTGGGACGACGAGCGGGAAAATATTACGGCTGCAAGAAACGTCGACTTCATCGCCGAGCAGTTTATCGGAATGGACGACTTCAATCGGAAGATGGGAATCTATTTCAGCGAGATTTTGTAGCTTCATCCGCGATATAACGGAATTGATTAAACTAGCTTGACGTTGACTTTTCAAATTCAAACTGCCGTGATAGCGTACGTAGGAGAAGTGAACAGAAAAATCGTCACTGGATTGGAGGTGATAAATGTGGCGAAAGACCATAAGTTGTTTCATCGCAACGGGAGCGCCTTGAACAGACACTTCCGAGTAATTAAGGTTGCGATGCCTGTTCTTAAAGCGCTACTCAATAACGGCGACGTAGATAAGGTGAACACCGCCGGCTCACAACACTCGCATGGACAGCGAAGCATCAAAGTCAGGCGTACGGACACTGGCCTCTCGGTTGATGTTCGTGGAGAAGGCGGGCGACAGGTAGTCTATGCTGTTACGAGCGTCCCAGAGACAGTCACGCGAGTCTTGGAGCAGAAGTTCCCCGAGCTCGTCATCAGGGATTGAAGGAAGGGAAGTCAGACGCGTTCGTTCTAGTAGTGGAGCGAACGCGCTTTTGTGTGGAGAAAGTCGGCACTTAAACTTAATGGAGTTGTTTCCCACTCCTATTATTGAGCAAACAGAACTTTTGAGTTACAATTAGACCACAATGCATTTTGGCGAACATTTGACCATTGACGGGTACGGCGGCGAAAAGAAGAAGCTCAACAGCAAGGCGCTTATTTTGAATTGTCTTGATAAACTGCCTACGCTCCTTGGAATGCGCATCTTGGCAAAACCTCTCATATCGTGGGCCGAGCCAAATGAAAAGAAAGACCCTGGCGGATGGAGTGGTGTTATTCTCATTGCGGAAAGCCATATCAGTATCCATACCTTTCCCGAGCGCGGATTCATAAGCGCTGATGTCTACAGTTGCAAGAACGGCATGGATACAAAAAAAGTCATCGCCTATTTCAAAAATTCGTTTGGCTTACAGGATGTCGAGCAACACTTTATTAAGCGGGGGACAAGGTATCCCGACCATAATACCGCTTAGAACTGATTTCAAAACCTATCGTAATCCTTGCCTGCCGAAGCCGCATCAGCCCACAAGGACTATCCTATGTGTATTCACATAGGATAGTCCTTGGAGAGAACCCTCACCGCAGGTTTTCGGTTTTTTAGGATTTTGGCGCTGTGATACAATAATCAAGTCTTGAATAAACTCCGCCGTATGTTAAAAACTCCATTTGACATCATAAGGGCCATCGTTCTTGTGGTGTTTTTGGCGTATGTGCTGTCCATTGTATTTTCAGAGCTTGGCGTTCCAATGGGTTTTCAACTCGCCCAGGTCTCTTCGGGTTGCACCGACTCCGACAACGGCCGAAACCACTTCACCTACGGCACTGTTAAGAGTGGCGGTTCCTCATACAACGATTCCTGCTACACTTCTACTTACCTTTACGAAAACTACTGCTCTTCCGGCTACCGCAAGTATGAATACGTCCAATGTCCCAAGGGCTGTTCCTCGGGAGCGTGTATCGGCTCCTGCTATGTGGGAGTAACCTTGACCGAGTCCAAGAACGGCGACTCTTCTTCTTTTACCTTCCAATCAACCGCCGTCACCTCCGAAGACGCTTCACCTTTGGTTAATCAATTCTACGCAGAAGAGCCCTCGCCTTTCAGAGCAGAAACTCTGAACAGCTCCAAGGTTTCTCTTGGCAAATACGAACTCTGGAGCGGCCGCTTCATCATCGCCGAAACCTTCAGTAATCCCCCTCAAGGCGAACTCATAGAACTGCCATCTTCCACGATTGACCTCTTTCTGCCCTTAAACCGCAATGTCCGCTACCTCAACCTCTATCAAGGCACCTCCACTTCGCCCCTCTCTTCCATTTATCTTGATGAGAGCAAGTTGGTGTGCGGGGTTGGAAGTTAGAGAAATGTAAAATGAAAAAATCAAAATTGAAAATGATGATGAAAAAAGCAAATCTAAAAATCTTACAAATAGTTTTCGTTTTCCTCGCGGTTTTCCTGCTTATTATTCTGCCCAATCCAGCGTCGGCAACCCACCTCGGCCCGGGCTCATACCCTGACCGCTCCTGCGACTTTTGTCCCGACGCTGACAAAGATGGCCTTAACGCATCTTGCGACCTCTCCTCTCCACCTCCTAACACCAGCTATGGTTGTGGTTATGGATTAGACTGCGACGACAATAACCCATGGAGCCAAAGTTTCGGCTCAAAAGACATCGCGAGCGTTAAAGTTGAATACAGTCCGGATTATGTGGTGAAAACGCAAACCGATAAAAAATTCACTCCCGATTCCAAGAAATTCAATCCTTTGCTCGGCGGTCTTCAAGTTACCGTCACTTTCAAAGCAAAGAAATGCTATATGGTGAAGCATGGTTCTCCCGATTTTACGCCGATGAAAGTGTACTACACAACAAAGGACTCATCAGGTAGCGAGATTTCTCTCGGACTTCAACTTCTTGCCAACAATGGAAGTATTACCGCGTCTGATAGTCTGGTCAGGGTTTCTGACCTTGTGTATCGCGGTTCTATCCCCGGAATCAACTCTTTAACGTCAAATGTGGAACCCTACATCGCGAGCGTCGCCGCCGGCCGACCCGTGCAGCTTAAATTCCTCGGCTCCGACATCGGCCCCAACAAAGACACGCCCAAATACCAGCCCCTCCCTATGACCAACTGCGCGCAGACCTATGGGAGTGGGAGGCACAAGGTGGTGTATATGAGGAGTTATGACCCGGGTACAAGCTTGCCAGGTTACATTGCATTGGCAAACCAAGCTATTTACAACGGCTTTAATGTTATAGAGCCGTTCAAGAAATACCAAAGTGAATTCTCCCACTACATTGATCTGAAATTGCAAGCCCTCCCAGGGGTCAGTTTGTCTAAAAGTTTATCAATCTCTCAACTTAAGTATGATGCGAACATGGTGAGGAACGCCAGCTCTTGTGGCTCAAAAGGTAGTTTATATGTTCTCTTTGATAGTGGTGATGGTAGTAGTCCTAGAGCATCTGGTTTAAAAAACAGTGTTGTTATTATGGACGGAGAATTTCTTGACGAAGAGGAATATGCTGTGGATATAGGTCCCATTGCTGTACACGAAGCGGGTCACGCCTTTGCCGGATTGATGGATGAATACCTTTATCCTAACGCTCGTTCTAGATTTCCAGCCAGTCTTATAAGTTATTTGCTAAGGGCAGTCGATTCCGGCAGTAATTGCAGTACTAAACCATCAACTCAGTATTCTTACCTTTCTAGAATTTATGGACGAATAGATTCTGTACCCTGTTCTCTAGCCGAACTCTCTAAGCCTTCGGCAAACAGCCTGATGATGGGGGGTTATCGGGGCAACGAAAATCAGTTTAATGTTGTAAGCTGTGGCTACATCCTAAAAGCCATCAAAAAAAGCGGCACCGCCAAATCATACTGGTCGGAATGCGCCGCGATGTCAGGAATGATTTAAAAATAAAAGACCCAGCGTTTTCGCCAGGTCTTCTTGGTAGGTCGGTAAGTCTTACCTTACCGTTCCCCTGTCAACGATGTAGTACCTGTAGAAACCAAAGCAGCGCGGTCCATAGAATTCTTCAAGGGTCCCATCTACAAGGTGCCAACGCTTCCTTTCTTTCACCAGAAATCCTTCCTTGACTCGGAGGGGGAGGCGACCGGAGGATGCAATGGCTTCGAGGTAATCCTTGACCGCCTCGACCGGCGCTAGGTCCTTCTCGGTAAAGCACTCCCAATCCTCCTTTTTCCTGACTGAGAACGGAAACGGTTCCGTCTTTTGCTCCGGGAGAACCAACTTCCTGACAGCGTAAGGTTTCCCGACCGTCACCACCCCTTCCGCCTTCTCGTCTTTTCCGGTGGCGCATCCGGCGAAAAGCACAACTGCAAAACAAAGAACTATCAAATTTCTTATTCTCATCTCAACCTCTCTTTCTGTTTCTCGGCAGTTCAGACATCATGTCCGACCAGACGAATTTTCTTTCTCTCTCATCCTGAAACCGAAAGCAATATATCATGCAAGAGACGACATTGTCAATGGACAATTGCTGGCTTTGTTATCCAAAACAAATGTGAGGAATACTTGAAGTTTCTTTGAATTGGCGTAGCATTAGCAAAGCACATCGTACTCACTTAATTTGCCCTCTGAAAACCCTCAACCACTCTAGCCATGCCTTCATTTACAGAATGTAGCAACCCCCTCTGTCCTCACTTCCCAAACCAGCAAGCGTTTCCATCGTTGGAAGCCGTCTGGCTTGACGACACCTACACCTTCTGCTGCCGAGACTGTCTGCAACGGTTCCTTCAAGACAACCCCGAAATCGCGGAAAAGTTTGCGCCAAGTCCAAGGGAGCCTCAGCAGGTTCCAGTCTGTTTGGGCAACAGTTGCTCGTCGGACAGAGGGTTGTTCTCTACGTTTCGCGAAGCGTTCGCGAGATTAGTGTCCTAGCTCCCCGTTCGGACACGGTTTTCGCACCACGCCACGGTTCCACCGATGGCGTGTTTTTTCTCGTCTTTTGCTGGCTGATTCGGTATACCTCCACACCAACTTTGAAGCAAAGTTGGTGTGGAGGTATACTGTTCCATATGCCAGAAGTCCTTTATCGCAAATATCGTCCGCGAAGTTTTAAGGACGTGCTCGGTCAGGATGCCGTAGTAGAAGCGCTGCAAGGCGCGATCAAACTCGGGCGAGTTTCTCACGCGTATCTCTTCTCCGGTTCTCGAGGAACAGGGAAGACTTCCGTTGCCCGCATTCTGGCGAAGGAGCTTGGCACGAGCGAAGCAGACCTCTATGAAATAGACGCGGCATCCAACCGAGGCATTGATGAAATTCGGCTTCTTCGCGATGGAGTAACCGCCGCGCCGTTCGATTCTAAGTATAAAGTATACATAATTGATGAGGCGCATATGCTCACAAAGGAGGCATGGAACGCGCTCCTAAAAACGCTTGAAGAACCGCCGGCTCACGCGGTGTTTATTTTGGCCACGACGGAACTTGAAAAAGTGCCGGAAACAATTATCTCTCGCTGTCAGACATTTACATTCAAGCGCCCGACGCAAAAGATTCTGAAAGAAACTGCCGAAAGGATTTCCAAGAAGGAAGGATTCGCAATTGAGTCGCCGGCGGCTGAACTTGTGGCGCTACTCGCTGACGGCTCATACCGTGACGCGCAGGGAATATTACAGAAGGCGATAGGAATATCTAAAGACGCGAATATCGCACTCTTGGAAGTCGAAAAGATAACAGGAGCGCCGAAAGGAACACTCGTCAATTCCATCATTGAATCGCTTGAGAAAAAAGATGCCGCAATCGGACTTTTCGCGCTTCAAAAGGCGGTTGAGCAGAATGTTGATATTAAAATATTCGCTAAATTGCTACTCGCAAAACTTCGTTTCGTACTGCTTCTTCGAAACGCTCCAGAAATGGAGAAAGCAATAAAAGAAGAAGTATCGGTCGAGGACTTCGAGTTTCTTAAAAAGACGGCTTCCGCGAAAGATTCGCGAATCAATTCAACGGCGCTTTTGGAATTCTTGAATGTCTACGACCTTATCGGATACGCCGCTCTGCCGGAGCTTCCGCTCGAACTCGCGGTCATCAAGCTTTGTGGAGGAGAAAAATAGATAAAAAATCGCCAACAGGAGGAGCCTGCTGGCGGGTTCGACACTAGACGCGGGGTTGATCCAGCCTTATCCGTGCCACGGGGGGAGGAGTCCCGGCACAGCTGGTGAGGACACCCTGGCGTGTTCGCGTTGAACCGACACCATCTTTGCGTATATCCTGTTTTCTGTCAATAATCAGTGTAGGAGTGATCCAATTGAGGACGCAAATCTCTTGAACCTTCATCCTCTAAAAATGAAGAAAGTGGATAACTGCGTTGCGATTTATGCTAGCATGTATATAAGCTAATTCGTACGAATTAGCCCATATACCAGGAGGAGTTTAAAATTATCAAACGAATATCAAACGCGTATGAAAGAATTGGAGCGTATCTTGAGGGCACTAGGGAACAAAAGGCGACTCTCAATTTTGCAATTTCTAAAAAAGAATAAGGAGGCAACGGTGACCGAACTCGCAGAAGCGATTAAACTCTCATTTCGGTCCACTTCCCGTCACTTACTGATACTCTCTTCCGCGGATATCCTGGAAAGGCAACAACGTTCAACGAAAGTGTACTATTGGATATCGCCTAAAAAGCAGGCGACGAGTGAGCATGTCATCGCGCTTCTTTAGATTTTCAACGTTTCCTATTTCGCCCACATTCACTGTTGGCAGTTCTTTCTTATAGGCTAATTCGTACGAATCAGCCTATAGAGGATAAGATGTTATCATGTGAGAAATATTGTGTACGCGTGTTTTTTGTTGTACATTTGTAGCGTCAATTAAATCATTGCGGGGTCGTCTAACGGTAGGCTCCCGGTTTGCTCAAGAGCGAAGCGATTGAATGCAAACCGCAGTCCCGACGAATCATTGAGTCGGCGGTTTAAATCCAAACGAAACATACGATGTAGGAATGGCACAGAAAATGAAATATTGCGGGGTCGTCTAACGGTAGGACACGAGACTTTGGATCTCGGTATGATGGTTCGATTCCATCCCCCGCAGTCGCGAATTTTTAACGAGCGTGTCGACAGGGTTAATGTCGACACCTATAGACGGAGCGATTATAAGAATTCAGCGTCCCGAGGAGTATTCGACGAGGGACAAAATGAGAGTGAAATGGTACCGAGCACGGCGAATGTGTAGGTTTGAGATAAGTTCGGACTCCGAGGAATGCAAAATTATGAACGATGACAAACATTCATATAAAGATAGAAAATATAACGTCATCCCTTATGATTCAGATTGGCCGGAACAATTTGAGGAATACGCGTCAAAAATAAAGAATATATTTGGGGATGTACAAATAGAACATATTGGAAGCACTGCTGTTCCTGGTATGTCTGGCAAGCCATGTATTGACGTGTTGGTAATAGTAAAGGACCTTAAAACGGCTGAGAGGCATATTCGCGATATGGAGCAAGCTGAGTTTGAATATTCCGGTCCATTTGTAACTGAAGACTCAAGACTCTTTCGATTGATAAAAGATAATGTCTTGTACGCAAATATTCACTTCTTTCCAATTGGACATCCGCACAACAACGAGATGATCAGTTTGAGAAATTATCTGCGATCTCATCCAGAAGAAACAAAGGCATATTCAAATATCAAAAATGAGCTATATTCAAAATATTCGAATGATTACGCGTCATATCGAAAGTTCAAAGATGAATACATGAACGATTTGATGAAAAGAATAATGGCCGCCTAGTTTCAAGTGGTGTCGAAACGCTAAACTAAAAAGCGTCGGGAAAGTCTTGTGGGGGCCTGAAGGAGAATTATCCAAATCCAAGGAGACGTTGAAAATGTTATCCGAGTGGGCGATGTTGTTTTATAGGTGATACAATGTTAGACGCATATACAAGGTTATCTACTAATCATAACTTCGAAATTATGAGCAGAAAAATATTTCTAATGCCGCTTTTTGCGGTAACCATCCTCATTCTTCCGCTCTTCAACATCGGGGCAGCTTCGCCTCTTTCGGGTAAAGTAATTGCGATTGACGCGGGACACGGGAATGTGGAAACGGGGGCAGTAGGGTATTGCGGCGGCATTCCGGTTGTAGAGGCCGACGTGAATCTTGCCGTTCGCGGATTGCTAAAAGAGAAAATCGATGCCGCCGAAGGATTGGGGTACGAGGTGGCGCAGCTTTCTTCGCGAAACGACCGAGTCGCTGATGCCGAAAGCGCGGGAGCGGATGTCCTCATCTCAATTCATCACAATGGGTCGTCGAACACCTCGGCAGATTATAGCCAAAGTTTTGTTACCCAAAAGAACGATAAAGTCTTTGCCGGTTACATCCATCCGTCCATCGTGAACGCACTATGGCTTCCGGACAAGGGAATTAAGAGTGACGGATATGGAATGACCGTGTACGGTTCTCTCCCCGGAATTTTGACGGAATCATATTTCGTCACCGACACAGATGGAGCGTGCGATTTCATTGATTACCAGAATGGAGTAATCAACACTCGGGTGCAGAAAGAAGCGCAAGCAATGTATGACGGTCTTGTTGCATATTTCTCCAGAAGTACTGACGGTGGAGGACGACCGAATAGATAGGTACCTAGAATTGTAAAATCAAAAACACCGCCAGCCACTTACTTCCGCGACTTGATTTTTCGAATGGCGCGAGTAGTATTCTTTTTGGAGTCAAAAAACAAAAGAAGAGGAATACTGTGAAGAAAGCCTTTCTGTTTACAAGAACCAACACGACTGTCTGCAAGGACGCGTGCGGTCATCCAAGCGACGCTCTAGCTCTTGAGAGAGTTCTTGACCGCACGGTCATTGTCACCACGCCTGTCATGGTCGGAGCGGGAGCTATTGTCGGGGACAAAGTGGTGACATCGCTCTTTCTCGTCGGAAACTACGGACAGGTATCCGTTCGGTTCCGCAGGGGAAAGAAAATGTCCGCCTTTGTGACGCGTCGGGACACGGACCGGAATCTCGCGGAGCTTCTGCCGTCCTCGCGTGGACTTAAAACCTCGCGTCACGAACCCCTGGCTTCCTCTCCGGAACCTCACATAGGGGAGGTTAGAAGCATTGGCGACCCGCTTCTCGTGCCAAATGTTTCCACCGGCGTACCGCAGGTACATGTAGCTGGCACGCTTTATGTAACAGTTCTTGGCGGGAGGTTTGAAGACCGATGGAGAATCAGCCCAAATGAGCCGCGCGGGTTTATCGGTGGGGCCGTTTGGAATGCCGGCGGAGAGTTCGTCGGACTCACCATCGGCGAGAAGATTCACCCACGACATGACCCGACGGACCGCGGTTTTCGAAGCGTTTATGCACTTCCAGCGGAGTGCATTATGGACTTTGTGGAATCATAGAAACTTGATTATGCCACTCGTTCTGACGGGTGGCGCTTCATATCTGTGGAGAACGTCGGCTACAGCTAGACAAGCCATTTTTAGGTTCTTGTGGTAGACTAAAAGCGTTATTAATAAATAGTAATCGACAAGAAATATGGCAAAAGAAAACTCTGCGTTTATGAAGCCCTTGACGGTGAGTCCCGCGCTAGCGGCAGTTGTTGGAGCCGGCCCGATGCCACGCTCAGAAGTGGTGAAGAAACTGTGGGTGTATATTAAAGGGAAGAATCTTCAGGACCCAAAGAATAAGCGCAATATTGTTGCAGACGAAGCTTTAAAGAAGGTTTTTGGCGGCAAGGCAGTGGTCAACATGTTTGAAATGACGAAACTCGTTTCCGCGCACCTTTCATAAAGATTTCAACTTGGTGAGAAAAAATAGCAATAGGGTAACAACTCTACAATGGTAAGCGAAGAGATGAAAAAACTCTGTGAGCTTTGCCCTGCCACCGAGGTGGTGGAGGAGCAGGGTCCATATATCGCCGTTGAACACCTTACAGGCCGCTTTGGCGCCATGTATGAGAAAGTGCGCTCTCTTGTCGACTACAAGGAATACCACGTCATAAGGAGAAGCGCTATTAAGCGAATTATAAACCGCCAACTCTATCTTGAGCGAACATCGCCAAACATAGGGATTGCATTGCTCCGCGACCTTGTCAGCAGCGGATACCTTCCCAATAATAAGGTCCCGGAATCCAAGGCGGCCACTCTGCTTCAGATAATTCGCAAGTGGACCTTTTTTGGAAGAGAAGGCCTCTCAACATCCCTCTCTCTTGATTTCGCAGCAATTGAAATTGAACACTTCTTGTATCCTGACCCGATTACAGAACTTGTCGCCGACTCCTTCTTTAGGACGGCGGAACCTTTTGTGGTGTATCAGGATTCAGGAATAAAGGACCAATCTCTCATAACATACGCGGCTTGCCGCCGGAGTTTCCTTTCCGAAGACCAAGCTAGTCTACTATACGCGCTTTTGATTCGCGGAATGCCGGAAGTCGCTCTAAATGACAAAAACGAAGACGTCCTTTTAGGAATAGTCAAACAAGTCTTCCAAACAATCAAGACGGCTGACAAAATTGCCACTCACCCGCTTGTATGGACAGTTTCGACACGGCTTAAGAATCACGCGCTTTACCATGCGGTGCTTCTCGAAATCTTCCGCTCTTACGGAAAAGGCGCGGAGCTTGTATTTAATGATGAAGAAAAATTGGCGGAACTCGTAAGGAGCAGCATCGAAAAAAAACAAAGCCAGCAGAGGAAGACGCTTCGTAAGAGCGGAGAGCGCGCTGTAATATATCTGCTTCTCACAAAAATCACCCTCGGCCTTCTGCTCGAGTGGCCATATGAGCAGTTCGTTCTAGGCTCGACTAATTACTTTGCTCTCGGCACCAACGCGCTATTCCATCCAATTCTGCTATTTCTCATGGTAACTTTCGTCGGAACGGAAAAGAAGGGAGTTAAGCGCGTTACAGACGGAGTGTTTGCAATCGTGCAGGGAAAGGAAATGAAGCGGATATTCGTGCGCCCTCCCGGGAGCTCGACGACATTTTTCTTTGTCGCCTGTTTTTACATACTGCTTTTCGCGGCCTCGTTCGGAGCAATTCTGTGGGCGCTCATAGCGCTTGAGTTCAATATCGTAAGCATCCTCCTTTTCTTCGTATTCCTGACTCTTGTCAGCTATTTCGGTCTCCGCATAAGAAGAAGCGCACGCAGATGGGAACCAGACAGAATCAAGCCTAACACCCTAGGACTTATATGGAATCTTTTCGCGTTTCCGATTGTGCACACCGGACGCTGGTTCAGCGTTCGATTCGCGTCAATCAACATCTTCGTGCTGTTTTTGGACTTTTTGGTTGAGGTTCCGTTCAAAGCATTCTTAGGCATCTTTGACGCGTCTCTTTCGTTCATCAAGGAGCATCGGGTGGAAACGTACTGACCTTTGCATAGGAATGCAAAGGAATTTCTAATTTCTAATATCTAATTTCTAATCCCAGCCAGCGTCGACCCGCAGGCCGAAGCTTTGACGCAGGCGGGAGCGACTTCGGCGGGCAGGTAATTCATCTAATTTCTAAAATCGCATACCAACGCCTCAAGAGAAAAGTAGTATGATATGCGCACCAAGATTCTTTCGTGGGATATATGGGATGTGTTGAAATATCTTTTCGCCAATTTCCCACGAATTGGCGAATAGATGAGGCCTGCAGACTTGTTAAGGCAGATTGAGTCTTTGGCTGTATTGCGCCGCATAGACTTTTAGATTCGAGAATACAAAGCGGCTCACGCACACCCTTTTAGGTTCAAGTTCCAGTCAGTTTTCAGTTATTTTCCAAGCTCTTCAAGACCTTCAGATACATATCTTCCACTATTTTCTTCTGCGCTTTCCCACTTCGGGCGTAGTGGTCGAGCCCGGGAGCGGCATTGATTTCCAATATCCAAAACTTGCCGGGTTTTTCCGCGAGATTTCCCTCGACCATAAGGTCAACACCGCATAGGCGAAGTCCCATGTCCTTGGTAAGTTTAATCGCGAGCTTTTTGAATTCAGGGTGCATCCGTTTTACTTCCGCCGCGTCTCCTCCGGTGGAAAGGTTGGCGTTATCCAGCAGAAATATCCGCTGTCCCCTTTTCGGCACGGAACGCATCGAAAGTCCCTGTTTCCTTAACTTTGGGCGAATACGCCGGTCATCAAGCTTTAGCTGTGTATCTCGACTGGAAACGATGAAAGACCTCTGTCTTTTTTGAAGCAAAGAAAAAATGGTCGAGCGGCCGTCACCGGTAACGCTAAGCGGCAGGCGTTCATAGGCGGAGATAATTTCGTTATCAAGAACAACAATTCTAAAATCCTTTCCAGATATTCTTTGCTGGACAAGCCCGACTCTGTCGTGCTTAAAGACAGTCCGCAGCGCGCGGTAAAATTCTTTCCTTGAATACACCAGCGAAACATTGCTTCCTTGGCTTCCGCTGTTTGGCTTCACGATGACCGGAAATCCAATCTTTTTCGCGAATCGAAAGGCCGCAGCAATCATTCTTTTTGAGCCAATAGCCTTTGCCCATTCTTCCGAAAAGAAAGTTTCTCCTCGTACTGTTGGGTACCCAATGCGCTTCATAAAGAAATTCGCGTAGTCTTTGTCTTTGGCAATTTCAGAAGCGCCGAGAGGATTAAGGTCAAGACTCGAGTAACGGAAATACCGTCTTCGCCCATTTTTGAAATTAATCTGCCCGACAATCTTCCAGCGCGGTTCAATCACCACGCTCGCTCCCATTCTAGGCGCGATTTTTTGGAGCATAGGACCGAGAATAGGCTGAATATATTTCTTTTGCATAGATAGTGGGAAAGAATAGACGAAGCGAAGAAAAAAGTATACTATGTGGTCATGCAGGAATTCATAAAGGCCGACATCTTCTTTTTTATAACCACTGTTGCTGTCCTGCTCGTAACTGGCGGAATTATCATCGCGCTCTATTATGTCATCAAGATATTGCGGAATGTCCACGATGTAACGGATAGAGTAGAAGAGGGGACAAAAGCACTATCCGAAGATATCTCGCTTCTCCGCAGTAATCTTAAAAGTAATGGATTTGCATGGAGAAGTTTATTCATGTTTCTCCGAAAATATGCTCGCTGGTTCACCCACAAGAAAGGAAGGGCAAAGACGGATGGATAATCTGTTTTCGGCATTAATTCTTACTTATATGAAAGCAAAAACAAAATTGGAAGTCGTGGCCGGACTTGCCGCCGCGGTTGCCGGGGCATATTACTTCTACTACAGTAAGAGCGCGTATAGGAACCGAGCCATCGCGAAAGCGTGGATGGAGAAAGCGGAGGATGAAATCATGACGGAGGTGAGGAAGATTAAGAATGCTATGCCGAACGGAAAGGATTTCAAGAACATCGTCGCAGCGGTATCAAGCAAATATGAGAGACTTCGCAAACTTGAAAATAGGGAAGTGAAAGCCTTCACCAAAGCTCTTTCTTCGTCATGGACGCGAATTAAGAGAGACCTCGTCAAGGAGAAGGATGTTTTAAAGAAGAATTAGACGCATACGCATCACTATATTGACAAGAATCATATTCCAGTATATACTGCGTCCATAACTGAATCTCAGGGTTTCGTTTTTGAGAGCAATTTCTCCTTTAAACGACAAAGGCGAGAGTCTTTTTAACCTTCGAGAACTGGCCACACTTTTACTGTAACGGCTAGAAGGTTGGTGAAGACATGTATCCACGCCATAACAATCGGCCTGCTTTTGCGGGCAAACATTTTGGGAAGGCCACGCATCAAAGCGGAGGCCGCTTTCAGCATCGTCGTCCGCAAAGTGGCGGATTCCGAGGAAATTCTCGAGGGAAAGCCGTCGGGCAGTTCAACGATGTCTCGAAATTCGTCAATAGGGCCGTCATCACCGAGCAGGCCGAGCATTTTTCTCCTGAACATGAGTTTGCAGATTTCAAGATAGAAACTAGACTCAAACAAAACATCACCGGCAAAGGTTATAAAATACCGACTCCTATTCAGGACAGGGCGATTCCGCACGTACTTCACGGCAGAGATATCGTCGGTATAGCGAATACCGGTACGGGAAAGACCGCGGCATTTCTTATTCCGCTCATCAACAAAGTTCTCCTAAATCAAAGGGAGAATGTTCTTATCGTCGTACCGACCCGCGAACTTGCGATTCAGATAGATGAAGAGCTTAAAGCATTCACCCGCGGTATGAGGATTTTTTCCGCAGTTTGCGTTGGCGGCGCGAGCATGGGAGCGCAGATACGCGCGCTCCGTTATCAGAACAACTTCGTTATCGGCACGCCGGGACGTCTCAAGGACCTTATCGAGCAGAAGTACCTGCGTCTTTCGGAGTTTAGGACAGTAGTGCTCGACGAAGCTGACCGCATGCTCGATATGGGTTTCATAAATGACATGAAATTTATGATGGCGCTTATGCCTAAAGAAAGACACACGCTGTTCTTTTCGGCAACTATGTCGCGCGACATCGAATCGCTAATCAAAGTATTCTTAAAGGACCCCGTCAGCATTTCAGTGAAGACAGGAGATACGCCCAAAAGCGTTGACCAGGATATAGTAAAGACGCGTGGACGAAATAAGATTGATGTGCTTCACGACCTTCTGTCCGGCGCTGAATTCAAAAAAGTGCTCGTCTTCGGAAGGACCAAACATGGAGTGGAAAAGCTCTCCAAAATTCTCACCGAGCGAGGTTTTAAAGCGGAATCAATTCACGGGAACAAAAATCTCTCGAAGCGGCGCCAAGCGCTTACGCTCTTCAAGGACAATCATATTCAAGTGCTTGTGGCGACAGATGTGGCCGCGCGAGGACTCGACATCATTGATGTATCTCACGTCATCAATTATGACCTGCCGGCGACATATGACGACTATGTGCATCGCATCGGACGAACGGGACGCGGAAGCAAGAAAGGAAAAGCACTGACTTTTGTAGAATAAAGCACGACACTAATAACACGAATTTCCGAACGAATTACAAGAATAAAATAAGAATCTTAATTCGGCACATTCGCGGCATTCGCTCTTCTATTTGTAGATTCGCATCGAGTATATGAAAACAAAACACAAACGAAGCAACATATTGACACCATCCCGAAAAACCTTCAAAAACACCGTCGGAAAGTGGGTGGAAAAAAGGACTCGCACCGAGATTCTTTTCTGTGCGTGTGGCGCTAAATATATCAAAACCCGCAAAGAGCAAGCAGTGTGTATTCGCTGTATTTACAAGACGTTTCCAGTGAAGATATCCTGAACTATCAAAAAACGGCGCGGTAATTGTTGCGCCAATTAAAAGGCCGCGGAAAGAAAGATTGCACCATCACCTTATAGGCTAATTCGCGCGAATTAGCCTATAGAGGGTGTGTGTATTTGCCGCACAAAGACGTGAATGATGCTATCATAGCAAAGTGAAGACGCTTAACCGGTTACTCTTAATCTTTATTGGCGCTTTCGTTCTCAACCTCATTTGGGAACACCTTCATTCAGTGCTCTATGCTTCGTACAAAGGGGAGGCAGTAACCAATTTAATTTTGCTACGCGCCGCGCTGTTTGACGCGGCGGTCATCTCGTTTTTATCGTATCCGTTTCTACGCTCCGAAGCATTGAGACGAAAGCGCTGGATTCTGTATCTCGCGCTGGTAATTTTCGCCGTTCTGCTCGAAAAATGGGCGCTTATGACAGGCCGCTGGGCCTACACCGATGCGATGCCGATTATTCCGTTTCTTGATGTCGGGCTTACGCCCGCGATTCAGTTGGGACTCCTGGGATACGTTTCAAAGAGGGTTTCTGACCTCTCGGAAACCAAGGCAACATTTACTTGAGTTCCTTTATTTTCTCCGCGATGAGACTCGGGACGCCATTTCTGGTTGAATAGCGCCCCTTTATAGCGACACAGCGTTCTAGAGTGAGCAGTTTTTTGGACTCTTCATACACCTTCGGAAACACCACGACCTCAATCGCAGACGATAAGTCCGCCACGCGAAGAAAGGCCATCATGTCATTCTTTTTTGTGATGATTGGTTTTTGCTCCTCAATAATACCGCCCACAACCGCGATCATGCCATCCTTGAATTCTTCTTTGATTCTCTTTATCGTAAACTCGCGTTTTTCAAGAACATCGCGGAATTTGTCGAGCGGGTGTCCGGAGATATATAAACCGAGAAGCTCTTTTTCCCATCGGAGACGCTCTTCAATGGTCGCTACTGGCGCTGGTTCAAGCGAAAGCCTTGATACCGATTGGCTCTCTCCCAAAAGACCGAATAGGGAATCCTGATTCGCAGGCATGCTCGCGCTTTGCTTGTTTTGCAGAAGAAGCAATTCGATATTAGAAAGCATCTGGCCCCTCTCTCCCAATTCATCGAGCGCGCCCGCTTTGATAAGAGCTTCTAAAGATTTTTTATTCAAATTGCGGTCTTTGACACGTTCCAGGAAATCGGAAAGAGACTTAAAGACTCCTTTGCTTTTTCTCTCCGCGATAATCGCGTGCGATATGCCTTCGCCGAAGTTCTTTATCGTCATAAGACCGAAGCGGATACAGTCCGAGCGTTCAGCGTTTAGTGAAATAGTCGTAGACTGCGTCGAGCGTTTAGTATCTTCCTCATTTGGATTTTCCGGATTTTGAATTTGTTTCGGATTTCGGATTTCGGATTTCGGATTTTGTTCCGCCTTCACCACCGTAAAACCCGAATAACTCTCATTGATTGACGGCGGCAGTACAGGTATATTCATGCGCCTGCACTCGTTTATAATCTCTCCGATTTTTTCCACGTCGCCCGATTCGGCGGTTAGGACGGCGGACATATAAATAGCGGGGAAGTTCGCCTTCATATATGCAGTTTGATAGGCGACCTTTCCATAGCTTGCGGCGTGTGCTTTGTTGAAGCCGTATGCCGCGAAAGGCTCAATCAACTTCCATAATTTCTCCGCTTTCTCCTTCGCTAGCCCTCCTTTAATAAAGCCGGCTATAAGCTTTTCCTTCTGCGCTTCCATTTCAACTGGAATCTTTTTTCCCATGGCCTTGCGCAGTTTGTCCACCTCCAGCCAAGAATATCCCCCAAGCTTAATGGCGATGAGAAGCACGTCATCCTGATATGTAATGACTCCATAGGAATGAGCGAGAATTTCTCGAAGACGCGGGTCAAAATATTGCACAAGAATCGGATTATGCTTTCGCTCTATGTATTGCGGAATATTTTCCATCGGACCGGGGCGGTAAAGAGAAATCATGGCATTGATGTCGTGAATAGACGACGGGCGAAGCTCCTTTAAGTAGCGCGTGATGCCGCCGCCGTTTAGCTGAAATAGTCCGCCAGTTTCTCCACGCGTCAGCATTTCAAACGTCTTCCTGTCGTCGAGAGCCACGTTTTCAATGTCAATATCCCTGCTTTCAATCCTCTTTACGCGCTCTACCGCGTCCGCCAGAATTGAAAGATTCTTAATGCCAAGAAAATCAAACTTAAGAAGTCCAGCGTCTTCGACGGCGTGCATATCATACTGCGTGATAAGTTTGCCGCCCTTAGGGTCGAGTTGGAGAGGGACAAAATCTGTGAGCGCTGTGGGAGATATAACGACGCCGGCCGCGTGCACGCTGATATGGCGAGCGCAGCCTTCAATCTTTTTCGCCATATTAATGATTGCCGCCACGCTCTCGTCGCTCTCATAAAGCGATTTGAGCTCTTGCACAAGTTCAATCGCACGGTCAATGGACATCGGAAAACCCTGCGAACCGAACGGAATGAGCTTGGCGATACGGTCGCCAAGGGAATACTCAAAGCCCATTGCTCGCGCGATGTCGCGAACGCTGCCCCTTGCCATCATTGTTCCGAAGGTGCCGATTTGCGCCACCTTATCCTCGCCGTACTTGCGCTTGGCGTACTCAATCATTTCGTCGCGCCGGTTATCCGCGAAATCCATATCAATATCGGGGGCGGACGGGCGCTCAGGATTGAGGAAGCGTTCAAACGGCAGTTTGTATAAAAAGGGGTCTACATTCGTAATGCCGGCAAGGTACGTTACCATTGAGCCGGCAACCGACCCGCGAATTGTCGTGAGAATGCCTTGTTCGTGCGCGAATCGGAGGAGGTCGGCGACAACGAGAAAGTACGGAGCATATCCTTTGCTCCGTATAACCCCAAGCTCGTATTTCACCCTGCTTTGCAGCTGCGGCGTTTTTGCCATTTTCCTTCGTTCCATGCCGGCGAGTACCATGCTCTCAAGCTCATCATCATAGCTCTTCCCATCCTTAGTTTTGTAGTCCGGGAATACCCATTTGCCAAGCGTAAGATGAAGAGCGCACATATTCGCAACACGCTCCGTGTTTTCAATCGCCTGTGGCAAGTCCTTGAACAATTCATCCATTTTTTCCGGAATGGGAAAAGAAAAATCAGAATCATCGGTCTTAAAATCCTTTGGTTCTGCTTGGGAATTTATGAGAAGAAGCGTATCGCGCGCCTTTTTTTCTTCTGGAAGCAGATAATAGACCTCTTGCGATGCTAAAAGCGGAACCGCATGTTTTTCTCCAAGCGCAATGATTTCTTTCATCACTTCATCATGTCCATCAATCTCGCGGTGTCTGCTGATTTCGAAATAGAAACCATCCTCACCGAAAAGATTTCTATAGTAACGAACGCGCTCAACCACAGTCTCTTCATCATGTATCGAGACTAGACTCCTTATGTCGGAGTCGAATGCCGGCGCAATCGCGATAAGTCCCTCCGCGTACTCCTCTAGTAGCTTTCGGTCTATCCGAGGTTTGTAGTAAAAACCCTCCATATGAGCGCGGCTTGAAAGTTTGATAAGATTCCTGTAGCCGGTTTCATTTTTGGCGAGGATAATGAGGCGATGCCTCCTGTTGTCCACTCCAGCCTGTTTGTCCGGAAGAGAGCGGATGGCCATATAGGCATGCATGCCGATTATTGGCTTTATACCTTCCTTTTTGCACTCTTTGTAGAATTCAAGAGCGCCGTAAAGATTGCCGTTGTCCGTTAGGGCTAGCGAAGCGCATCCAAGTTTTTTGGCATGCTTTACAAGGTCGGGTATCTTCGGCAAAGCGTTCAGCAAGCTATAATGGCTGTGTACGTTTAGTGGAGTGAACTGTGGCATGGAGTAAGTATAGAGTAGAAAGTAGAAGGTAGAAAGTAGAAGGTAGAGGGTAGCACGTGGCCAGCACGGTATACTCTTTAGCACAGAAACGATTCTGCAAGCGGCAGAATAAAGACACAAAGCACAAACCGCACAAAAAGCCAAACAAAGCTACAAACTGCTCAAAACACAAATGTTTGTGGCAGTTTGGCTCTTTGTGTTTTGTCTGGGTCTTTGTGTACTGTGTTTTGCCATTCCTATGGCTCCTGAGTATATTATCGGTATAGACGAAGTAGGGCGCGGCTCTCTTGCCGGCCCGCTCTGCGTTGGCGCGTGCCTGGTGCGGCGCAAGAACGCCGCAGGATTTCGGAAAAAACTTCGCGGCATCAAGGATTCAAAACAGCTTTCGCCCCTGAAGCGGGCGGAGTGGTTTCGTATTGTGAGTGAAGCCGCGAAAAGAAAAGAGTGCGAATGGCGCACGGTTTTTGTAAGCGAGAAAATAATAGATGAGAAAGGACTTTCGTTTTGTTTGCGTGAGGCAATAGCCAAAGTTCTTCGGAAACTTCACGCAAAGCC
Source organism: Parcubacteria group bacterium GW2011_GWC2_48_17 (assembly GCA_001003605.1). Taxonomy (GTDB): domain Bacteria; phylum Patescibacteriota; class Minisyncoccia; order Phycocordibacterales; family UBA10002; genus UBA10002. The sequence goes on from LCPL01000002.1 coordinate 26,959, forward strand.
GAGAGCATGCAAAGTGCTTCTCGACGGCGGAATTATGGCGCCGCGCGCGTTTTTATTTCAGCAAACGATCATCAGAGGAGATGAAAATGTTCCGCTTATTGCCGCGGCGTCCATTATGGCGAAAGTAACACGCGACCGTTACATGGTTCGCCTTGCGAAACGATATCAGGAGTACGGATTCGATTCGCATAAGGGTTATGGCACGAGAAAACACTACGCGGCGCTCCGAAAATATGGGATTTCAAAAGTACACAGGAAAAGCTTCCTAAAAAAATTTCGAATTTCAAATACCTAATATCGAAAAATACCAAATATCAAGCAAGCCAAATTTAATTTCTTCAGGTCTTTTATGAAGTCCCGCCAGAACACCACGCGCTTGTGCGCGGGGTCGTTTACTAAAAAATTTGGATTCCAGACAAACCACTTTTCTGCAGTAGAATATCGTGGTGAATTTACAAATCAGGCCGCCCATACGGTGCCGGCCTGTCAGGTTCTACTCGAGTATCACAAGTGGCCCAGTTGGATTGACTCTCACGACCTGGTCAAAGCCCTCGGAATCGATTCCTAAGGCGAGTTTGTGATAAAGAGCGTAGTCATGTGCTGGGGCGTCTTCGCTATAGAAAGTGAGGTTCTGGCCCTGCCTATGACTCATCTCTCCGATCCGGGCAATTCCCGGTTTCAGCCAGAACCACTTCTTTACACACTCGACCGGGGTTACGAGATACAGAGCGACGATACGAGTTGCCCCATATTCTCGCAATCTCGACATTACTTTGTATCGGTCCATGCTGTCGCCTGTCCATGTTTCAAGTACTAGCCTCATTCCTGTGCGAGTGCTCAATTTGCGTCGGAGCAGTCGATACATAATATCCCGTACGAATCTGTGGCTACCATCGTAAGGACTAGTATCTGTTGAACCAAAGTGACGTATGAGAATCTCATCTCGACTTACCACCGAGATTCCTGGCTGCTCGGCGCTGAGTCTTTGGATGTAGTGGCTCTTCCCGGAAGCACGTGGACCGACGAGCAAATAGATAACATTGTCATTTTTTGCGATTCGCATACTCATCATCTCCTTCTATATGAGGTATATTACACTTTTTATTTATTTTTTCAATATGTTTAGGACTTACGCGCTTGAACACATTTCAGTCTTTTCCCCCTCGGTCATTCCCGCGGAGGCGGGAATCCAGGGCTTATTTGTATACTCTGGATTCCCTTTTTCAAGGGAATGACACCAAATGCGTAAGTCCTAATGTTATTGCCTTTTTCGATGGAATCTGTATAGTAATGCTGTTCTTGTTAAGGATTAAAGATTAAGGATTAACGATTCTCCATCATGGTAGTACGAATGCGGTCAACCAAGTCTCACAGAAATAACCGCCGTTCACACTTTAGACTTGTGGCGCCGCGTTTTTCTGTGTGCGAATCGTGCAAGAAACCCCGCCTATCACACACCGCCTGCCCACACTGTGGAAAATACCGCGGCCGCGCCGTTATAAATGTACAGGCCAAAATCGACAAGAAGCTGAAGAAGCAGAAGGAGCGTGCGAAGACGCACAAATAGCGGTTAGCGGTTAGCGTGTAGCGTTTAGTAGAAAAGCAAGGCTTTCTAAACGCTAAACGCTTTACGCTAAACGCTCGTTCTCATGGCTAACCGGCACCTTGCAAGGTCAATAGTACTTCAAACACTCTACGAGTGGGATTTTCGAAAGTTGCCAGCTTCCGTCATCGCGGACATCCTTAAAAGAAACATCAACGAATTCGCGCCAGGCCTCACTGACTCGGATTTCTTGCACAATCTTCTCGAGAGCATTCTTTCAAAGAAGAAAGATATTGACCGCGTTATAGAAAAAGCCGCTCCCGACTGGCCACTCGACAAAATCGGAGCAGTCGACCGAAATGTGCTGCGGCTTGGCCTCTTTGAACTCCTCTTTTCCGATAAAGCCGAGGTACCGGCAAAAGTAGCCATAAATGAGGCCATAGAACTTGGGAAGACTTTCGGCGGGGAGAATAGCGGAAAATTCATAAACGGGGTTCTCGGCTCCATTTATAAAGAACTCGGTGAACCCGGGAAGGACGCGGCTCCGCGCAGAAAGAAAGTAGATGTTCCATTTGAAGAAATGCCCATCAAAAAATTGGGCGGCGCGGTAGTGTACGCGCGCAGCGGAAACGATATCTATCTCGCGCTTGTACACGACATTTTCGGGCACTGGACATTATCAAAAGGGACAATAGGCGGTGACAAAGAAGTTGCCGACGAAAGCGTGGAAGCCGGCACCAAACGCAAGATAAAAGAGGAGATTGGGATTGATATTGACATTAAAACCGATTTGGGTAGTAATGAATATGTCGCATCCGACCCAGAAATAGGAAAGCTCCGGAAACAAGTGCATTATTTTCTGGGCGAGTCAAAGTTTGTTCCACTCAAACTCGAAAGAAAGGGAGGGCTTGACGACGCGAAGTGGTTCAAACTAGCGGATATCTTGGAGCTTAATTTTTATGAAGACATTTTGCCGATTGTGACTAAAGCAATCAATCTTTTATTAAAAAAATAACAATTGACATTTGACAATTGACCTTTGACTTTTAAGTCACATGTCAATTGTCAAATGTTACATGTCAGTTATGGATTTTTCAGCTTTTGAGAAAAAAATCAACATTACATTCAGCGATAAAAACCTTCTACGCTCCGCCTTTACGCATCGCTCTTACTTGAACGAAAACCGAAAGAGTGGGATGGAGCATAACGAGCGTCTGGAATTTTTGGGCGACGCGGTTTTAGAGCTTATCGTTACCGAATATCTGTACGGGAAATTCCCGGAGAAAAACGAAGGTGACCTTACGTCATACCGCTCGGCGCTCGTAAATGCTGTTACGCTCGCAGGGGTGGCGGAGGGCCTCGGCATGAATGAGCACATGCTTCTTAGCAGAGGAGAGGCCAAAGACACTGGACGCGCTCGGCAAATAATCCTCGCGAACGCCATAGAAGCATTCATCGGGGCGCTCTATCTGGATGGAGGGTATGAATCTACAAAGATGTTCGTATCGCGCCATGTTCTTAAACTGGTTGATGACATTATCTCCCAAAAAACATGGCTTGACGCAAAGAGTCATTTTCAGGAAAAGGCGCAGGAAATCGTCGGGGTTACTCCATCATATGAAACGGTAAAAGAAACAGGACCCGACCACGACAAGAAGTTCACTGTCGCGGTTTTTCTCGGGAAGGAGCGCGTCGCGGAGGGAGATGGAAAATCAAAACAAGAAGCCGAACAGCAGGCGGCAAAGGCGGCGCTCCTTGCTAAGGGTTGGGAGTAGTAGGCAATCTTGGAGCTTTCAATCCTCCAGAGCAATGGAAGATTAGGCGCTTCACTCCATAAAAAGTTATCCACAGGTGCTACTTGCACAAAAAGGCCTTTCGGAGTACTGTTTGTAAGTCCGTATTTTTTAACGGACATTGCACGCTCCGTCAGTAGCCAACTGACACACAATTTCTCCACGGGCTCCGAAGATTCGTCTTCGGAGCCCTTTCCTTTTTCACCAATATAACTACATAGATATTGCGGTTTCTTCGGATATATCGTATTATATAGGAATCACCTACGGCCGAGAGGCCTCCTTTTTGTTATCAATGGTGCGAAGCAAGTACCAATTTTCATATGGAAATCCGTAACATAGCCATCATCGCACATGTAGACCACGGCAAAACCACTTTGACCGACGCGCTTTTGAAGCAGACAGGCGTCGGGAAAGAGGGAGCGTCCATGGATTCCAACGCGCTTGAACAGGAGCGCGGTATTACGATTTACGCCAAGAATACATCTATTCCATATAAAGGTGGAAAAATAAACATCGTGGATACGCCCGGACACGCGGATTTCGGCTCCGAAGTGGAGCGGGTACTTCGTTCCATTGATTGCGTTCTTCTTGTCGTTGACGCGCAGGAGGGCCCCATGCCGCAAACGCGTTTTGTTTTGAAAAAGTCTCTTGAGCTCGGTCTTAAGCCAATCGTAGTTATCAATAAAATAGACAAGCCCGCCGCCGACCCCGCAAGGACTCATGAACAAGTGTTGGAACTTTTTTTTGAACTTGGCGCGAGCGAGGAACAGTCTAATTTTCCAGTAGTCTATTCAATCGGAAGGCAGGGAATCGCCAAGAAGGAACTTACTGAAGAATCCAAGGACCTCACCCCTCTTCTCGAGACGATTACAAAACATGTCCCGAGCGCTTCCACAGAAGAACGTTCGGCGAAACCGCTTCGGCTTCAACCATTCAATCTTGCCTACGACAATTTCCTCGGACGCATGGCAGTCGCGCGGGTGTATGAGGGAGTGGCCAGACCGGGAATGGAAGTATTCGTACGGAGTGAGAAGGGCGAAGTTCGCAAGGGAAAGATTCTTAAACTGTTCACGTGGAAGGGGATGGAAAAGGTGGAAACCGAGGAAGTTCAGTCAGGGGATATCGCGCTTCTCGCGGGCCTTACCGATATTGAGATAGGCGAAACGGTTTCCGAAAAAGAGAGCGCCGAGCCGCTTCCCGTCATCTTGATAGACGAACCGACGATTGAGCTGCAATTTTTGGTCAACAATTCTCCTTTCGGAGGGCGCGACGGCAAGTTTGTGACGTCACGCCAGATTCGCGAGTATCTCTCGCGCGAGCTTGAAGTGAATGTAGGACTCAAAATAGATTTTTCCTCCACCGATTACTTGAAAGTCCGCGGCCGCGGGGAACTCCACATCGCGATTTTGCTTGAAAATATGCGCCGAGCCGGCTATGAAATCCAAGTATCGCAGCCGCAAGTCATCATCCGCGAAGAAAACGGCGTGAAGACAGAACCATTCGAAGAGCTAATAATTGACACACCGATTGAATATCAAGGAGTTGTCATAGAGAAATTAGGACGCCGAGCGTTTATCGTGAAAGATATACGAGAACATGGAGGCGCGGTGCGCCTGATACTGGAAGGCCCGACGCGGGGGATTTTGGGCTACCGGAACCAATTCATTATAGACACGAGAGGTGAGGGAATCATGTCATCACGCGTTATCGGCTTCAAGCCGTATGCGGGCGAAATCAGCAAGCGCGCCGTCGGGTCAATGATTTCAATGGCAACAGGAAAGGCGCTTGGTTACGCGCTCTGGGGATTTCAGGAGCGGGGTCTTCTCTACATTGGCCCCGGCGCTCCAGTCTATGAAGGCATGGTCATCGGCAATACTTCCAAGGGCGAGCAAATGACGGTGAATCCAACCAAAGGCAAACAGCTCACCAATGTGCGCGCGTCTGGAACCGATGAGGCGATTGACCTCGTGCCGCCCTATGAACTCACAATTGAACGCGGTTTGGAAGTTATGGCAGAAGACGAATATCTTGAAATTACGCCGAAGAGCGTACGTCTTCGAAAGCAATACCTGACTGAAATCGATCGTAATCGCGCGAAGCGCAGGGATACGAAGTAGCTTTTAGCTGCTGGGGGAAAGACAAAAAAATTGGAGAATTTCGTGGATTTTTACACTGCACTCTGATTTATCCTCGTTAACCCCCACACGGCAAAAAGGAGGAGTACCATGCCGGCGACTTGCATTGGCTTCAAAAACAAACCCAGCGCGGCGGCATTCACGATAACCGCGAGGAAGGGAAAACCAAGCTCTGCGAGCGTCGCAATAGATGCTTTCGTCGTTTGGAGGCCCTTGTAATAGATGAAGAGCGAAGTAAAGCCGGAGGTGATAGCAACGATGATGAGAAACAGCGTATCCTTTCCTGTAAGCGCGCTTATCGTTTCAAGCGTGCCGCTGTTGAAATTGAGGACAATCAAGAAAAGAAAAGCAATAAGAAACCGCAGCGCGGTAAGTGTTTGAAAACTGACCGTATAGGAGTTGATTGCCGTTGTCGGTGGTTGGTGGTCGGTGCTTGGTCGCAATAGAGCGCGACCAAGCACGGTGCCAAGACCCCAAAGCGCCGCCGCGCCGAGCGCGAGAAGTACGCCAACGGTGTTCGGGTTCCATGCTTCGCCGTCATAAAGGCGTGGGACAAAGTCGGGAAATGAAATGACATACGCACCGAGAAGCGCGAAAATCGCCCAAGGCCAAAACCGTTTTCCAGTTCGTTCTTTAAGGAAGAGTGCGGCAAGCGAAATCACGATAAGCGGCTGGAGCTTCTGGAGGACAATGGCGACGGAAGGGTTCATGTAGGAAAATGTTTTTGTAAAAAGAATTGACGCGACGGCTGACGCGCCGATGCCGATTGCGAGTATTGCAAACCACTGCCTCCAATTCAGAACCTTGATTTCCTTCCAACCGGTGATAATGAACGGCAGAATCAAAAGTACGTTTACGAAATGCTCCGCGAGTACGATGAAGCTTGAATCAAGCGTACGCGTCAGGTGATACCGAAATGGCGCGTCAGTTGCCCACAGCATCGCGGCGATGAAAATCAAAACCGGCCCCCATGTCTTCACTCGTTCTTCAAAACGGTGCATAGCACACATATTAGCACGATGCACAAGGCACCGTAAGTTCCAATTTTGTGCATAAGGCCAGATGCATATTGCACTCTTTGGTCTCTCCAAAGCAGTGAGGATTTTCAACAAATTCAGGGGAACCAAGGGGTTCATTACCACCTGGGAGCGCGTGCTACGCTTCCGGCATATGATTACCGAGCAAGCGAAGCGGCGGGTCAGAATACTCGCCTTTTGGGACAAACACGGCACGGAAGCGGTCGAAGAGGCGTTCGAGGTGAAAGAGCGTACTCTGTACTTGTGGCAGAGGAAGCTCAAAGAGGGGCAGGGGAAGCTCGAAAGCCTCAATAGCGGGAACAAAGCTCCCAAGAAGAAGCGGAAACGTCTCTGGGATGTTCGCATCATCGAGGAACTCCGCCGTCTGCGAAGCGTCCATCCAAATCTCGGAGCGGAGAAACTGCATCCGCTCATGCTGCCGTTCTCTGCCGCACTCCATCTCCACTGTCCCAAGCCCCGTACCATCGGTCGGCTCATAGCAGACTGCGGTGGTCTGCGCATCTACCCGCAGAAAGTCACGGGTACCGGGAGAATCGTGAAAGCAAACCGGCAGAAGGTACTGCGCAAGCCAAAGGACTTCAAGACGACATACGCCGGCCACCTCGTGGCGCTCGATACCATTGAACGGTTCATTTTCGGCATCAGGCGTTACATCATCACCTTTGAGGACATCCACACCCGCTTCGCCTTCGCCTGGGCAACCACCTCCCACGCCTCTCTGGCGGCAAAGGAGTTCTTTGTCCTCTGCCTGAAGGTTTTCCCGTACCCCATTGACTTCGTGCTGACCGACAACGGGAGTGAGTTCAAGAAGCATTTCTCGGAGGAACTCCGTCGTCTCCACCTCGTCCATTACCATACCTACCCCAAGACGCCGAAGCTGAACGCCCACATGGAACGGTTCAACCGCAGGGTGCAGGAGGAATTCGTGGATTACCATGCCAACCTTCTCCTTGATACCGAATCCTTCAACCGGAAGCTCATGGATTATCTGGCCTTTTACAACACCGAACGCGTCCATTTCGCTTTCGGGAACAAACTCTCTCCCGTCGACTTCATGCTATCATTGCCTCGTTACCAACTAACTGGAGACCGGGAGTGCAAAACTGGGTGGCCTTATACAAGAAATGGAATTAACGACAAGGTGTTGTATAATTGCATCACATGAAAACTATACTGGTTACCGGCGGGGCGGGATTCATAGGGTCAAACCTTATTGAGCAATTGGTAAAGGACCCTCAAAATACGGTGTATTCGCTGGACAATTATTCCACCGGCTCGAAAAACAATCACATCAAAGGCGCGACCTACATTACAGGCGATACGAATGATATTGCCAAACTTGTTACGGCGGTGCCTGTCCTTGTCTATCACCTAGGTGAGTATGCGCGTGTTGAGAAAAGCTTTGAAGATATGCCTTTGGTTTGGCATTCAAATAAGGCAGGCACGTTTGCTGTGTTGGAATTCTGCCGGAAACATGGAGCAAAGATAGTCTATGCCGGCTCAAGCACCAAATTCGGAGATGGCGGGCTAGGGCGAAATCAAAGCCCATATGCATGGAGCAAGGCCTCCAATACGGAACTCGTACAAAATTACGGTGCATGGTTTAACCTTCCATTTGCAATCACTTATTTCTACAATGTGTACGGGCAAAGAGAACTGTCGGGAGCGTATGGGACAGTCGTCGAGATATTTCGGCAGGCACGCCTGCATGGCGAGCCGCTTAAGGTGGTGGCGCCAGGTACGCAGACCCGCATCTTTACCAATGTTGACGACATTGTGCATGGACTCCTTCTCGTTGGTGAAAAGGGTAGCGGAGACGGCTACGGCCTTGGCGCGGAAGAAACCTATTCCATTTTGGACATCGCGAAGATGTTTGGTGGCGAAATCGAGATGCTTCCCGAGCGAAAGGGAAACCGAATGTCATCTTCAATTGACCTGTCGCGCTCGGAAGGTGAACTTGGCTGGCGCGCGAAGAAAAATCTCGCGGAATATATTGGCAGTGTTCTAAACTAAAAATGTGGATAGGAATCCCAGCTCCAGTGCTATAATTTAGAGATTAATAATAGCTTCTCGAAATGCAAATGCAAAAAACGATTATTGTACTTATCACTCTCACTGTCGCGCTGATTTTCTACTGGCAGTTTTTTGTGCCGTCACCAGCGCCAGCCGCGGAGACAAGCTTTCCTTCGGAACAAACAGGCCAATTAGAGGCGGACTTTTCGCAGTGATATAGATCTTGATTTGGAATAGCAAATCTCTCTATTTAGAGAGTCGCTGTGGCGCGTACCTTTTTAAGGTCACTCGCGATTGCCTTTTTGAGTGCCGCATCGCTTTTGAAGACTTTGTAATGGCGCAAATAGCTCATTATAAACAAACGCAATTTCTTACCATAAAGTGCGCCGGAGAAATCGAGCAAATGCGCCTCAATTTTTGGAAGTCCCCTTTTGTCTAGTGGACCAATAACGATTCCTGCAAGGTAGGTTTTCTTAAGTCCTGATATTTCGACGGTACCCGCATACACCCCAAAAGGTACGCGGAGCTTTTTCTTCATATACTCCCGCCTATCAAGATTAGCAGTTGGAAATCCAAGTTTTCTTCCAGCGCGAGCTCCTCGCACCACTTTACCGGAAAACATAAACAAAATGCGTTGCATAAAGTGATGCTTAACACATAGATTTCATCGTAGAAGACCTGCAACTTTGTCCTGGCTTCACTCTTAAGGTCTCCTGTGCGTTATTCCATCGTGTATCGGCACGGTGCGTATCGCCTCAGCAATCTCCTCTTCGTCATCGGTAATTCTATAAAGCAGAAGGTCGCTCTTACTTACAGCCTGGTGAATAGCATATAGATTATCTCTAATGAAGCGGTCTAACGGTTCCCAATAATCTTTGCCAACAAGAAAGATCGGCACGCGGCGAATTTTATGCGTTTGTATCAGAGTTATGACCTCAAAGAATTCATCCAGAGTTCCGAATCCTCCAGGAAAGAAAATATAGGCTTCGGCGGCGTATGAAAGAGCCACCTTCCGAACAAAGAAGTGCGAAAAATCGATGGAAGCAGTCGTATACTTATTTCCCCCCTGTTCCTTAGGTAGCCGAATATTGAGGCCGACTGACTCGCCGCCGGCCTCGAACGCGCCTCTATTCGCCGCCTCCATGATGCCTGCGCTTCCTCCTGTCAGAATCGTATAGCCAAGCTCTTTTGCGATTTTTCCAGCAAGCCGACGAGCTTTTACGCAGTGTTCATTGTCTTCATGAAAACGGGACGAGCCGAAAAAGGTGACTGAACGGGGGAAGTTAGTTATAAATTCAAACGCCTCCAAGAATTCACGGTCAATTCTTGTGATTCGCGATTTAATTTGCTCTCTGACATCACTTGTGCTGGGCGCCATGTGGAGAAGTTCTTTCCCATCTTTGTCTTTTTCTGGCGGTAGCATTTGAATCTATTGTATCCCAGTAAATTGGAAAAGCAAAGCTGCTATCTAAGCTGCAATTCAGCCGGCCATAATCTTTTAGGCTCTCGAGAGCAACATGCGTACCATGTAACTACGATCGTACTTACATGGTAAGCTGGAAATCTTTTGCACATCACACCACCTACGACTCGACTAGACTTGGTGTGCGCCGTATACTTCCCGCTATGAACTTCGAAATTCAGAAAAGACTTTCAAACGCGCTCGGAAGGGCGGGGCGGCTCGAAACACCGCACGGAGTTATCGAAACTCCGGCGTTCGTTGCTGTGGGAACCAAGGCGACTGTAAAAGCGCTGACGCCACATGAAGTCAAGGAAACTGGAGCGCAGGTCGTCTTGGGAAATACCTACCACCTTTATTTGGAACCGGGGGAAGAGATTGTCAAGGAAGCTGGCGGAATAGGGAAATTCATGGGCTGGGGCGGTCCCACCTTGACCGATTCCGGCGGGTTTCAGGTATTCTCACTCGGTGCGGACTTTGACAGAAAAATCGGGAAAGTCAGAAGGCACCAAGAAATCAAGGATATCTATTCCAATATTCCACAGAACAGTGGAATAGAAGAAGTGAGCAGGGGCCAGATAGAAAAGTTGGCGAAGATTGACGAAGACGGCGTTACTTTCAGGTCGTACAAAGACGGGAGTGCGCACCGCTTTACGCCCGAGCGCTCTATTGAAATACAGCATGACCTCGGAGCCGATATCATATTCGCGTTTGACGAATGCACCTCTCCAGACGCGCCGTACGAGTATCAGAAAGAAGCAATGGAACGCACTCACAGATGGGCAGAGCGTTCGCTCACGCGACACTATGAGCTGAAACAAAGTTCGACCTTGAATCGGGAAAAAGGTCGAACCTTGTTTCAGCAACAGATATTTGGGATAGTGCAAGGCGGGAGATTCGAGGACCTCCGTAAGGAAAGCGCAAAAGCAATTGGCAGGATGCATGTCCGCCGAAGCCTTGGCGAAGGCAGAGACTTTGACGGCTTCGGCATCGGCGGCTCGTTTGACAAGGAAGACATGGGGAACGCCGTGCGGTGGGTAAATGAGCTTCTGCCGGAGGAAAAGCCGCGCCATCTTCTCGGCATTGGCGACCCGATAGACCTTTTTGACGCCGTGGAGAATGGCTGCGACCTCTTTGACTGCGTCGCCCCAACACGAGAAGCGCGAAATGGTTCTTTGTACACGAAACGCGGCAGGTTCAACATTGAAAATGCAAAATATAGGACCGACTTCACGCCCATCGAAGACGACTGCGAGTGCTACACGTGCAAAAATTTCACCCGAGCATACCTCGCGCATCTGTTTCGCTCAAAGGAGATTCTCTCAAATACGCTCGCGACAATTCATAACCTCCATTTTATCGTTCAGCTTGTTGGGAATATGCGTTCGGCAATTCTTGATGAAGACTTTTTCCGTTTTCGTGACAGCTTTCTTAAGTCGTATACGCGTTGAATTTGAGGCGGTTGATTCTTGGATTTTATTTTACAACTTTGAATGGTTTTAATGTAGTTTTTATTTACGGCCGTAAATAAAAACTACATTGCGGTTCCCGAACACACGCGTCGTCGACGAGTTTCGTAATTCACAGTTATTTAGCAAAATTTTGACGGCCGTCGAAATTTTGCTAAAGTGCCTACCTGCGCACTTTTAGCCACTTTTCTATGGGCTAATTCACAGTACTGTAAACCAAACGAACGAAAAAGCAGTAGCCCACCGGCTACCGCTTGACTCCTTATTCAATTCCGTTTAGCGCTACGCGAACCTTCTTCCTTGAAGTCTGTCAGCAGCCGCTCGAGCGCCGGTGATCACTAATGCAATGCGATAAAACGCGGCGCGACATCGCGCAGAATAACATTCTCCATTTTCGTCGGTGACTGATTACCGCTCGACATCCTCTCCAGAACAGAGGTCCTCAAATCCACTGTTATCGGGTGATTCAGGATCGGGTGGTCAGGTCCGGCTACAAACTCCAGCAGATTGTCTAACAGGAGTTCATCGGCCTGCTCGCTTCTTGTTGGCATAATTCGTTTCTTTTGGGTTAGGGGTCTTTGGATTCCTCCCTGGATTTGCGTTTTGTTCCTCTTCTGCTATGATTATACACATGAGTGGGAAAAGGCAAACTCTAAAGCTCGATAAGGTCTATGTCATTCTTCTCGTCCAGTGTTCGAGAGTTCATTTGTGCCGCTACTGAAATTCTGAAATTGGCGATACAAACGAGCCCTCGAACGAGGGCTCGTTTCGTTTCGCGAGCGCGAAACGAAAGCAGTTCTTTGATTAAACCCCCAGCAGTGTCAAAAACATGAGTGCTCATTACATTCCGTCGTCTTTGGAAATGGTGGATGGAGCCGAGCCGGCCATCGGCGTTGTATACGCGTCAAAGCGGTGCAAGATTCTAGCCGAATCCTCTCACGGCCGAGTCGGCTGGCGCGCCACTCTTGAAAGTGGCGGTCTCGTATCGGTAGTTGAAGTGTTTTTCTACGGCAGAGGAGGTCTCGCTCGCTGGCTTACCAGGGATGAACTTGAGACGATAAAGGCCAAACGCTCTGTCATATGGATACTGGCTCATGGCAAAGAGCATTACCTTGAGCGATGCCGAGGACGACAGCAAATGGAGACGGTTGCCAGTTGTGCGGCGAACTTCGCAACCTAACCTCTTTGACATTGCCTTTCGCGACACCGCCGCTTCCTTTCCGAAGCGGCGTTTTTTTATTGTGTCATCCCACACTTTTCAGAAAAAGTGTGGGATTGCGGCACTACGAATGCCGCCCATGCGAATACCCCGCACTCCTGCGCCGGTGTGAACTTTTTGCACGGGTCCCAAGGGGGGTGATATACTTATAGTTGAATTTACTCGCTAATGTTTGGAACAAAGCGTATGAAATTATCACAACTAGAAATGGGATGGCTCGCTGTTGCAGGCGCGCTTGTCGCAACCACAGGACTTTTATTGTCGGTCAATAGTTCGGGCGGGAGTAATATCGTCCGCATTGATTCCGGTGCGCGTTCGCAACTGGCTGAAGCATCGGCCGCTCTCACAACTGGCGGATACAAGCCCGGCCAAGTGGCGTTTTGGACAGGGTCAAATACGATTGCGGGAGACTCAAGTTTTACATGGAATAATACTAGCAAGAAGTTGAAAGCCCTGGTGCTAGATTCGGCTGCGATCACTTCTCCAAGAGCAATCACATTATATCCTGGAGGCAGTGGAACCGACCAACTGGTCGAAATAATTGGTCGTGTTCGTGCCTATGGGACTGGGATTAACGAAGGATTGAGCACTATAGAGATACGGGGAGGAGGGTTACAGTTTCAAAATGGTCCATACGTTGCAAGACCGGCTTGTTTTTCAGGTAATCGTGGACTTTTCTGGTTCACCACCGCCCCAACTTCGAGTAAAGGAGGAGATTCCGTTAGTGTTTGCGTAAACGCCGGTAACAATGTATTGGTGTGGAGAACGCTACCACTTGAAGTGGAACAAGGAGGAGGCTTTTCTGGAGGAGGCCTCTGATTTCTAAAATCCCTCGGCCTGCGGCCACTCCCTTTAGGAAAGGGAGAATACGGGGTGTGGAAAGTTACTTCCCGCCTGGTTGATTTAATTTCAGATATCTGATACCGTTTAGTAAGTATGAACTCTACAAAATTGGTCCATCTCCATCCTGGATTGCGTTTGCTCCCAGGCATCGCTCTCTTTGCGATCGCTGTTCTCACGCTACTTGACGGCCACTATGTTGGCACTCTGCCTTTCCTTCTGTCATTCTTCCTTTGGTGGGCGCTTCAGTATTTTATGCTTTTCAAGTGCGGTACTTGCGGCAGTAGGATGACGATGGCTGCGTGTCCTTGCGCAACTACTGTTGATCAGTTAACGAAACCGCGGGCCGGAATGGTCATATGTCTCAAGTGTAACACAGTTGATTTTCCAGCTCAGGCGACACCTGCCAAATCGACCTGACCGATACACATCGCGCAGGAATACGCACTTTCTCACATCCGCCCGGGGTTTCCCATGGCGGTTTTCTTTTAGCCCGTCGCACGGTATAGTTTTTGTCATGAGCGAGAAATTTCATCTCAAATGTAAATTTAGACCCGCGGGTGATCAGCCCAAGGCCATTAAGACGCTTGTGGAAGGGATTGAAAAAGGGGAGCGCTATCAAACACTCCTAGGCGTTACTGGCTCTGGGAAAACATTCACGGTTGCCAATGTTATCCAGAAAGTGCAAAAACCGACGCTTGTTATCGCGCATAATAAAACCTTGGCGGCACAGCTCGCGCAGGAGTATCGGGAGTTTTTTCCGGATAATGAAGTTCATTACTTTGTTTCGTACTACGACTTCTATCAACCGGAAGCGTATATGCCGGTTACGGACACCTACATAGAAAAGGAAGCGCAGATTAACGAGGAAATTGAACGGCTTCGCCATGCGTCAACACAGGCCCTTCTTACGAGGAAGGATGTGATTATTGTCGCATCCGTATCGTGCATTTACGGACTCGGAAGTCCGGAAGAGTATGAAAAGGTCAACAGAAAAATCACAAAGGGAATGATACTTTCCCGCGGCGAGTTTATCCGCGCCCTTGTCGGAATTCACTACACGAGGACCACCGCAGACCTTTCCCCCGGGATGTTTCGCGCGCTCGGGGATGTGGTGGAAGTACAGCCGCAAAGCGAGCGAGTCATCTATCGAGTAGAGTTTGATAGCAGCACGGTAAAGCGCATTCAGAAAATTGACCCCATCAGCCGCAAGCTTCTCGCGGAAGAAGAACATGTATTTATTTTTCCCGCGCGACACTTCATTACACCAGAAGATGAGCGGGAAAAGGCGATAGAAACTATAAAACTCGAACTTACAGAGCGTCTCAAGGAATTTGAGAAATCCGGAAAGATACTGGAAGCCGAACGTCTGAAGCGCCGCACTCGTTACGATCTCGCCATGCTCCGCGAGGTTGGCTACTGCAACGGCATTGAGAATTATTCACGGCATTTTTCGGGGAAACTTCCCGGAGAACCGCCCGATACCTTGTTGTCATATTTCCAGCAAGGTCGCGGACAGACGCCGAAAGGAGACTCGGGATTTTTGACCGTCATAGATGAATCGCATGTTACCATCCCACAGCTTCGCGCCATGTATGCGGGAGACCAGGCGCGGAAGGAGTCGCTCGTTGAACATGGATTTAGATTGCCTTCAGCTAAGGACAATCGTCCGCTTAAATTTAACGAGTTCGAGGAACGTGTCGGACAAGTCCTGTTCACCTCGGCGACTCCAGGTCCGTATGAGTTCGAGAGGGGTAATATCGTTGAGCAAGTCATTCGTCCAACGGGATTGGTGGACCCTAAAATACAGGTTAAGCCAGTATCCGATCATTCTACAAGGTCCGACCTTGTACAAGGTCGGACCTTGTATCGAGGGCAGATTGCCGATTTTATAGCTGAAGCCGAGAAAGACATCAAAAAGGGCGGTAGAGTCATAGCAACCACACTTACGAAGAAAATGGCGGAGAACCTAACGGGGTTTCTCAAGGAGAAGGGAATCAAAGCCGAATATCTGCACAGCGATATAGAAACGCTTGAGAGAATTACCATTCTTTCAGACTTTCGAAATGGAAAGTTTGATGTGGTTGTTGGAGTAAACCTTCTCCGCGAGGGACTCGACCTTCCAGAAGTATCTCTTATCGGCATTTTGGATGCTGACCGCGAGGGCTTCCTTCGGTCGCAGACCTCGCTTATCCAAATAATCGGACGCGCCGCTCGCAATGTGGCCGGTAGAGTTATTCTTTATGCGGATAAAGTTACGGGTTCAATAGAGAGAGCCATGATGGAAACGAATCGTCGCCGTAGCATTCAGCTTGCCTATAACGCAAAGCACAACATTACTCCAAAAACTATTATCAAAAAGGTACGCGATATCACAGAATCTCTGGGTCTGGAACATAAGAAGACGATTTCACGGCTTATTCTAATAGACAAGGAGTCCTTGAAACACAAAACACTTGAGCAGGTGTTGAAGGAAAAAAGGTTGCAGATGAACGCGGCGGTAAAAATCTTGGACTTCGAGACGGCCGCAATACTGCGGGATGAGATCGCTATTCTTCTGAAAGAATCTAAACTCGTGGAGAAAAAGGCCAAAAGTTAGAACAAAGCGCGATGCCGGTGGACTTTAGGACAGGTTTTGATAGAATTAAGACCAATTCAATACATTACATTGTTGAATTTTGATATCTTTTGAATTACGCATTTAATATTTGATGTTTATGGCGAACAAGATTCTAATCATCGAGGATGATATTTTCTTCGGGGATGTTCTTCGACAGAAACTTCAGACTAGCGGATATGAGACGCTACTTTCGCGTGACGGCACATCTGGATTGAAGCAGATTCGCGAGGAGCATCCAGATCTCGTACTTCTTGATATCATCCTACCGAAGATGAACGGCTACGAACTACTGGAAGCGAAGCAAAATGATCCCACCATCGCGTCCATTCCCGTCATCGTCATATCAAACTTAGGTCAGTCGGTCGAGATAAATCGCGCTCTCGTCCTAGGTGTTAAGGACTATCTCGTAAAATCGCAATTCGACCCGGAAGAAATTATCACAAAAATCCGCCTGCAGCTTAGCAGTGGAAATGGAGCCACGCTGGCAAGTCACGAAAAGACCGCCAGTGCAAAAGCGGTTCCCGCGATCCACACTGACCTTATTGGAAAGAAGATTATGTGGGTTGAAGACGACAAATTCTTAAGTGAAATCATCGCACGAAAGCTTGTTCAGCACGGCTGCGTTCTCTTCCACGCCGCCGAAGGTGTTGAAGCATTTCGGATATTTGGAAAAGAGAAACCAGATCTTATCTTGTTGGATATTCTTCTTTCTGGAATGGATGGTTTTGAAATCTTGAAGAGAATAAAGGAAGACGAAAAGACGAAACATATTCCGGTCATACTCCTCTCCAATCTTGGACAAAAAGAGGATATCGAAAAGGGTAAATCGCTCGGCGCCGCCCGCTTTCTCGTGAAGGCCATGGTTACCCTAGACGAGATTATTGAGGAGATAAACGCTGTGCTTAAGGAAGTTAGTAGTAGTTAGTAGAAAAAGAGATGACGGCAAAGAAGTCAATCTTGCCGCCACGCACAGGGCTTCAATCCGTTGTTTCTTTTTGAGTTCGTCTCTGATATAGTCCCTCTCATACACCCTATGGAGCAATCCATGGGGCAGTTGAAGTTTGTAAGCTAAAATTGGAAGCTAAAGAAAATTAAGATTGCAGTTTGATTTTAACCAAGAAGCGGTTTGAATAACGAAGGTGCTATGTCAAAAGAACGTGAAAATTCTGACGGGGCAGGTAAAATCATTGTAAAAGGCGCGCGGACGCATAATTTAAAGAACATAACGGTTGAGATGCCGCGCAACAAAATGATTGTTTTTACCGGACTTTCCGGCTCGGGGAAGTCTTCGCTTGCGTTTGACACTATCTTTGCCGAGGGCCAGCGTCGCTATGTGGAATCGCTTTCCGCGTACGCGCGCCAATTTCTCCGTCAAATGCAAAAACCGGATGTTGATGAAATTATAGGGCTTTCACCGGCGATTTCGATTGACCAAAAGTCACGCTCAAATAATCCGCGCTCGACCGTCGCAACGATTACGGAGGTTTACGATTATCTTCGCGTGCTTCTCTCCCGCGTCGGGAGGCCGTATTGCCTTATCTGCGGACGCGAAATAAAGAAACTCTCAGGCGAGGAGATAAAGCAAACGATATTAGACTCTGTAAACAAGATTCTCTCCGAGAGAAAGGACAAGAAAATACTTGGCATAGAATATAACGACCTAAAACTCAAGCTATACGCTCCTGTTGTGGTCGGGCGCAAGGGCGAGTATTACCAAATGCTATACGACCTTCTCGGCAAGGGGTACAAGATTGTTAAAGTTGACGGCATAGAAAAAAACTTACGCGAGCAAATCGTCCTTGAAAAGCACAAGAAGCATGATATCGACGCACTCGTTGACGAATATTTCCTTACTGACCTTTCAAAAAGTGGCGAGGTTTTAAATGAGCGCCTGCCTGAGGCGATTGAGCGAGCGCTTCATGAATCAGACGGACTGCTCAAGATTGAGATTCCCGCCTTCGCATCTCCTTCCAGTCGAGCTGTGGCGGGCAGGCCCGCCTCCGCTTCAGCGAAGCATGGGAAACGGGATAAAAACTCAAACGAACCTCTCGAAAGCAAAATAATCTCGGCGAAGTTCATGTGTCCTTACGACGGGTTCTCATATCCGGAGATAGAGCCGAGACTCTTCTCATTCAACTCTCCGTACGGCGCGTGTCCCGAGTGCAATGGACTCGGGACAAGACACTTCTTTGGCGAGGAGTCGTGTCAAAAGTGCCATGGCGCCCGCCTTCGAGATGAAGCTCTGCATGTTCGAATCGGGGCCGCGAAGACTGACCAACCGCGCAAGGCAAGCCAATCAGGGAGGCACAGAGTAAATAAAGATAGCGACGAGAGAGGATTAAATATCGTCGAAATTGCTAACCTCTCCATCGCTGATGCTTACGACTTCTTCATAGAACTCGAACTCACCGCCAAGGAAAAGGAGATTGCGAAAGTTGTTCTTCGCGAGATTGAATCACGCCTACAATTTATGGTTGATGTCGGGATTGAGTATCTGACACTCGGTCGTCGCGCGCACACGCTCTCCGGGGGCGAGGCGCAGAGAATACGGCTCGCGTCGCAGCTTGGGAGCGGACTTGTCGGCGCGCTCTATGTGCTTGATGAACCGACTATTGGGCTCCACGCTCATGATAACGCGAGACTTATTAAAACGCTTTTACACCTTCGAGATATAGGCAACACGATAATCGTTGTTGAGCACGATGAAGAGACAATTCTTTCTTCAGACTACCTCATAGATATCGGACCCGGAGCCGGCGTGCATGGCGGGAAAATTGTTGTTGCAGATTATTTGCATAAGCTTCTGAAGGCAAAAAGTACGCAGGCTAGCGGAGAGTCACTTACGCTTGCGTATCTGCGCGGAGAAAAGGAAGTCAAAGTCCCGGAGGAAAGAAGAACTACAGACAAAGGATTTCTTCGCGTACGCGGGGCAAACCTATTCAACATCAGAAACCAAAATATAGATATCCCGCTTGGCAGATTTGTCGCCGTCACTGGAGTGTCCGGTTCAGGAAAATCCACCTTCGTGTACGAAATTCTGCACAAGAATCTTCGGGCAAGATTCGATAGAAAGTACAGGACGGCGGATGTTTATAATGTCGGTTCTTTCACCGGCACGGAATATCTTTCCAGAACCATTTTGATTGACCAATCCGCTATCGGGCGCACTCCACGCTCGAATCCGGCGACATATACCGGCGCTTGGACCTTTATCCGTGAACTTTTGTCAGAAAGCGAGGAGGCGCGCGTCCGCGGATGGGGTCCAAGCCGTTTTTCATTCAACGTAAGGGGCGGCAGATGCGAAGCATGTCAGGGTAATGGCGAGATAGCGGTTGAGATGCATTTTCTGCCGACTGTGTATGTTACATGCGATGTTTGCGCGGGCAAACGCTTTATGAAAGAAACACTCGAAGTGAGATACAGAAAGAAAAGCGTACATGATATTCTTCACATGACAATTGAGGAAGCACTCTCGCTGTTTGAAGATATTCCAGCCGTGTATGACCGTTTGAAAACCCTTAGCGAAGTAGGACTCGGCTACCTGGAACTCGGACAATCGGCAACAACGCTCTCGGGCGGGGAAGCTCAGAGAGTCAAAATCTCCTCGGAACTCTATCGGCGGCATGTGGAGAAAACAATTTATCTTTTGGACGAGCCGACAGTGGGACTGCATTATGAAGACGTGAAGAAACTCATCGAGATATTGCAGAAGCTAGTGAACCACGGCAATACCGTGGTTGTCATTGAGCATAATATGGACATCATAAAATCCGCAGATTACATAATTGACTTTGGTCCGGATGGCGGAAACGGCGGCGGCATCGTCATTGCAAAGGGTACGCCGGAACAGGTTGCCGAGACGAAAAAGTCATATACCGGAGAGTATCTTAAAAAAGTTTTGAGAAGGTAGGAGTAGACCTGTTCTATAGTGAGAAATTCGTAACTCAGTAAATACATACGATCGTATGCATTTACTGAATGCGTAAGGTACGCATAATTACTGCGACTTTCGGGAAGGGTGCGGATTCGTGATCTTTACAAGGCTTAACCTTGTAAAGACACTCCATTAAAAAAGCCAGCCGCACCTTGAGTGGTCGGCTGGCAAGGAAATATGCGAGATTGCGCCTTAATGGGACAGTGCCTGCTCTACAGCAAGCATGAAGCTATCTGCTCCGTCGCCGGTTTGCCAAAAAACCGCGTCCATTAGCATTATCCTTTCTCTA
The DNA here is from genome assembly GCA_001003605.1 of Parcubacteria group bacterium GW2011_GWC2_48_17. Classification (GTDB taxonomy): domain Bacteria; phylum Patescibacteriota; class Minisyncoccia; order Phycocordibacterales; family UBA10002; genus UBA10002. Next base: position 47,313 of record LCPL01000002.1, read on the forward strand.
TAACCGTTGCTTTGGCTCCCAGCTATGAGGAGCACTGGTAGAGTTGGGTTCGTCAGACGGGCTGCCTTAACAATTGGTTCCGCTCCATCTGGCCACAAGTTGAGACTAGCCACGAGGAGTCCGACATTTTCCATCTTGAGAAGTCGCCGAAAAGCTTCCACACTTTCCGAAGCCATGGTCACATCATGGCCGTTCTTTTCCAATAGAGCTGCCAGCAGTCCAAGCATGTCGGAGTCCTTAATCACCAATAGGATTTTCATTTTCTTTTTCTTCGCGGCGTTGTTTGTCACCGCGCCTTTCTATAGGAACTTATATCATGTGAATCATCACACGTCAACTATTACGGCAACTCACATTGAAAAGCGTGCGACACACGCTTTAACTTTGCTATACTATTAGCGCGTCTCGATTCAACGCCTGACGCTTTTATGGGTTTTTCATTTGATTTAAATTTAATCGCACTGCCGCACCTGCTTGTCGCGGTGTTTCTCCTCGCGCAGGGGATTCTTGTCATAGCGCAGAATCCTAATTCAGGCCTTAACCGATCGTTTTTCGTTTTTGAGCTCGCGGCCTTCGTGTGGCTTTTTGGGATGGGACTCAATTATTTGTCCGCGAATTATGAGACAGCGACTTTTTTTTCGCGGATTGGATTTCTCGGAGTACTCTACATCCCAGTTACGACATATCTTTTTTCCGTGTATTACCTTGGGGACGACCGCCAGAAAAATGCCGCCTTCCTCGGAATCATCGCCACGTTCCTCTTCAGCCTCTTCATCGGGACCGAATATATGGCGAGCGGCGTGTATGAATATGCGTGGGGATATTATATTGAGCTTGGTCCGCTAGGGATTGGAGGGGTGCTACTCTTTCTTATCTTTGCCCCGCTTTTTATCAGGAACTTTTATCTCAAGTATAAGGACACGTCGAAGCGCTACGCGCATCAAGGCCGGTGGGGCTATTTCGCGTTCATAACCGGCGCGCTCGCGTTCCTTGCCGTTACCGATTTTCTTCCCGGATTCGGGATATCCATCGGAGTGCCTCCCGTCGGGTTTCTTTTCGTCGGAGGTTTAGCAACGCTCATGGGATATTTCATTCTCCGGTATCGCCTCGTTGACATTGAACTCGTCGCGGGAAGAAGTGTCGGGCACTTTGTCATGACCGCGATACTGCTCCTCGGCTATGGCAGCATCTTCGTCATTCTGTCTCCGTTTGAAACAACCTACGAGCATCTTGGTTTTGACACGCTTCTTTTTATCATCGCGCTCTACCTCCTCGCTCCTTTGAAGGAGTGGAGTCAGAGGATTGTTGATGAGCTCTTTGCCAAGGAACGCCTTAATCTGGACCGGGCTGTCTCTCTATTCACGGCGGAACTCCGCAACCTCTCCGACATCGCGACGCTCACGAACAATTTGCTCATTTTTCTTTCGGAAAAGCTGCGCATTGAAAGCAGCGCGGTGTACCTCTTGGAGGAAAATGAAAAACAGTGGGTCTTCTTTCAAAGCGTCTCTGTCGGCGCGGCGGCGCACCATCACCGCGATACGAACATCGGTTCATTCGTCGCGAAATTTCCTTCCGCCCGCGTCAGGATTTTTGACGCGCGCGGATTTACGGACCCCGTGCTTTCCAAGCACCCTCTTGTGTCGGAAGTGCTATCAATCATTCGCGAACGCGGAGAAATCATCGCGTTTCCACTTGTCTTGCGCGGTGTACTCCTCGGGTTTTTTTCTCTTGGCCGTCGCCTTTCAAAGAAGGATTTTGCCGGTGAGGAACTTGTCGCGTTTGAACGGCTCGCCGGATCGGTCGCTATCGCGCTTGAAAATGCCCGCACATTTGAAGCACTGCAGCTCTCCAGCAGGTCAAAGAATGATTTCATCACCATCGTCTCGCACCAGCTCCGGACCCCGCTTACGAACATCAAATGGGTTACCGAAGCGCTCCTTGCCGACGCAAAGGCGATGTCTCCAGACGCGCGGCCACTCCTGGAGCGGGCAAGTAAGAGCGTCGAGGCTATGGTGAACCTCATCAGCCAGCTACTGGATACCGTCAGCAATTCAAAGGCAGTTTTCGGAGAATTGGTCACGACGCCCAAAAAACTACTACTAATACTTGAAGAAATTGCGGAAGAGTATCAATCAATTATGGGACGCAAAGGCATTACGCTTACAAAACTCTTACCGCGGGAGTTCACGTGGACAGTACGCTCAAGCCCGATATACCTGCGCGCCATACTCTCGGTTCTTCTTGACAACGCGTCGCGCTACACGCCAAAGGGCGGAACAGTACACCTGGAGATTTCACTGTCGGACGAGGCGCATCTTCAATTTTCCGTCATTGACAATGGCATCGGCATACCGGATGGAGAACAGCCGCGCGTGTTTGAAAAATTCTTTAGGGCGAACAATGCCCTCTCACTCGTCCCGGATGGAACTGGACTCGGTCTTTTTTACGCTAAACAGCTTGTTTCAGCGCAGGGCGGGGAGATGTGGTTTCGCTCAAAAGAAGGTCAGGGGACGAGCGTTTTCTTTTCTCTTCCGCTTAACGACGGAAAGGGTAAGGAATAATCAGCGGCAGGTATTTTTGAAAATTACCCCAGGAAAAAGCCGAGCAGAATGCCGCTCGGCAGAAGGTGCAAAAGCGAAATTACCTTTTGGGCAGCAAAGGACTTCTCGGAGAGAAACATATTGGACACGCTTCGGTCAACGCCCTCAATATCGTTTCCACCCCCGTGTGCGGGCAGTCCTTCTGAATGGCAGAAAGTTCATCTCGCATCTCGCGCGCGCGTAGCGGGTCTTTTGACGCGGCGATTTCTCTCATCAACCGCGAACATCTCCTCATTCTTTCTTGATTGTTGGCCGTCATTCCCTTCGCGCCTCCGGTAGAGCGGTGGGCGAAAGTTGCGTGGGTTCGTCAAACGCGTCCCAAGAAGCCCCAAGTGACTGCTCACCGCAGTCAGGGCACGGCTCGCGAGAATTTGTCCTTTTCGCGTGCGAGCAGATGGCCTGAAGCTCAATCAAATTTCGCTCGGTTCTCGCAAGTTCCCGCTTAAGGTCAAGGTCTTTCTCCGCAAGCTTCTTTGCAATACGCGCTTCGGTGTCTGTAAGAGCTCTTCTTTTCATAAGTTGTCAGAATGGTTGCGTTTTTCCGTCTCTCACAATAAACTCTAATCCATGAAGAGTCAAGGCTTGAAAAAATCCAAACTGCCGGACGCGCCGGGGGTGTATATATTCAAACAGGGCAAAAAGATTTTATACATCGGCAAAGCTACTTCGCTTCGGGGCAGGGTGCGAAGCTACTTTTCAGCTGATTTAATTGAGACCCGAGGTCCGAGAATTGTTGGCATGGTGACAAAAGCTGACCATATCAGTTTTCAAAAGACAGACTCTGTTCTCGAGGCTCTTCTACTTGAAGCTGAACTTATAAAGAAGTGGGGACCGCCGTACAACACCGAGGGCAAAGACGGCAAAAGTTTCAATTGCGTTGTCATAACCGACGAAGATTTTCCCCGCGTTCTCGTTGCCCGCCAAAAAGACGTTGATTCGTCCATAATTCATAATTCAAACTTCATAATTCAGGCCTCCTACGGTCCTTTTCCCCACGGCTCGCAATTAAAAGTCGCTTTGAAAATAATTCGCAAAATCTTCCCATGGCGTGACGACAAATGTATTCCTTTCTATATTCAGCGCAATTCCGCGCTAGGTCAGCGTGGTTCTGCGGGCTGTAGGCCATGCTTTAATCGCCAAATCGGACTTTGTCCCGGCGTTTGCGCTGGTGATATTTCCTCGCGGGAGTACAAAAAGCAAATCAGACGCCTGTGCCTTTTCTTGTCGGGAAAAGTCGCAAAGGTGTCACGCGAGATTGAAAGGGAGATGAAGCAATTTGCGAAGGAGCAAAAATTCGAGAGAGCGGGAAAATTGAAGCAACAACTATTTGCGCTTAAGCACATAGAAGACGTCGCTCTTCTTAAGGCTACTAACTACTCACTACGAGCTACTCACTTCCGCATTGAGGCGTACGACCTTTCTCACTTTGGCGGGAAGGACATCGTTGGCGCCATGGCAGTCCTGGAATCAGGGGAAATAAGAAAAAGTGAATACCGATTGTTCAAAATCCGCGGCACGCGCGGGGTTCATGAAGTAAAAGGTTTGGAAGAGCTTCTACAACGCAGATTCGCCCATACTGAGTGGAGATTCCCAGACTTAATCGTGGTAGACGGAAACACTGTTCAGAAAAGGGCCGCGGAGAAAACGCTTCTATCGCTCGGACGGTCAATTCCCGTCATCGCGCTCGTCAAAAATGAGAGACATCGGCCGCGGGAACTTTTGGGCGATAAGGAGCCTGGCGTCAAGCACCGCAGCGAAATTCTCCTTGCAAACAGCGAAGCGCACCGCTTCGCGCTAAAGTTTCAGCGCAAACGGCGCAGAATCGCATAATTCCTTGATTGCGCCTACCGCATATGATACAGTGAATGGGAACCGAGTAGACGAGCTAATGCGTAGGTTGGTGGCTGCCCGGCGTTCCTGCATGGCGTCGGGCAGCTCCTTCTTCGCTTATAGTCATCTCGTGCGGCTATCCGGGGCGCGCTGTCTTTCATGAAGCGCGCCCTTTTCTTTTCAAGTGTTTTTCCCACACTTTTCTCGTGATATACTTTTCAAATGTTCTCCAAGACTCGAGTGGCTGTGCTTCGCGGCGGCCCTTCAAGCGAATATGATGTTTCCCTAAAGACTGGCGCGACTGTACTTGCGCATCTTCCGGAGAAATATCACGCTCTTGATGTTTTTATAGACAGAGAAGGAGTTTGGCACCTGCACGGTAGAGTGCAATCTCCCGAAAAGATTTTGGGCAAAGTTGATGTGGTATGGAACGCGCTACACGGGGAATATGGAGAGGACGGCACTCTTCAGCACATTCTTGAGGCTCACAATATTCCGTTTTCCGGCTCGAAAAGACTAGGAGCGGCGCTTGCGCAAAATAAATCCCTGGCGAAAGGAATTGCCAAACGTTTCGGTATCAAGACTCCAAGTTACCGCGTGCTTCGGTGCGGAGATGTTGCATCAATCTCGGAGCTTTCGGTTGAGCTCTGTAGAACATTTCCTCAACCGTCCATCATCAAGCCGGTTGGAAAAGGCTCATCAATTGGTGTTTCAATTGCTAGAAATGTTAATGAACTTGTCTTGGCGCTCACATCAGCATTCAGCATTTCAGAGGAAGTGTTAATTGAAGAGTATATAGACGGAAGGGAATCGGTCTGCGGCGTGATTGAAAACTTTCGCGGTGACGACTATTATCCTATGATTCCAGTTGAAATTGAGCTTCCGCGTGGCAGCCTTTTTCTTGAACAAGAGTGGAAATACGGAAGGAACGCGCGCTACCATTCCCCTGGCCGTTTCAGCGCCAGCGAAAAAACCGAGATTCAACTGCTCGCTAAGAAGGTACATAAGCTTCTTTGCCTCCGACATTATTCCCGTTCTGAATTTATAGTTCATCCGCGACGCGGTATCTTCTTTATTGAAGTAGACTCACTTCCTGATTTAGTTGAAGGAACTTCCTCGTACATGGAGTCTCTACACGCCGTAGGCTCAACAACAGCGCACTTTCTAGACCACGTACTTACGCTGGTTCTTGGTCGGAAATAAGTTGCGGCACTGCATACTGCTCCTTTGGCACCGCCATTGCGAATCGTATTCCATCTGGGTGATTAAAAAACAAAAGATTTAATTCGGATAGTGCGTAAATATCCAAGTTGTGTTACTCTGGCCTTGATTAGTCCAGCCTGGGGAATAGCCACCGAGTCGGTTGTTTTAAAGACAATCGAACCCCACCTTGTTTCATTGCACTTCCCCACGTATCTCTTAATGGAATGAAAGCGGGAGGTCATGACGATCAAACGGCTTCCCCTGAGCCGTGGCGAGCCACATTCGTGACTCGCCCAATTTTTTTCCGCATTTCTCATAGTTTTCCTTTTAGTAGAAGAATCTTCCTGCTATTATAGGAGTGCTATGAATCTTAGTCTCCTTATCCATAATATAGGTTCAGTACTCTCGGCAATCGTGGCTCTTGGTTTGGCGCTTTTTACCTATTTCGGGCATCCGCGAAAAGTGGCGAACACAACTCTCGCGCTCACAATGCTCTCGGTGTCGGTCTTCTACATTTCACATGTGGTTGGAGTCAATCTTGCAGACCCGCTCTCTTCTCGGGTGGTGCTTATGTTTAATGTTTCTATTATCTTTATCGTCATTTTTAACACTCACTGCGTGCTCTCCGTTATTGGGAAGGCTCATGAAAAGCGTTATCTAATCGCGTTTTTTTACACTGCCGGCATTTTTCTCACGTTGTTTTATCTCATTTGGCCAGATGCTTTTCTCGCGCCATCAACGCCAAAACTGTACTTTCCAAATTATTATGAGGCCGGCGCGTACCACTGGGTAATGAGAGTTATCTTCAATTTCATTATTCCAATATATTTTCTTTCGGCTATGTTTAAAGCGTATCAGCACGGAGACCTTGTAATCAGAAACAGACTCAAATACTTTTTTATCGCGCTCACTCTTGGATATTCCATCGGATTTATCCCGGTGCTTTTAGTTTTTAACATTCCAGTTGACCCGAATTGGGGTCTATTTTTCATTTTCTTTTATGCCGTTCCGTTTGTGTACGGTGTGCTCTCTTATCAACTTTTAGACATTCGCATTGTTGCCAAACAGGCGTTTATTTACGCGCTTATTGTTGTTGCGATGAGTCTTTCCATTATCTTCATTAGTTTTTCCAATAATTTTATCACTGCTCATTATCCGACATTCCCTATCTGGCTAATTCCGTCCTTGGCATCGCTCATTGCGGTTGCAGTCGGAGTATTCGTCTGGAGAAAAGTCCGCGAAACCGATTTACTTAAATATGAATTTGTTACGATAGTCACACACAAATTTCGCACCCCTCTAACTCACATTAAATGGGTGACGGAGGAACTTATGAAAATTAAGCTTTTGCCGCAGCAGCATAGGCAAGTTGAGGACATACGAATTTCCAGCAATCATCTCGTGGAGCTTACTAATTTGCTCACCACTCTCTCGGACCCAAAAGAAGGGAGCTATATTTATCACAAAGAAGCTGTAGCTCCAGAAACCTTTATTCGAGAAGCCATAGCGCCTTACCTTAAATCATTCTCGAAAAAAGGTGTGCGCGTTTCTTTTCAAATAGTCAATAATTTACCCAATATGCTTTTAGACTCCTCCAAGATGCGTTTTGCTCTTCGAACGCTCCTCGAGAACGCCTTGGCCTACACGAATTCTGGAGGCGTTGTAACTGTTTCAGCCGATGTCGATGGTAAGAGAATCAGTATTGGCGTAAAAGATACAGGCTTCGGCATTTCTCATCAGGACCAATCGAAGATTTTTACAAGGTTTTTCCGCTCGACTGCCGCGAAACTTGCCGATACCGAGGGCCTTGGCATCGGCCTTTTTATGGCGAAAACTGTCGTTGAAAGGCATGGCGGCAAAATCCATGTTTTCTCGGAAGGGGAGGGAAAAGGAAGCAGTTTTACACTTAAACTGCCGATAACGCGGTAATGTCTTGATGCTTGTAGGACTTACGCGTTTGACTGGATTTTCCCTTAAGAAAGGGAACACTGCCGTCTTCAGCAGGAGGGATGTTACAACCACCGATCCAATAAGAATCAGAGTCGCCCCCTTTGTTAAGGGGGGGGTATCCTCCGGCAGTATCCCAAACGCGTAAGTCCTGGTTTGATTAAAAATCCTGTTCCACTGGCGAATCAAATTTGGACCCGAGCGGACTCGAACCGCTTACCTCCTCATTGCAAATGAGGCGTTCTACCAGATGAACTACGGGCCCGTTAATCACTGGGCATTATATGGCCTATTTGCTTGTTGCGCAAATTCATTTTATGATGTGATGGTCACACTTCGGGCCTGTAGTCTAGTGGTACGACGCGTCATTCGCTCACCCGAACAAACTTTTGAAATGTGGGCCCATAGTAAAGTGGCATTACGCGGTCCGCCGCCGTAGAACCTTTGGCGGATTGCGATTTGTAGTCAATCGCTTCGCTCTTGAACAAATCGGGAACATTCGCACGCGCCCCGTGCGCAAACTTGTGGGCCTATAGATGGGCCCATAGTAAAGTGGTATTACGGTGCATTCGCATTGCACAGGCGGGAGTTCAATTCTCCCTGGGTCCACAAGCTTGCTTTCTGGGTTGACGAGTCGGGGGTTCGATTCCCCCACAGAAGTGTCCCACACTTCCTCATGTCCGCGCCAAATATGCGCAATGGGATATTCTGAACTTTGGACGAACCTACTTTGAACGGAACTAAGGAAGCCAGCCCGCCGCCGCTCGCTACCACTCGCAACCCAGCAAAAAAGTTTTCTTCGCTTTTCCTGATTTGCGCGCGCCGGATTTTTTCTTCTAAAAGGAAAAGAAAACTTTTTTGCTGGGTTCTGCTCTGAAGGCGGAATTCCCCCCACACCCCCCTTCCGCCATTCCCTTGCTCGGACGGACTGGATTTTTGGCGATGACAAATTCAATACTTGCCCTTGCCCCACCCTCCCAGTGCGCGGGCAAGAGATGTGAGCTCCCCTTAACGCCTGATTTCATATGCTAACTATAGTATGTAGAACCAAAGTTAGCAAGTGCGTATACTACAGTTATCGCTATGAAAAAGGAAATTCTAATTAAATTTGGAAATAAAGTCCGAGAAAGACGGGCTGAATTGGGTTTATCCCAAGAAGAACTGGCAAGTCGCGCCGGCGTTCACCGTACTTATATAGGCATGATTGAGCGTGCCGAAAAAAATATTACCCTCGGAAATATAGAAAAGATCGGAAGAGCACTGAAATTAAATCTAGATGACTTAATGCAAAATCTATGACAGATATGGACGAAAAACAAGCTCAGCTAAAAAAGATAGTTTCTTTATTAAAGGAGGCGCAAAAGCTTGCGACTAAAGTTGGTTTTAACAATTTATTTCAGCCAGGATTAGTTAAAGAGATTATAACCGGTGCGGCTCTCGGACATGAGGTTCATACAACTAAACACGAAGCTGATGCATGGGACCCAAAAGACCCAGGCAAATTATACGAATATCTTTCTTGTTGGGAAGGCGGGACATTTCAACTCGATCGGATGTTTAAAAGTCCCGAAGACAAAAGGAAAAAGTCATTACAAAGAATAATTAGAAATGATTGTTTTTACTGTGTTGTTTTTCAACAAGAGTCGCCATTAGATATTAAAGTCATTTACAAAGTACCTACGGAAAAAATTCTAAAGGAAACGGAAAGGCAATTGACGGTCAGCTCAAACGAAATTTCGCATGTTGGTTTTACCATAAAATGGGCGAAGGCAAATGGAGAGGAAGTTTATACTAACGACAAGGAGGCTTGATTCATTATTGCTTTCTTCTTCCGTCCATTAAACCAGTATTCTTTGAATAGCTCATCAATTTCGTCTTTGAACGCGCCATCTTTATTGTTTAGAATACTTTTTTGTGTAGAAGAAATTCTTGAATGTAGTGCATCTTCTGAGTTGTATTTTTCCAGATAAACTTTCTGGATAGAACCACTTGGAAAAGTCCAATTTGAACTAGACTCTATTTTTTCTGTTGCATATTTGGAATTCAGTAGTGCATGGAGATAATATGCCTCGTCCATATTTTCTAGTGGAATAAACATTACATTCAAATCAGGGATAATGTCCTCAGCGTTATCAATCAAGTAGACTTGAAATTTCTTAGATACGAACTGCCAACCTAATTTTATGGGTGCAATTGTATAGGGACCAATGTTGTAAAGTCCATAAAATGGTTGTCCGTTCAAAAACTTTTTATACCCGCTTCTTTCCACTAACTCATCCTTAAAATTAGAAAAAAAACTAAAAGCATTCCTATACTTTTTCATCATTAAATCTTCCGGAATCGGTTTTGATAGGTTTCCTTTTTGTTGGGGAACAACAATATAATTTTCAATAACTTGCTGAAAGTCGTTTAGATTTCTTGCTCGTAACAAGCGAAATACAAGATCGTTTTCTATCTCGGCCTCTACTTCTTTAAGCTTCTTCTTGCCACAGGTGCCGAGATTTGCAATTCGTATTGAATCGCCCTCTTTCTTAATTTTTCTAACCCAATAAACACTATTTAACCAAGTACAAACACCAGCACGCGCTTTGTATTCACAAAGACCCTCAATTGAATTAAAACATGCCTCTTTACCATTTACCGTTATCAAAGCCCCATTATCCTCGTTATTGACTGGCCTTGCGGTAGTTTCTGTTATTTGTTCATCACGCCCATTCTTTTTCCCATAAATAATTGAATATGGGATTGGATAGGTGGTCTTTTCTCCTTTTAGTGCCTCGAAAATACAGTAGGAGTTAGTAATACCTTGAAAGACTTTATAGTTTGAAAGGTCTTGAATATTGATTATCTTGAACGGCGTATTATTTTTCTTAATATTAAATTGTCGGAATTGTTTGCCTGCTAAATTGCTTTTGAACAAAGAAAGATTGATGACAAATTTAAGTAAACCAGTATTCTTTATGAATTTATCAATAGAATAATAGACAAAATAACTCGATAGATCATCATTGCAAGCACCAAGTGTTTTTCTTGTGATGTTTTTTTCAAAAATATCGTAACTTCTCCAGTCATCTCCCACTAGATTTTGATATTCTTTTGTCATTGATTTCCAGCTAACCCATGGCGGATTACCAATTACAACACCAACCTTGTTTTGAAAATCGGCGAAGTTGCCGCTCGCTATAATCTGACCCTTTTCGTATTGATATTTTTCATTTAACAAAACATCCCCCCAGTAGATCGGGAGAGAGTCTATATCTTTTAAGTGATTTTTGTACTCGTAAAGAATGCCTATCTTTGTAATAAAAACCGAAAGAGGATTTACTTCAATGCAAACAAAGTTATTTATCCTTTTTATACCAAACTTGTTTAGATAAGCGAAAAGGAAAACGCCAAATCCACTTGAATTATCCATCCATATTTCATTTTCATATTTCTTATCTACACCAGAAACCATTCGCTCGGCTAAGGTTAAGGGCGTAAAGTATTCTCCCAAAGGCTTCCTGACTTCTCTCGGAGCAATATCTCTATAGATTTTTTCGAATAAATCATAGGCGTGCTTTATTTTGTCTTCTTTCAACTTTTGGTATTCGTCTTCTATTTTTTTACCGATAGACTTACTTGACTCTATAGAAAAATTATTAATACCGTCCTCAAACAAGCCTTGCCATAAATCCCTTTCAAGTTTTTCTGGAATATCAATATCTTTAATAACCTTTTTTCCGAAAAGATAGACAATCAAATGAATTGCAAACAGAATTTCAAAAAAATCAGCATCGAACTTTTTCTCAAATTCTTTTATGTCTTTTTTTCGATGTATAATCTCCGGATCGATATATTTTGTAAAATAATTTTGCCAAGCTAGATAACTTGGTAATCTTGATAGATTATTACTCAAAATCTCCTTTGCCAAATTAAAAAGTGCTGGGTTTTTCTCGCTGTCAAAATTATATTTTTTGTGCAATGATGTATTCATGATGTGTAGTGTTTTATTCGCTAACTTCAGTATACACACTATATTAGTAGAGCACAAGTGGACAAACTGGGAAACTGTTAAGTCATCGCCAAAAATCCAGTCCGTCCGAGCAAGGGAATGGCGGAAGGGGGGTGTGGGGGGAATTCCGCCATTCCCTTGCAAAAAATAGAGGCCAGTCCCGCCGCCCTGCTCGTTCAGAGCAGAACCCAGCAAAAAAGTTTTCTTTTCCTTTTAGAAGAAAAAATCCGGCGCGCGTAGCGAGCGGCGGCGGGCTGGCTTCCTCATTGGGGGTTCTCCGCAAAATGGGTTCTGACTTTTTCAAACAAACACCATTGCGCATATTTGGCGCGGACATGAGGAAGTGTGGGACACTTCTGTGGGGGAATCGAAGCCTCTTTGAGCGTTTCCTTAAGCGCGTCCGCGCGATA
>LCPL01000002.1:59345-78572 GCA_001003605.1 Parcubacteria group bacterium GW2011_GWC2_48_17
TGTGGGGGAATCGAAGCCTCTTTGAGCGTTTCCTTAAGCGCGTCCGCGCGATACAGGAAATCCAAAGAGGGGACTGAACCTGTAAGGTTCGATTCCCCCAGGTCCATTTCGCACTTTATGTTACGTGATACACTATTGAGTGCGTATGCCACCACTCTCACCGATTTTGCTTGAGGAAACTGCTCTAAGCGTCATGCTCGGAATCGCACTGGTTCTGTTTGCAATTATGAGCTTCACTTTTTCATATCACTGGAGGCGATTCGGTATCCAAACCGCGTTCTTTTGCAAAATGAATCGCATCTATTTCATTGTTTCAGGCAGTCTAGCAATTCTTTCGATACTCCTTTTTGTGGCAGTTATAAAATCCATGTAACATAGCGCCATATAACATATGCCACCCTTAGAAAGCAATGAAAAGATCTTGCACACAGCGCGCAAGCACTGGTTCCTTCTGGCCGGCGAGATTGTTTTGCTTTGCGTACTTGCTCTGCTCCCAGGGTTGCTTTTATTCACGCCCGATTTGTTGCCCGATGAACTTTTAAGCACACTGAAGGAGCTGGTGCATCTTCAAGGAAATATCACCTTGCTCATTCTTTTCCTTTGGGCACTCGAACTTTTGGCGCTTTGCATCGCTTTCTTTATACTCTGGACTGACTATTATCTTGATGTGTGGTTCGTTACAAATCTCCGTATTATTGCTGTTGAACAGCACGGTCTGTTCAATCGAAGCATATCAACTTTTAGACTTGATATGATACAGGACGCTACAGTAAAAGTTCCTGGGATTTTAGCTACCTTTCTTCGTTTCGGAGCGGTTGAAGTGAGTACGGCGAGTAACGGTTCGTTTCAATTCAAAGGAGCGGCTAATCCGAATTTGCTCAAGGAGAGAATTATTGAAGAGTGCCACAGAGCTCAAAGGGAGAAACAGGAAGTGCACATACGCCGCAATTCGCAGTAGACTTTCACTTTGCAATCGGCTGATGCCTTTCTAGCTATTAGGAACGAAATTGCGCTAAATCTTTTAAAAGTTTAATATCTAGCGATGGGCAAAAACAAAACTTCTAAGAAAGCTGCCGGCGAGAATGCCGGAGTTCTGAAAGCGGACAAACTGGAATCAAAAAGATACTACTTCATCTTTAGGTGACCACTCCCTCTATAACACCACTGGCAATAACAATAACGCTTCCGGGTACAACGCCGGTCGCGCGAACACCACCGGCTCGGCTAATTCGTTTTTTGGATACAATGCGGGATACGATGGCACATCAGCCGCTATTTCAAGCTCCACCGCCATTGGCTATGAAGCGCAGGTGGCAACTTCGTCCTCTTTGATTTTAGGCGGCACGGGGGCCTTTAATACCTGGGTCGGGACTGGGACGACTTCTCCCGCCGCCAAGTTCTCCATCGGCCAGCCGGCCAACACTGCCCAAGGCGGCATCTGGCTCGCCGCAACTGACGGCGACTTTCGCGCGTTCTACATGGATACTTCGGGCGTTATGAACTTCTACGGAGGCGACGGCGGCACCTTAAACACCGCGACTCTCAACGCCGCCGGCGCTTGGACCAACGCTTCCGATTTGGCCTACAAAGAGAATGTCGCCGCTTTGGACTACGGTCTGGAGACCCTCCGCCTGCTTTCTCCCCGTTCTTACACGATGAAGGGCAGCGGCTTAAAGCAAATCGGTTTCGTCGCCCAAGAGCTTGAGCAATTTATTCCCGAAGTTGTCTCCGGCGAAGAGGGAAGCAAGGGCATTTCTTACGGCAATCTTGTTTCAGTCGTGGTGAAAGCGGTCCAAGACCTTGACCGGAGAGTTACCGATTTTGCTTCCACCACCCTTGCCAATGTTTCAACCGGCGCCTCGGCTCTTTCCTCGGCTGTAACGGAGTGGGTGGGGGAGCGGATTACGGTTACAGTTGGCTACATCAAACAGATATTTGCCGACCGTGTTACGACAAAAGAGCTTTGTATTGATGACCTTTGCATTAGTCGCGACCAATTCAAATCATTGCTTGATTCCGCCAACTTACAACCTACGACCAACAACCAACCACCTACAGCCAACGACTTCACCCCACCTACTATCACCATCAACGGCAACAACCCGGCGGAAGTGGAAATCGGCGCAAGTTATGTTGACCTCGGCGCGTCTGTTACCGACGATAAAGACCAGAATCTGGGGTTAAGAGCGTTTGTGAATGGCGCGTTGGTCGGCGACATAAGCTTAATCTCAATAGACACCTCCACCACAACTACTCACACCATTGACTATGTCGCGACCGACACCGACGGCAACACGGCGACCTCAACGCGGACGGTCATAGTATCCGACCCACCTGCGTCGCAGACGGACACAAGTGAGACAGATAATCAGAATAGCGAAGAACCAACCTCAACAAAATCGGCCACAACCACTCCGACAGTTGAATCAACGCCGGCAACATCTGACGCCACTACGACTACGGAAAGTATTTAAAATCAACTCATTTGGCTGAAAAAATCGCCGTTGCGAATTGCCGCGTTTTTCGCTATACTCTTTTTCGTGGCGAAAGATGAAAAAAAGCCAGAGCCGCCTGTTGATTTCAACGCGTGGCAGCTCGCGTGGGAGCTTGGCTACACAATTGCAATTCCGATTGTGGCGCTCGCTCTTGTGGGAAGGTGGATGGATAAACAGCTCGAAACTTCGCCGTGGCTACTCCTTGTGGGGATTGTTCTGTCAATCTTCATCTCAAGCGCGATGGTTTATCGGAAAGTTTCAAAAATTCTTCACTAAACGCTATACGCTAACCGCTAAACGCTTCTCAATATGCACATCAGTATTGTCCCAGAAACTCTTTTCCATATCGGCCGACTTTCTGTGACAAACACACTTCTTACCGCGTGGCTGGTGCTTATCGTACTCGTCATCGGGGCGGTCATTTTTTCACAGACGCTAAAGCGAATGCCAGGCCGCTTTCAAACAGCCATCGAGGCGCTTGTTGAAGAATTGCTCGGTTTTTTTGAGACTATCGCCGGAAGCAGAGAGATTGCAAGGCGATTCTTCCCTCTTGTTGCCACCATTTTCATTTTCGTGCTTTTTTCAAATTGGGTTGGAATTATTCCAGGGGTTGGAAGTATCGGCTTTCGCGAGGCGCATGATGGAAAGGAATCATTCGTGCCGCTATTTCGGTCGGTTTTTTCCGACCTCAATATGACGCTCGCGCTCGCGCTTATAGCCGTAACGCTTAGCCACTTTTTTGGCATCACCGCGCTCGGAATTAAAAATCATGTAGGCAAGTTCATTACCTTCAAGGGTCCTGTAGCGGCTTTCACAGGCCTTCTTGAAATTGTGAGCGAAATCGCCAAGGTTATTTCATTTTCTTTTCGGTTGTTCGGAAACATCTTCGCGGGGGAAGTCCTTCTCACCATTATCGCATTCCTTGTTCCATATATCGCCCCGCTTCCATTCCTTGGACTTGAACTCTTCGTCGGTTTCATTCAGGCGCTCATCTTCGCGACGCTCGCGATGGTGGCGTTTAGTAGTTTCAGTGTGAAGCATGAAGAACACTGAAGTAAAGTTCCCAAAGCACAGACAGTACAGTTTCCAAACAAAGCACAATGGCTCAAATAATTACAAACTAGCTAAACCGTTTGTGTTTTTGGGGTCTGTGTTTTGTGAAGTTTGTTTGGTCTTTGTGTACTGTGCTTTGAGAGGTTTGTCTTACTGTACTTTGTGTTTTTCTGTTTGATGCGTTAAGATAAAGGCCGATTTTGATTATCAATTAATCGTTAATTCAAAGGTATGGACATTTCATCTCTTGCGGCGGCCATCGCGATAGGCGCGGGCGCCATTGGCCCTGGGATAGGCATCGGACTTCTCGCCGGGAAAGCTATGGAGGCAATCGGGCGAAATCCGGAAGCAGCTCCGAAGATTCAAACCGCTATGATTCTCGCCATCGCGTTCGCGGAAGCCATCGCTATATACGCGCTGGTCGTGGCGCTCATTATCAAGTTCGTGTAAGTGCTTAATGCGAATACCGCTAATGAAGAGCGCAAATACCGCAAATAAGAAGTCTTCATTCGCAACATTCGCATACTGATTCGTAGATTCGCATTATGGCTGAATTATTTCACGCGCTCGGCATTGAATGGCCCATACTCATCGCGCAGGTCGTGAACTTCGCGATTCTTTTGGTTGTCCTCTGGAAATTCGTTTACACGCCTGTCATGCGCCTACTTGACGCACGTCGTGAAGGCGTTCTAAAAGCAATTGAGCGAGAAGAAAAATCGGCCATGAAGCTTGCCTCGGCTGAAACCGATAGGAGCGAGATTTTGGCACAAGCAAGGGCAGAGTCGCAAAAAATCATTGACGGAGCGCGACTTGATGGCGAGGAACTGAAGAAAAAGCTTATCGCCTCGGCAAAAGAAGAAATCGAAAAAATGCAAGGATACGCAACCAAAAGACTCCATGATGAGCGTTCAAGGCTTATTACAGTAGTGAAGGGAGAAATCGGGGCTCTTATCGTGGAAACTATTGAGAAGACACTCGGAGATGTTTTGGACGCGAGGTCGCAGGGTAAAATGGTCGAACAAGCGCTAGCCATTTTGCGAGAGCAAAATGGAAGCTCGAATATCGAATCTCGAAATTCAAAAAATACTTAGCACGCAGAATACAAAATAAAAAAAGTCTTTCTGGTTCGGTATTGAATATTCTGTATTTTTCGAAATTAGTGGAATAGTCGCGGAGTAAGCCTGTAGTCGTAGCGGAGTAGTCGTAGACTGACTATCGTAGACTGTAGACTGGTATTCGAAATTCTAAATTAAGATGTATGCGGTATTCCCCACAACAATACGCCAAAGCTCTTTATGAGCTTGCTAAGGAATCTCCGCAGGCAAGACGCTGCGAGACTATAAAAGATTTTTTGGACACCCTCGCGAAAAATGGCGCGCTCGGTCTTCTTCCTGAAATCATGCGCGAGTTCGGGCGACAGACTGACGAAAAAGAGAAGATTCACGAAGTTACTGTTCAAAGTCCGGAGCGTATGCAAACTTCATCTGTCGCGCAAAAACTCCCGTTTCGGGCGAAAGTTAAGTCGGTCCTCGACGTTCGTCTTTTAGGCGGCACGGTCATAGAAATTGATGGACTTCGGATTGATAATTCGGTCAGAATGAGATTGGAAAGAGTTCGACAAGCATTAGTCAGGTAATATCGAATTTCGAAATTCGAATCTCGAAAAATATTCAATACCTAGCATGAGAATGTTTAAGAATTTGATATTTGGTATTTTTCGAAATTAGTGGAATAGTCGTAGACTGGTATTTTGTATTCGAAATTTATGTCAAAGGACATCATTATAGAGCAACTCAAGGAGGAAGTTCAAAGACTTAAGCGCGGACCTGCAACACTGCATGTTGGCGAGGTGATTCGCGCGGGCGACGGCGTGGCGGAGATCAGGGGTCTGAATGATGTTTTGTATTCCGAAATTATAGAATTTGAAACGGGCGATGGCCGGATTTCCGGCATGGTATTAAATCTTGAGGAGTACTCTGTAAAGGCAATTATACTAGGGGACGCCGGAAAAGTATCCGAAGGGCAGAAAGTGCGTAGCACCGGCACTATCCTTTCGATTCCAGTCGGTGAATCCTTGCTTGGGAGGGTCATTGACCCGCTCGGTTCTCCGAAGGACGGAGGTCCCGCCCTCAATCTCGAAAAAATGACGCGGTACAACCTGGAACGCATCGCTCCTGGAGTTATCACGCGTGAATCGGTAAACACTCCGCTTCATACCGGAATTAAGGCGATTGACGCCGTAATTCCAATAGGGCGAGGACAACGAGAACTCATCATCGGCGACCGGCAGATCGGCAAGACGGCCATCGCGATTGACGCCATCATCAATCAGGGAAAGGAGAAGAAATATCGCAAAGTAAAGTGCATCTACGTTTCCATCGGGCAGAAAGAATCAAAAGTGGCGCAAATTGTGGAGAGATTTCGCGAGACCGGCGCGCTTGCCTACACCGTTGTCGTTTCGGCATCGGCATCCGATGCGGCGTCATTGCAGTATCTTGCTCCATACGCGGGTTGCGCAATCGGCGAATATTTTATGGAAAAAGGCGAGGACGCACTTATCGTCTATGACGACCTTTCAAAGCACGCCTGGGCATACCGCCAGATTTCACTTTTACTTCGTCGCCCGCCGGGCCGCGAGGCGTACCCGGGTGATGTATTTTATCTGCATTCGCGCCTTCTTGAGCGCGCCGCGAAAATGAGCAAGGAGTTCGGCGGCGGCTCACTCACGGCGCTTCCAATTATTGAAACCCAGCTCGCCGACATTTCCGCCTACATTCCGACCAATGTCATTTCCATCACCGACGGCCAGATTTATCTGGAGCCGGAGCTCTTTTATCAGGGAACTCGCCCGGCCGTCAATGTCGGACTTTCTGTATCTCGCGTCGGCTCCGCGGCGCAAACAAAAGCCATGAAAAAGATTGCGGGTACGCTTCGGCTTGAACTTGCGCAATTCCGAGAACTTGCGGCTTTCGCGCAATTTGGCCAAGACCTCGATGAGGGTACGAAGAAAAAGATTGACCGCGGACAGCGCCTGTCGGAGCTCTTGAAACAGCCCCAATACGCGTCACTTCCGTTTGAGGAAGAAGTCGTTTCCATTTTCTCCGGCACGGGTGGATTTCTTGACGCGATTCCGGTCGCGCGCGTCCGTGAGTTTGAGGGGAAGCTCCTTGAATTCTTCCGCGAGCGGCACGAAAAAATCCTCGCCGCCATTCGCGACTCCGGCGAGATAACTCCCGAAACCGAAACCGCGCTCAAATCCGCAATCGGCGATTTCGCGAAAAACTACTTCAAGTAACTTCTCTGTCAATCCCGCACAGGCGGGAATCCAGAACATATGAAAGCTTCTAGCAAAATCCTAGTAGGAGTGATTTCCGGGATATTGCTTGTTCCGTCTCTTACCTATGCCGCATGGTGGAATCCATTTACATGGAAACCTGCGACCTGGTTTTCCGAGGATTCATCTCGCGAGAAGCCGCCACTAAACCAGGCAATGTCAACTGTTAACTCAGTTACAGGCACAAGCTCCAGAGATACTGCTACTAAAACTTTTTATACACAGTCAGGTGTAAATGTTCGTAGTTGCCCTGCTATAACCTGCAAAGTAATAGGAGTATTTGGAGTGAACAGTAGCTTTACCTGGGAAAGGCCGATGACAATTGATGAATTGCCGCAATGGGTCGAGGCTACAATGGACCAGGGGGACTATGATCGCGGAGTGAATCCACAGTACAAGGTAGGTTACATCAGTAAGATAAATTTGGGTAGAAACCAAGTTGTGGTTCAAGATAACAAAAGTGTTCCAACGGCGGCCGGCACGCTCTCCACTACTGATAGTAAAGCATCCGGGCAACAAAACTTGGCAGACCGGGCATCTCCTCTCCCCGTTCCTAATCTAACTCCAGCAGACAGCATTTTATGCAATGGTACTTATTGGACTCAATGCCCTACGGGACAGGATTTTGTATGTCCAGCTAGCGGTAATGCCTACTGCCGCTTGCCCCAGCAGCAGACGAACTTGTTGCAACAGAACCCCGTTGTACAAGAGACTACTTCGCGGGCGAAAAAATTGGAAGAAATTGACAGACAGGTTTCAAATGTGAAGCTACAGTATCAGAGAGATTTGCAGAATCTACAAAATACGCTAACTCCTCTCCAGAGGCAGGCTTGGGATACTTACAATAGCGACAAACAAGCTTCTGATGATTATGTCGCGAAAAACCTGAGCGGTGATATAGTTTTCCAAACGGGACAGGCCGCCGCCCAACATCAGAAACACGTAGCCCATGCCCAGTTCTTGGCGGACAAATTGCAAAGCGATGTCTGGATGATTCAAATGGCGAATCAAGAAAAAGATGCGATGATTCAGGCGCTTACTAATGAAGCGAATCAAAAGTTACTGTTATTACAGCGTCAAAGGGAGCAGATAAAATAATCGCATGTCCAACCACTTTAAGATTCCAGACGAGGTAGAACTTGAAATCAGAGAACAATACAAGTCTTGTGCGTATTGCGGCAAGGAAATGATTTTCCCGTGGAGAGGTGACAACAGGCGAGACTCAGCAACTATTGAACATCTAAGCGAGAAACGTCCATTTTATTGGGGCGAGCTTTATCGGGGCAGGAAATTGAGGAAGGAGGGTCTGGTGATATGCTGTGGGAGTTGCAATTCAAGCAGAGGAAGAAAGAAGTTGAGGAAGTGGTTCAAGAAACCATACTGCAAAAACCCGGGTGGTGAGAGGAGGAGAATAATAGATGAAAATTCAGTTGCAAAGTCGGTTAAGGAATACATCCGAAAAAACGAGTAATGAAAATCACCTATGACAAAACAGTCGACGCTCTAAATGTAACGCTTCGTAGAGGTGCGGTGGCGAGGACAATAGAATTTGCTCCCGATGTCATGCTAGATTTTGATAAAAAGGGGAATGTTGTGCATGTGGAAATTATCGGAAGTGGAGAGAAATTTTGATGGAAAAACAAAAATAGTTATGATAAGATACAACCATGACCCACATCATTCTTGATACAAAAATTCGCCACGGAAAACCGACGATTGAAGGCACTCGCATAACCGTCGAGGAGGTGCTTGGCGCACTCACCGGAGGAATGAACTACGAGGAGATAGAGCAGGAATATGGTATTGACCGCGAGGGCATTCTTGCGGCGGTACGGTATGCCGCGGCTTGGATACAGGGAGAGGAGGTGAATACACTCGCTGATGCACGGAAATGAGGATTCTTTTGGATGCGAACATACCATACTCCGCGAAGGAGATTTTTGAAGTCAAC
Organism: Parcubacteria group bacterium GW2011_GWC2_48_17; assembly: GCA_001003605.1. Classification (GTDB taxonomy): domain Bacteria; phylum Patescibacteriota; class Minisyncoccia; order Phycocordibacterales; family UBA10002; genus UBA10002. Next base: position 68,179 of record LCPL01000002.1, read on the forward strand.
AACATCGCGCATGTACGCGATGTTGGTTTAGGCAGTGCCGCTGATGCTGATATTGCGAAGTATGCACTGTCCTCTAAGTCTTTACTCATTATTCGCGACCTCGATTTTGCAAATGTCATTCTGCATCCTTTCAAAACGCACTATGGTGTAGTGGTGCTTCGGGTGCCTTCTCACTTCAAGGCGAAGCATATCGTCTCGCTTCTTAAATTATTCTTTTCGAAAGTCAAAGAAGAAACAATAGTACGACGACTTACAATCCTAGAACCCGGTCGTTATCGCATCAGGGGCTAACTTGTAACTTTCAGCTTGAAACCTTAGACTATTCCAATGGCAACACTAAGAACAATCCGGCTTCGTATAAAGGGCACGAAGAACATCAAGCAAATCACCCGCGCGATGGAGGCGGTATCTGCCGTGAAGATGCGAAAGAGCCAAGGGGTGGCTCTCGCGGCACGGCCCTACGCGACGGCGGCCCTTCGGATGCTTCACAATCTGACCACATCCCAAAAGGCGAGTTTCTCCGGAGACGCGCAGTTCAATCTGTTGGAAACCCGCAAAGTCAAGACGACGCTTCTTGTCGTCGTCACGTCCGATAAGGGGCTTGCGGGACCGTTCAATACCAATGTGCTCAAAAAGGCAGAAGGCTTTATTAAAAGCGCGACCGGCGCGGTCACCATCGCGACGGTGGGGAAGAAAGCGACGGAATATTTTACGCGGAGGAGCCGTAAGCCGGCGCTCTCGTGGACGGGGTTCGGAGATTACGTGGAGGTAAAAGAAGTGGAACCGCTTTTTGACTTCGTGTTCCAAGCTTTCACCGATGGGCAGGCCGACGAGGCGTACATCGTCTACACCAACTTCCTGTCGGCGATGAAGCAGGAAGTCGTGATTCGCAAACTCCTCCCGTTTTCGGAGGAGGGGCTTCTCGCGATGGTGCAAGGCATCGTGCCGGAGAAGGGAAGATTCGCGGACTATAATGCGAATACCGCGAAGGAGAATGCGAATACCGCGAATAATGAATACCTTTTTGAGCCGAGTCCGAAGGAAATCTTTGACGCAATATTGCCGGCGCTCCTGAAAATTCAAATCTATCACGCGATTTTGGAGGCGAACGCCTCTGAACATTCATCCCGAATGATTGCAATGCGGAGCGCGACCGATAACGCAAGCGAACTTATCAAGTCCTACACCGTTTCAATGAACAAAGCCCGTCAGTCGGCGATTAACAAGGAGCTTGCGGAAATTACAGGAGGAAGCGAAGCACTAGCAGTCTAAATCTTCAAGTCTCAATTATCAATTTTCAATCAATTTTCTAATTTTCAAATTTGGAACATTTCGAGCTTTGACTGAAAATTGGAAATTGAAAATTGTTAAATTATGAGTATAGTATGAGCACTATGAGCAACATGCAGTCAACAGCAGAGGGTCGCATCGTACAAATCATTGGTCCGGTCGTAGATGTAGAATTCGGCGACACCATTCCGCCGATTTATACGGCGCTTGAACTGGTGGATGACGGACCCGCCTCCGCTAAAGCTACGGCGAACAGAAAGGTCTTTGAAGTTGCCCAGCATTTGGGGAACGGCCGCGTCCGAGCAATCTCGATGGCCTCAACCGATGGTATGAAGCGCGGCCTCTCTGTGCGAAACACCGGCGCGCCGATTTCGGTGCCGGTGGGGAAGCCAATTCTTGGGAGAATGTTTAATCTTCTTGGAGATGTGATTGACGGAATGCCTGCGATTGATGGAAGAACCGCACGCCTTCCGATTCATCGCAAAGCTCCCGCGTTCACCGAGCAGTCAACCAAGGTCGCCATTTTTGAAACCGGCATCAAGGTCATTGACCTTATCGCCCCATTCATTAAAGGCGGAAAAATCGGTCTTTTCGGAGGCGCGGGCGTGGGCAAGACCGTACTTTTGCAGGAGCTTATCCGAAATGTCGCGACGGTGAACAAAGGATACTCCGTGTTTGCTGGAGTCGGCGAGCGCACCCGCGAGGGAAATGACCTCTACAAAGAAATGAAAGATTCCGGCGTGCTCCCACAAACGGCGCTCGTCTTCGGACAGATGAACGAAGTCCCCGGCGCGAGAGCGCGGGTCGCGCTTTCCGGTCTTACCATGGCGGAACATTTTCGCGACAGCGAAGGAAAAGATGTCCTCCTTTTCATAGACAATATCTTCCGCTTCACCCAGGCGGGCTCCGAAGTATCCGCGCTCTTGGGGCGCATGCCGTCTGCGGTCGGCTACCAGCCGACACTCGCGAACGAAATGGGCGAGCTTCAGGAACGCATCACTTCAACCAAGAAAGGTTCCATTACATCAGTGCAAGCGATTTATGTGCCGGCCGACGACATCACCGACCCGGCTCCCGCGACCACCTTCTCGCACCTTGATTCCACCGTTGTGCTCTCCCGCCAGCTTACCGAGCTCGGCATATACCCGGCGGTTGACCCGCTTGATTCAAGCTCAACGGCGCTTGATGTGAACATCGTCGGTGAGGAGCACTATAAAGTCGCTCGCGAGGTGCAGCGCATTTTGCAACGCTACAAGGATTTGCAGGATATCATCGCGATTCTTGGGATTGAAGAGCTTTCGGACGACGATAAGCTTCTCGTAGAGCGCGCCCGAAAGATTCAACGCTTTCTTTCGCAGCCGTTTAATGTCGCCGAAGTCTTCACGGGAAAGCCCGGTAAATATGTCTCGCGCGCCGAGACGGTTCGCGGTTTCAAGGAAATCATAGATGGCAAACATGATGATAAGCCAGAGGGAGCGTTTTATATGAAGGGGGGGATTGATGAGATGAGTAGCTCGTAGAAGGTAGAGGGTAGAAAAGAGGGGGTCCTTTGGTTTTCACTACCATCTACTTTCTACCTTCTAAATGCTAGTTTTATGGCCGACACTCTTCAACTTAAAATCGTCTCACTCAAGGAAGTCGTCTACGACGACTATGTTGATTCCGTTACCTTGCCGACCAAAGCGGGGGAGATTACCGTGCTTCCGAACCATGTTCCGCTTATCTCGCACCTGTCCAAAGGTAGCATTCGCGCCAGATGTAAGGGGCAGCAAAAGTCGTTTGAACTTGACGGCGGTTTTATGGAGGTGACTTCCGAGAGCCGACTTACTGTTGTGCTTCAGTAGTGGCAATTGGTGGGATACGAAACATTCTTCCTTTTGCTTTAGCAAAATAAGGCGGACAACATTTCCGCCGCGACATCGGCGGACCGGCGCTGGACATATCATGACATTGTCTCGGTTCGTGCAATCTCATAGCCGGCCACCTGTGTGTGGCCGGCCTTTCTTTTGGCAGGGAAAAACGATAAGATACTTTTCACTATGGGCCTGTAGTAAAATGGTATTATGCATCCAATGGTTCACCCGTTAAACTTTTGGAAATGATGGGCCGTTAGCTCAGCTGGTAGAGCGTTCGCATGGCATGCGAGAGGTCAGCGGTTCGAGCCCGCTACGGTCCAAAAGTTATTCGGGTAAGTAGTCGAGTTGGGGTGCAATTTACGGGCAAAATGTTTCATTTTTCGATGAAAAAAATCTTTATCCTAGTGGGGCACCCGGACAGCAATAGTTTAAGCGCGAAATTCGCCGCTGACTATGCGAGTGGCGCGAAGGAGGCCGGACATGATGTTCGCCTTGCGAACCTCGGCGAGCTCTCGTTTAATCCAATTTTGCATAAGGGTTACAAGAAGATGCAGCCGTTAGAACCGGACCTTCTGAAAATTCAGGATGATATCCAATGGGCGAACCATTTCGTCATAGTCTATCCGGCATGGTGGTCCACCATGCCAGCACTCCTAAAGGGTATGTTCGACCGCCTCTGGCTTCCCAAATTCGCGTTTCAGTTTTATGAAGCAGGTATTTTCAAGGACCTTCTCTGGAGCAGACTGCTCAAAGGCCGCAGCGCGAGAGTTTTTGTGCTTTCTGATGCTCCGCCAATTTTGGCCCGCCTCGTCTTTGGCGATACGACCAATGAAATTAAAAAAGGCATTCTATGGTTCGCTGGATTTAATGTTCGCGTGAAAAAAATTGGTCCTCTGAAATTCGTTACAGAAAAAGGGATACGCAAATGGTCGCATACATTTAGCCGGTGGGGCAGGCGAGCTTTCTAATGATTGTTTGATAGTCAAAGTAAATGATTTGGTTTTGTTAGAAATCCGTGGTAATCTGAATACCAGATGTATGACAACGCTAATTGGTTTCGACCGGCTACGGCCGGGAACAACATGGCGGCTTCCGCCGCTTCCGACCGAACAATGCGCAGAGGAGGACGCTGTGCATAGAAAGGTTCCGCCTCAATGGACTTTTGCAAGTGTTTTGGTGGGACACATAGTCTACACAGGCCATCTCGGTAATCCCAAGGCATTCATCAAACTTCAGAAAGAGTACTGGATAAACGAATCTCGCCGCGGGGCGTTTAGGTGTGCGAACGCCATACTCTGCCAGATGGGGGAACCAGTATTCATTGACGAACATGTTGCCATCCTTCGGGCGAATCCACCACAGCGGACACAAGTCCGAAAACTACGGAAGACGTTTTTCGTTGACCTTGGCAGTGGTCAGATCGTTCCAGTGAATGTCGTTCACGAGGATGCCGATGTTTCCGTTAATCCGCATTCGAAAAGCGGCTCTCTCGATTTCTTCGAGGATCCTGCGGCCCCGGCAAGATAGTTTGAAGTCATTCACCACCACCCCCGCGATGCAAAGTGCGCACCGCGGGGATTTTACTACCAGATTTTGATATTCTCCATTTTTACATTAGACTTCTCATACACATGAAGTTATCCATCGGAATTGTCGGTCTGCCGAATGTGGGCAAGTCCACGCTTTTTAACGCGCTTACAAAAAAAGGCGTGCCGGCTGAAAATTATCCGTTTTGCACCATTGACCCGTCGGTTGGAATCGTGCCAGTGCCGGACCCGCGGCTCTCTAAGCTTTCTGAATTTAGCAAATCCGCGAAAGCCATCCCGGCTGTCGTAGAGTTCGTGGACATTGCAGGGCTCGTAAAGGGCGCCTCGGAGGGTGAGGGGCTTGGTAACCAGTTTCTTTCGCACATCCGCGAGACGAATGCCATCGCTGAAGTGGTGCGGGTTTTTGAGGATAGCGACATTATCCATGTTGACGGCAAAGTGGAACCGCTCCACGATATTGAAGTAATAAATCTTGAGCTCATTCTCGCGGACATGCAAGCTGTGTCCAAGCGTCTTTCCAGCATTCAAAAGGATGTGAAAAGCAACAAGAAAGAAGCGATTACCGAACAAGCGCTATTAAAAAAGCTTGAGAAAGTCCTGGAGGCCGGTCAACTGGCATCAGCGGTAGTGACCGACGAAATAGAGAAACCGATTATGCAGCAGCTCAATTTGCTCACCGTAAAGCCAATTTTGTATGTGCTAAACACCTCGGAAGCCGGCAAAAATCGGGAAGAAGTTTGCGCAAAAATTCCCGGCCCATATATCAGTGTTGACCCTGTGTTTGAAAAGGGTTTGGATAACTTGATTAAAAAGAGTTACGAAATTTTGGATTTGATCACCTTTTTCACGACAGGCGAAGACGAAACAAGAGCGTGGACAATCAAGCGCGGTTCTAGCGCGCCGGAAGCGGGCGCGGCCATTCATACCGATTTTCGCGACCGTTTCATCCGCGCCGAGGTGATAGAGTGGGACAAACTGCTTTCTGCCGGCTCTTTAGGTCATGCCCGCGAGCAAGGCCTCCTGCGGACAGAAGGGAGGGGATATGTAGTTAAAGACGGAGATGTCGTGGAATTTAAAATCTAACCGTAGTTTTGTTTCCCCTTTTGGAATCTCAAATCTTTTTTCCTCAAATTTTTTCACGAGCCGTTAACGCAGTAACGAGTGCCTTGAGATAAAACATCATATACAGGGAAATTAAAGGTTGATTTCTCACTGAGGAACACAAGGGTGTAGGTTCCGTTAGGAGGTATTCCACCACATGTTATACCTCCATTCCAATACCAAAACGCGTATGGCCAGGCATTATTCGGATAATTATATCCATGTGGAACCTTGGAGATAAAATTATTTGTTACGAGCGGAGTAAGTGCCGTTTCAAAAGCCGTTGAACCGCCGTAATCATAACCTGAACCGCTAGGATAGGAGCCAAACTGGTCATAATAAAAAGAAAGTGCTGTCTGAAGCTGTTTGAGAGAGGATATATGTCTAGCATCACTTGCCTTCACACGCGCGCTATTTAAACTCGAGAGCACGACCGACGACAAGAGCGAAATGATGGAAATTACCACCAGGAGCTCAATCAGGGTGAAGCCACGTTGCTTGTCTGATTTGGGTTTAAAAAACATTTTAACAATGGATATTGTAAAGTTCCATTTGTATCATTCGCCTAATTCGTATATTGGTATGCTTGTCTCATATTTCTCCCGCCGGCGGACCGACTCTCGATGCGTCTCCTCCCGCACCGCCAGTAAATACTTTGGCGAAAATAAAGATGGAGACAATAAAAGCGACAATGGCAATTGTAATCAAGATATAGCCGGCAATTTTTTCATCGCGAACCCCAAGTTTTCCAAGCAAACGAACCATACCCGGTGTTGCCGGTACGCCTAAAATCTGTCGCGACTGGAAACTGCCGCTGGAACTACCGAATTGCTGGTCTTCCTCAAATTGGACATTTACCATGTTACTCATAATTATATGATGAACTCAGGAAAATGGAAGTCCTAGTCTGTTAAACAACTGTAGTTCCAATCAAAAACGAAGGCTAAACCTTCCTTTACGACATGCATTCACTTGACTGGGGGAAATAGAAACGGCAATATCGTGAGTGGAAAATAGAGGTGTGAATGAAAACGAAATCATTTTTTGTCGGTTTCGCGCTGTGCGCGCTTTTTGCGGGTTGTCGAGGCACCACTGGAGTCGTGGCTAACGCCAAACTAACAAAACCCTCCGAAACCACGCAAGTGGAGCCGCGGTGGCAGAGGGTGAAGATTCAGCCAAAATCAGACCGAAAAATCACATTGTGCCAGAAGCTCAATCCCGTCTGGTGGTTCGGGAACATTGACGCTCCGAGCCCTCCCGAAAAATACAGAACGGGAGAACGAAATCGGCTCTTTCGCTGGCGGATTAGAAATCTCGGTCACAACCTCACCTTTTATGTGATGGGCATTGCCGACAAGGAATCGGAGCGGGTCGGGCGTTACCCCGAGAGAGTGTTCAATCCGAATGGCGGGTGGAATGTGGCTTCCAGCCGATACGGGTTTTTCTGGTTGCCGTTCGCCTCTTATCAACACGGCACCTTCAAGTTTTACCTCGGCTGGCGCGACCGCGGCAACTTCGGTTTCAAACTCAATTTATAGTAGCGCCTCGTTCGTACCACCGACAACAGCGGTTTCGCCCCCGCTGTTTTTTTAAATACTCCTCTTTTGGGGTGGCCATATTTACTTATACATAAGTTCCAGAATTAATTGCAACACCTAAAACAACCCACCACCAAAGAAAGATGAGGGAGGAAAGGGAAATGTAAAGGATGTGGAATACAAGGAGAAGAAGTAAATATAAAAAAAGCCGGCCACTTTTGACTGCGAGGTCATTGGCAGCCGGTATGTCGTAAATTGAGATCAGGGAGATGAAATTGGCCATTTTGGACATTTCTCCACAGCACGCCTTACTTCTGCCACAGTTACGTGTATGAAGTATTTCTCAAAACAGCGGGGGCATTCAACAATGAATGATCCAATCACTTGATTGTCACTTCGGTGAATGCCAGAACGCATTGAACCGAAAGGAATCTCCATCGAAAATCCAATCACAAACCTATACAACCCGTGAGGATTATCCAGAAGTTCCTCCGGATAGCAGGCTCTTTCATTGCAATGGGGACATTGCCATCCACTATGCTCCTTAATGGCAGTATTGTAAGTCGCTCCCCATGCCTTGGGAATAATGAATTTTTCTGTCATTCGAACCTCTTTGCAGAATTTTGTTTTTGGTTAGGGTGAGTTACCCTAAACTTCTATTTTCAGATTAGCATGGTGGCGTGGCGGGTGTCAAGTGTGGCTGATAAGCATTTCTGTTATCATTGCTGATATGGATTTTTCTGGGGAAATCAAAAAAATAGACGAACTCAAAACCGAAATTAACGCACTTGGGCCACTCGACCCGGCGCTCATTAAAAATCTAGACGATTGGTACAGAGTAGAACTGACTTATACTTCCAACGCCATTGAAGGCAACACTTTGACACGGCAGGAAACGGCGCAGGTGATTGAAAAAGATATTTCAGTGGAAGGCAAGACGCTGAACGAATTACTGGAAACCAAAAATCATTCGCGGGCTGTAGATTTTGTCGTTGATTTCGCCAGAAAAAATAAAACTCGCGGCGCTGTGACTTTGCCAGTGATTTTGGACATTCACAAATTGATTCTTCAAAAAATTGACGACGCCAATGCCGGAAAACTGCGGACAGTGCCGGTTAGAGTCGCCGGCTCAATGGCGATTTTCCCAAATCCGGTCAAAGTTCCCGATGTTATGAAAGAGCTAATCGTTTTACTCGCCGAAAATCACTCTCATCAGGCGGCAAAAGCGATTGAGGCGCATTATCGGCTGGTGTCAATTCATCCTTTCACCGACGGCAACGGCCGCGTCGCGCGGTTGCTCATGAATTTGGTTTTGCTGCAAAATAATTTCCCGCCGCTTATCGTGCCAAAAGAATCTCGCCGCGTGTATATTACATCTTTGGAAAAAGGACAAACTACCGATGACACCGGCGATTATTATAAATTTATGTACGAGCAACTGATTATTTCTATGGAGCAATATCTGGAAATGGTCAAAGGAAAAAATAGGGACTGAAAGATACCTGGTGTCCATTTACAGCAGCGCCTCGCTCGTACCACCGACAACAGCGGTTTCGCCCCCGCTGTTTTTTTAAATACTCCTCTTTCAAGGCGGTCTTATAGCTACATTCAATAAGTAATTGCAACGCCTGTTTTCTCCAATAATACTTCAAGAGGAGTCTTTCCTCCAAATCTCTTCCTCGGCCTGGTGTTGAGAAGATATTCAACTCGCCGTATTTCTTCTTCCGTCACGGTGGCAAAATCGGTCTTTTTCGAGAAGAACCTTCGTACCAGTCCATTGATATTCTCATTGGAACCTCTTTCATGTGAACAGTACGGATGGGCGAAGTATACTTTCAACGGAAGGACGCCTTCTATCTTCTCCCATCCGAAATTCTCCGTCCCTCTGTCTCTCGTTAATGTCTTCAGGTATGGGGAAGGAATCGAGGACAGTCTTTCACAGATGACTCTGGTGGATTCTGCGCTTGTGCCGTCTCTCATCCAACCAAGAAACACTACTCCGCTTACTCGTTCATTCACAGATTTTATTCTGGCGGCGCTTTGTCTTGAAACTATCGTATCGTCTTCAAAATGACCGACTTCTTTTCTTTCATCCGCAGTTGACGGTCTGTTCTCAATTGACGGCAAACTCTCTAACCGTTCAATCTTTTGGGCCTTCCTCGCTCCTTTTGTGCTTCTGCGGCTACGTCGTCTCGGTAAACACCTTCTCAAATCCTCACATCCTTCTTTTGCCTTCCCGCTTCCTCCGCGTCTAATTTGCGCGTAGACGAATTGATATATGGCTTCGTATGAAATTGTTTCCCCTCTGCAGTCTATCGGCAGTCGGAGAGAAATCTGTTCCGGAGACCAGCCCAACTTCATTTTGTCTATGACGTATCTCCGGACGGTCTCGTTTTTCAATCTCTCCCTTCTTCCTCGGCGTTTATCTCGCGATAATGACTTCAAATTGGCCTGATATGCCTTGTACCTACCAAGACCTTTGCTCGGACGGCCGCCTATTTCCCTTGAAACAGAGCTTTTACTCCTCCTTTTGCCCAAGATTTTGGCAATTTGAGCCAAACTCTTGCCCCGACTGTAATTAATTTCAATCTGAACCCTCTCGTTTAGATCAAAATGGCTGAAATTCCTTCGCTTTTTCTTGATACTGTCTTTTTTCATACGCTTGATTTTACCTCAAGCGTTGCATTTCATTGTTGAACTCGCCATACAAATTATTGACTTTACGCATTTTGGGCGTATTCTTGTGGAAGAACCAAATTCCTATGTTCTTGTTTTTGAAATCTACCGCCCTTATCGCCGGACTTCTCATTTCCGGTTACATGCTCCTTCGGATTGGGTCTGGGCTGGTAGCAGGCATTAAGCCGCGCCAACTCGCCCTTGATGTTTTGTTTCTGCTCTTGGGCCTCGGCCTATCCCTAGGCGCTATTGTCAGCCTACTTTTTGTCAAGCCGTTCTGAAAAGGGCGGCCCTTTTCTTTTTTCGCGAAAGTATTACCATTACCCACCAGATTTAGTCGTCAGTTTCAAACGAACAACCTATTCAACCAATGGAGGCCCCATGTC
>LCPL01000003.1 GCA_001003605.1 Parcubacteria group bacterium GW2011_GWC2_48_17
CTAGGGAGGAAGTCCTCCGGAGGCGGGCAAGCAGGATGCCATGAACCACGGGGAAGAATATGCGACTTTAAAAATCTAACATAGAAAGTCTGAGCGAAGACGAAATATAAGGGTATTAATACCGCGCGGCTCTGCCGCGCGAAGTACGAGCGAAGCGAGTTCCTTAGGACCTGGGGCTTGCCCCAGGGTCAATACCGCTTTTATTTTTCTTACTTTTTGACACGTTTTCAGAAGACCATATTTCCGCTATACTCACCCTGTATGGACGAGAAGGAAAAAAGGCAGAAACGTATATCAGAGTTGGAAACGGTGATGCAATCGCCGGATTTTTGGACTGACAAAGTAAAAGCGCAAGAGACAATCAAAGAACTTCAATCGCTAAAAACCGAAACCGAAGAAGGAGGCGGTATGTATGACGGAGGAGATGCAATCATGACGATTTTTTCCGGAGCCGGAGGGGACGATTCAGAAGATTTTTCCGCGATGCTCCTCAATATGTATCGCAAATTCTTTGCGCGAAAGGGGTGGAGCGTCGGCATTATCAATCAAAACCAAAATGACCACGGAGGTTTTCGAAACATTACCGTGGAGGTTGCCGGAAAGAACGCGTATGGGACGCTCAAAAACGAAAGCGGCGTGCACCGCCTCGTCCGCATCTCGCCGTTCAACGCGCAGAAAAAGAGGCAAACCTCATTTTCCATGGTGGAAGTGATACCAAGACTTCCGCCGGCCGACAAGCATTTTGAAATTCCCGAAAGCGAGCTTGAAATCACGACCGCCCGTGCGGGCGGCCCCGGCGGACAGAATGTGAACAAACGCGAGACCGCCGTGCGAATCACGCACCTGCCGACGAATATCTCCGTGCATGTAACGTCAGAACGCAATCAGGCGCAAAACAAAGAAAAGGGAATGCAGATTCTCAAGGGCAAGCTCTACAAATTGCGCGAGGCGGAGCGTCTTGCCAAAGAAAAAGGCATGCAAATTTCCAAAACAACTTCGGTAGAGTGGGGCAATCAAATCCGCTCATACGTTTTGCATCCTTACAAAATGGTCAAAGACCACCGCACCGGTGTAGAAACCGCGCAAATAGATAAGGTGCTTCAAGGCGAACTCGACGAGTTCATTGAGGCGGAAAGTAAGTTGTAAGTTTGAAGTCCCGACGCTCCGCCTGCTCCGACAGGAGCGTCGGAGGTCAGGATTCCGACTTTACGTCGGGGTTGAAAGTTGAGAGGAAAATCTAAAGGGTTTTTCGGAATGCCGGAACCCCTTTATTTTAGGCGCCCTTTTAATGACCCGCCAGAACTCCCTGCGCTCCGCGCAGGGATGAATGGCGGGTCAACGAAAGGGGTCGGGGAAACTGTAGTTTCCCCGTTGAGGAGAGCAAAAGGAAACTCCGCTCGCCGAACGCCCTGTGCTCCCGCACAGGGATAGGGCGAGCGGAGTTTACTGACTCACTTTTCCGACCAGATTGTTGCTTGACATTATAGGCAGGGTTTGATAGGATATTTTTGTCAGCACATTGAAAACCAACACCCTGCGCGCCCACCACCTGCTGGGGGATTAGGGCTGTTCCGTGCGGTTCATCGCACTCAGGGTGTTGGATCGCCGGCTCGACCAAAGTCGCCGTTTTGCGGCAAGCCGTGAAAACTGTCGCAGAGTGGAGACCTTCGCCGGCGTGGAAGCGGAAGTGCCGGTTCCTGCAGGGCTGCTGTAAAACATCGGATGCACTACGAGGAGCGAATTCTGCCGCCGGCAACTATATTTGGCGGCTAGATTCTGTTCCACGAAATCGTGGTAATCATCCAGGCGGCTCATACCCGAGCCACTTTCGCAAATGCGAACGAGAAGGATGGTGCGAAGAGCTTCAAGGTTCTTTGCATTGTAGCCCACACCCTAGGACTAACAAGGGTTGGTATTCACTCTCGTCCCAGAAAAGGATTTCTGCTGCGATGTGCTAATAGCTACGACGGACCCCTTGGCGGCTCAACTGCCCTGGGGCCTTTTTTGTATATCGAGAGGTCAGTATCCGAGGTTTTGTCTCCGCATCCTGCGCGTAGCCCATTTTTTACGAGAATCTTGTGACCTGTGATATAATTTCTAGAAGCTAGAAGCTAGAAGCTAGAAGCTAGAAGCTAGAAGCTAGAAGCTAGAAGCTATCCCCATGATTCACTTCGACAAAATTACCAAGAAATATAACGGATGCGTCGCGCTTGATGAAATAAGCTTTACCGTTAAGCCGAAGGAATTCGTTTCCCTTGTTGGCCATTCAGGAGCGGGGAAAACTACACTCCTTAAGATGATTCTTGTAGAAGAGCGTCCTTCAAGCGGCAGTATTCTTTTCGGGTCAGTCAATATCCACGCGCTGAAGCGCAATAAACTGCACAAATACCGCCGCAAAATCGGAGCGATATTTCAGGATTTTCGTCTGCTCCCAAATAAAACCGCGTTCGAAAACATAGCGTTTGCCATGGAGATGGCAGGGCGTAGCGATTCAGAAATCGCGGCAGATGTTCCTTATGTTCTTGAAATGGTTGACCTTGGCGACAAAATGTGGAATTTCCCACGCGAGCTCTCTGGCGGGGAAAAACAGCGCGTGGCCATCGCGCGCGCAATCGTAAACCAGCCAGATGTGGTCATTGCCGATGAACCAACCGGAAGTCTTGACCCCATAAATACCTATGAGATCGTGCAGATATTAAAAAAGATAAACGACCTAGGTACGACGGTGATTCTTACAACGCATAATAAGGGCGTCATAGATTCCTTGGGCAAGAGGGTCATCACCATGGAGAAAGGGAGAATTATCAGAGATGACCCCACAGGAAGATATGTGTTGTAAGACAACACATATCTTCCGGAAATCCGAAGCACGAAATCCGAAATCCTAAACAAATCCCAATGAGCAAAATCAAAATCCAAGAATCGTGTATAATTTAGAAATTAGAATTTAGGTATTGTTTCGAATTTCGATATTCGGACTTCGAATTTACCATTCTTATGGTTTGGACTAGCATAAAACGCGTCATTAAGGCAGGAGCCGTCAATTTCTATCGAAACGGTTTCGTTTCCCTCTCCTCCGTGTTTATCATGACGATAACGCTATTCGTGATAGGAGGCGTAATTTTCCTTTCCGCGACGTTAAGCGCTTCTCTTGAAGAAATCAAAAGCAAAGTTGATGTGAATGTGTACTTTCAGACAAGCGCGAGCGAAGAAGAAATAACCGCGCTCAAGGGAATCCTCCTAAGGCTCCCAGAGGTGAAAGATGTGGAATATATCTCCCGCGAGCAGGCGCTCGAAAACTTTAAGAAGCGCCACGAAAATGACGAGCTGACGCTCCAAGCGCTCGAAGAACTTCCCGATAATCCGCTTGGGGCAGTGCTTAACATTCGCGCCAAAGAACCTTCAGAGTATGAAGGCATCGCGAATTTCCTTAAGAGCGAAAACGCTCTTTCGAGCGGAAGCACCCCCATCATTGACGAGGTGAATTATTACGACCACAAAACGGCCATCGACAGGCTTTCAAACATCATACGTTCTGCGCAAACTCTCGGATTAGCGCTGGCGTTTTTGCTTGTGGTCGTTTCCATAAGCATCGCCTTCAACACCATCCGTTTGGCTATCTATATCTCCCGCGAAGAAATAGGAGTGATGCGCCTTGTCGGCGCGAGCGACAAATATATACGCGGGCCGTTCGTGGTTTCAGGCGTACTGTATGGCGTGAGTGCCGCGCTCATTACGCTTGCTCTCTTTTATCCACTCACGTATTATCTCGGAGACTCGACGGAGGATTTCTTCAGCGGGCTCAATGTGTTCCGTTACTATACCCTGCATTTCGGCGAATTTTTCCTTATCATCGCTGGTTCAGGCATTGCGCTTGGAGCTGTTTCAAGTTTTTTGGCGGTGAGGAGGTATCTGAATGTGTAATACAAACTGCAGAAAACTCTAAACTCTAAACTCTAAACAAACTCAAAAATCAAAGTTAAAAGATTAAAATTTGAGTTTTGAAATTTGGACTTGGAACTTGATTAGAATTTAGAGTTTGGAGTTAAGAAATTATCCAAAATGTCCAAAAAGAATCATAAATACATCTTCGTCATCGGCGGTGTCATGTCTGGAGTCGGGAAAGGCGTGGCGACTTCTTCCATCGGCCTCATCCTCAAGTCCAAAGGGTTCAAGGTGAACCCGATTAAAGTTGACCCTTATCTTAATGTGGACGCCGGCACCATGAACCCCACCGAGCACGGTGAGGTTTTCGTTTTGGATTCCGGATTGGAGACCGACCAAGACATGGGGAATTATGAGCGGTTCATGGAAATTAACCTCAAGAGTGAGGATTACATAACAAGCGGGATGGTGTACAAGCATGTTATTGAACGCGAGCGCTCGCTCGGCTATAAAGGGAAATGTGTTGAGGCAATCCCTCATATCACCGATGAAATCCGGCGGCGGATTGAGCGCGCTGCCGAGCAAAACGGCTCGGCCGTTTCGCTTATTGAGATCGGCGGGACGGTCGGGGACTATCAAAACATTTTGTTTATTGAGGCGGCGCGCGTTTTGAAACTCAAGCACCCGGGCGATGTTTTGTTTATTTTGGTAACTTTCCTGCCGATCCCGTCTAAACTCGGCGAGATGAAGACCAAGCCGACTCAAAATGCCGTGAGGCAACTCAATTCCTACGGCGTCCAGCCGGATATCATCATTGCCCGGAGTTCGGCGCCGCTTGACGCCAAGCGGAAGGAAAAGCTCGCCATTTGGTGCAATGTGCCGGCCGAGGCGGTGATTTCCGCGCCGGATATAGATTCAATTTATGAAGTGCCGCTTAATTTTGAACGCGACAACCTCGGCGCCATTATATTGGAGCGCCTTGGCCTCAAGTCGCGCATTCGCCGCGACACGCTCGCCAAGTGGCGAAATTTTGTATCAAAAATTAGAAATCCCAAAGGCGAGGTGGAAATCGCTGTCGTTGGGAAGTACTTTGACACCGGCGACTTCATTCTCTCCGATGCCTATATTTCGGTCATTGAAGCAATAAAACATGCGTCGTATAAATTTGGGCTGAAACCAAACATCCACTGGCTTAATTCCAAACGATTTGAAACCGGCGACGAGCGGGTGGATTCTCTCAAAAAATACGACGGCGTGATTGTTCCCGGGGGCTTCGGCGAGACGGGTATAGAAGGGAAACTCAAAGTCATTGAATACGCGAGGAAAAACAAAATCCCGTACCTCGGGCTTTGTTACGGTATGCAGCTTATGTGTATAGAGTACGCGCGAAATGTGTTGGGGCTCAAAGACGCCAACACGACCGAAATCAATCCGGAGGCGCCGCATAAAATCATTGACATCATGCCCGACCAGCGCAAAAAACTGGAGAAGGAAAATTACGGCGGCTCCATGCGCCTCGGCGCCTACCCCGCGCATCTCTCTCCCGGCACCATCGCCTTCTCTGCATATTTTGGCTCCGGCAACTCAATGCTAAACGCTAAACGCTCAACGCTGATTCATGAGCGTCACCGCCACCGCTTTGAGGTGAATCCCGAGTACATAGAAAAACTCCAAGCCGGCGGCCTCGTCTTTTCCGGCAAATCGCCCGACGGCGTACTCATGGAAATCGCCGAACTCCCTCGCAAAATCCACCCATTTTTCCTCGGCACGCAATTCCACCCCGAGCTCAAATCCCGCCCGCTCTCGCCCCATCCGCTTTTTGTTGAATTTATGAAATCCGCGCAAGCCAAGAAGAAAATATGAGCCGTGAAATTCATAAAAAAATCTGGCCGGAGTTTTTTGAGAAAGTTCTCTCTGGCGAAAAACGCTTTGAACTCCGCATCGCCGATTTTGAGATTAGTCCGGGCGACACATTGATTTTAGAGGAGTGGAACCAGAACACCAAAAGCTACACCGGCCGCCGTCTCATAAAGAATGTTGGCTACATTCTCAAATCCGACCTAGACCAATTCGGCCAGCGCGCCCTCATCGAGAAACATGGCCTCTATGTGATTACCCTCGAGTAGGATTTTTCTTTCTCACATCTTTCCCGCACAATAGCCGTGAGAATTATTTTATAATGCAGTATATTCTCTAATTCTCACGAATTAGAGAATAAGCGTAGAAAGGGGGATGGCCGCATACATAGTGGCGTGACAGGGTTGGCGGGATGATATACTGAGGCGTATGGAACTCAAAGAACTTGAAAGACCGCTCAAAGCGCTCGCCAACAAACGGCGGTTGGCGATTTTGAGATTTCTCAAGAAAAACGGCGAGGCGAATGTAACGGAAATTGCGGAAGTTATCAAACTTTCAGTTAAGTCCACCTCGCGGCATCTTTCCGTACTTTTTTCGGCCGATTTGGTTGACCGGCGTCAGCAAAGCTTGGAGGTATATTATTGGTGCGCACCTTCATTTCCACAGCCAATCAAGGGTATCCTCTCTATTCTCTAATTCTCACGAATTAGAGAATAGATGTGCTGAGCATGGGTAACTACATAAAATAGATGAGTATATCAGTTGGAATTGGGCTGGCGTTTGTGGCGATGCTCTGTTGGGGCTTCGGCGATTTTCTCATTCAACGCTCCACCAGAAAAGTCGGAGATATTGAAGCGCTCTTTTTTGTAACCGCGTTCGGTGCGGTCGTGCTTTTCCCTTTCGTGTATAAGAATATTGGAGCGTTCTTTGCTTCTTCCGGCAGTACCCTTTTTGTTCTCGGTATTCTCTGCGTTGTTCTTCTCATCGCGGCGCTTTTTGATTTTGAAGCGCTTCGGGTAGGGAAGCTCGCGGTTGTGGAACCCATTTGGTCGTTTGAAGTTCCCGTCGCGGCTCTTCTCGCGTTTTTCATTCTTGGCGAACGGGTAACCTCGTTTCAGATATTTCTTGTTGTCGGATTGCTGATAGGCCTCGCGCTCGTGTCGCTGAAGAAGCCATTTCATATAAAGCACTTTTTGCTTGAACGAGGGACGCTCTTGGCGCTCCTCGGCGCCGTCTTTATGGGTGCCGCCAATTTTTTCATGGGTTGGGGAGCGCGGCTTTCCGACCCGATAATGGCGAATTTCGTAACAGATATTTTCATTGCTGGCGTTACCGGACTCATTTTGCTTTCACGCGGCAGGGTGCGGGACACAATCCGCGACATAAACCAAAGCAGAGGCGTACTTCTACAAATGTCGGTTTCGGACAAAACGGCGTGGGTCGCGTTCGCGTTTGCGATGACGCTCGCGCCAATCGGAATCGTCGTCGCACTTTCTGAAAGCTACATCATTATCGCGGTTCTGCTCGGGCTCGCAATAAATCGCGAGCGCCTCGCGGCGCATCAAAAAGTTGGACTCGTCACCGCGATCGCCGCCGCGATAACACTGGCGGCGATTACCGTATAACTTTTGCGCCGCCACAGTGTTGTATTTTTGTTATACTTCCCCATTATATGCCGCACGCACTAAACGACATTGCTCAAAGATTGCTCGCGCCTGGCAAAGGAATCCTCGCGGCGGACGAGAGTATGGGCACCTGCGACAAGCGGTTTGACAAGTATGGAATTCAAAAAACGCCCGAGATGCGGAGACAATGGCGGGAGCTTCTTTTCTCTACTCCCGAAATTGAAAAGGGGCTTTCAGGAGTAATTCTTTTTGATGAGACAATTCGGCAGAAAACAAAAGACGGCGTCCCATTTGCAAAGTTTCTCGCGGCGCGCGGCATTCTCCCCGGCATCAAGGTTGACCAGAAAACCGAACCGCTGCCCGATTCCTTTCAAGAGGAGGTGACGAAGGGACTTGACGGCCTTTCTACGCGACTTTCCGAATACGCCAAGCTCGGAGCGAAGTTCACCAAATGGCGAGCGGTGATTCGCATCGGAGACAAGCTGCCCACCAAACAGTGCCTACACGAGAATGCCAAGCGTATGGCCGAGTACGCAGGAGAGAGTCAAATAGCCGGACTCGTCCCGATTATTGAGCCAGAGGTGTTGCTTCATGGTACGCACTCGCTTCTCCGAAGCGAAAAGGTGCTTACCGAGACGCTGTCTGCCGTATTTCAAGAGATACAAAAAGCAAAAGTCGCTCTTTCCGGTCTTATCTTAAAATCCAGCATGGCGCTTCCTGGAAATGAATCGGGCGAGAAAGCTTCCGCAAAGCAAATCGCCGAAGCCACCCTTCACGCATTTTTTTCCGCTGTGCCGAGTGAAGTTCCCGGCATTGTGTTTCTTTCCGGCGGACAAACTCCCGAGGAAGCAACCGTGCGCCTGAATGAAATAGTGAAAATGGCAAAAGAGCAGAATGCTCCCTGGCGCATCACATTTTCCTACTCGCGCGCGCTGCAGGACCCGGTACTTAAAGCGTGGCACGGCGATGAGAAAAATGTGCAAGCGGCCCGGGAAATCTTCAAAGAACGGGTGGAGGAAACCGCTAAAGCTTCCGAAGGGAGATATACGGATTAAAACACAAAACACAGTACACAAAAATCCAAACCCCGAAGGACACAAGGTGCCTACGGGGCAGGCAAAACACAAATCAACAAATAAGCAGAACAAAGAAGAAAACATAGTGCCGCGTTTTGTGGTTTGAAGAGTTTGGATTTTGTCTGGTCTTTTGTGCAGTTTGTGGTTTGGTTAATTTAGCCTTTCATGGATTTACTTGATGTCGCGATTACAGCGGCGAAAAAGGGAGGGGAAGCAGTGTTGCGCCATTTTGAAACGTCTGTTGAACGCCGTGTCAAAACCGACAAAAGCTTTGTAACGGCGGCCGATACGGAAGCCGAATCCGTGATCCTCAAAGAAATCAAGAACGCCTTTCCCAATCACAGCATTTTGAGCGAGGAAAGCGGCGCGGAAAAACAACACTCACCCTACGAATGGATTATTGACCCGCTTGACGGCACCGCGAATTTTGTAAACGGGATTCCGCTGTTCGCCGTTTCTATAGCGATACTCAAGAACGGAGCGCCGGTTGCCGGCGTCGTGTATCAACCGGTCGGGCACTCTCTCTACACCGCCGAGAAAGGGAAAGGAACATGTTGGAACGGCAAACAGGTAAAAGTGTCGGACGGCGACAAAGAACACGCAATGATTACGTTTGCTCCGGGTAAAAGAGAAAAGAAACGATTGAACGCGCTCTTTGGCGCGGCGGAACAGTTTGTCAAATCAAAACGCTATTTGGGATGTGCCGCGCTTGATCTTGCCTATGTAGCGCGCGGCGGGACGGAGGGTGTTTTCTTTTTGGGGCTCAATAAATGGGACTATGCCGCGGGAGTGCTTCTCGTGCAGGAGGCCGGAGGAAAGATTACCGATTTTTCCGGCGCTCCGTGGGTGTTCGGTTCAAGCGACTTCTTCGTCGCTTCAAACGAGGAGGCGCATAACGACCTTCTCAAACTTGCCGCGACAATTTCCTAAATCTTTCGGCACGCGGGCCTCAATAGTTCGCCGCCTCCGCTCCCCCTAGTTCAACAGTTGTGAAAAGGCATTTTTTGTATTAGTGTACAGTGAGAAACATGTACGCCAATGAAATTTCAAGAAATACCCAGCACTCTCCCATTGCTCCGCGCGAGAAAAGAAAATGGAAAGTGGCACAAGCAGCAATGCGCGGAATGCGGTACCGTCCGTGTAGGTCCGGCCCTTACGGCAAAAACCGCCAATCTTCCATGGACTATAACGCATTGCAAAAGCGACAGTTGTATCCGCGAGACCGTCCACTATCAAGTTCCTTGAGCGATTTGCCGGCGGATACACTTCCTATCCGCCGGCATTCTCTTTTCATGAGTTACGCCAATCTTCTGAAAGAAATTGTGATGCAAAAAACAAAAGAGAATGGCGCACAGTAAATTGTGCGCCGAGAACACCAGCTGACTTTCGCTAGCTGCGTGGCGGCTTCGTGGGTTTTGGCACTGCGAGTCTTGGGAGCTCGGGCTTGGGGAGCACTTTCGATCGCGAAGAGAATTCGGGTGTTTCGGCGGGCTTTTCCAGCGGTTCAGAAGATTTCCTGTTTTCAATTTTAGTATCATGCATAGGTGCGCCTTTCACATTCTCCATATATCCTATCCTTTTTTAGCCGCACATTCTACTGAAATGCAGTTGAACAATCTCTGATTTTCCAGTATCGTTATAACACACTAACAGCTGAAAGCCAGGAGCCCCCAGCTGATATTGCGGGATCATCTAATGGTAGGATACATGACTCTGAATCATGTCATCTTGGTTCGAATCCAAGTCCCGCAGCCACAAATGAGTTAAGCTTTTTGGGGGCTGTGTCGCCTGAACAAAATCCGAACTTTTTATCAAAACAATCCGACTAACGACTAATCGCACGCTCCGCATGCGTGGTGGCTTGAGATTGAATCGTACGCTCGGATTGCGTGGTGACTCTAACCATTCCGCCCAACGCCTCGCAGAGCCTCGGCGTGTCACGGATATTTTCCTGCTGGAAAATTCCGCGACCCCGACTCGGCGCCGTCGCGCCTCCGTCTCTGAAACGCTCCGAGCACTCGCGCTTCAGCGCCATCGCCTTTTGCCTCTTCTCCATTCTTATTTTTTTCGCTGGGGGGGGATTTGAATTGGAATGCGTGGCAAAAAAGCGGGGCGGGCTATTTTTTGTTAAAGCGCTTAAAGTAGACATCGATTTCATCGCGAAGCTCAATACCAACTCTCTCAAAGCAGTCGAGTAAATCCTTGTAGGTATTTTTACCGCCGAGGAAATCCCAAAACTCGTCTGCTACCTTAAGCTCATTTTCAAGATCGAGCATTCCCCGCATTGTCCAACGAGTATATGGTTCTGGTTCGTAGGGATTGTACGGAATCGCAATAAAAGTATTTATATTCGCATCCGGTTTATTTGCCAAAACAACAGCAACCCATTCAAGCAAGGTGCGTTTAAGCTCTTTAAACCCACCGGCATTTGGTTTTGCAGTTTTAATATCAAACAAGAAATACGCACCATCTTTTGATTCAAACATTAAATCAAATTTTATTTTAGTTATTTTTGTCAATGGCCTCTTCAATCGCGGATTTTAGAGTTATATCCATTACAAATGATAATCCCGATTCAACACATTTTTCCGCAGTATACAATTCATCGTCATTTAATTTTCTGCCAATTCTTTTAAGGGCATCATTTTGCAAATCCCCAATTGTTATTGGGTAAATCACTTTCATATTTTCTCGAGTTTTCATATTTTTATTTTTTTTATTATCCTTTTAAATCCTGAATTATACTCGACCAGCTTTTCCCAATTTATTTTTCCATCGTCACAAAATTTCTGCGAAAATTCTAAAGTCAGTTTGTTTATTATTTGAGCATAATTCTCAGCGAATTCCTCATTTTTCTCTCTTGCTTCGTAACCAATCGGTTCAACGATATCTATGTATAATTTTTCATCCCCAGAAATAAGTTCCCAAAACTGTTGCCCGCATAATTTTAAATAACCACCCTTGTCCGGTTTATTGTCCTTACCAAAACAACACCCATTTACAGCAATGACTTTTTTGCCAGTTTTTGCCCGCATCAATTTTTTTGCATTTGCAAAATTAATTTTAAGCTGGCGGATTTGACTTGAATTGCCCCAGTTCCAGCCCGCTTTGATTTCAACAACATAAATTACTCCATCTTTTTCAAATTCTAGATCAATACCTGTTAATTCTGATTTTTTTGCGCCATATACTTTGTCGCAAACAAAAATAGCCAGACCCTCGATAAAATCACCAAATAATGTTTCCTCTTGAGATTGCAAAAAAGCATCCAAAAATCCCTTGATTAAATCCTGAGCCGTCAAAACATTCTTGGCTCTGAAAAGGTAGGGGTTTTTCTGTTTCAGAATCTTGAACAAATCAACTTTGTTTTGCACATAATCCAGCCTCCTTTGGTGAAAGATTGAAATGTGTTTCTCTACATATTTATAAATTTCTTGTAAGTTAAATTTTTTCATACAGCGATTTTGTTATGGCTGAATATAGACGATTCTTTTTGCGCAACTTTTTCTTTAACCATCTCAACATACTCTGGAATTATATCAATACCAATAGAATTACGCCCCATTCTTTGTGATACTTCCGAAGTAGTGCCCGAACCCAGAAATGGATCTAAAACCCAATCATTTGGTTGGGTAAATAATTTGATAAACCATTCCGGCAATTCTTCTGGAAAAGTCGCACTATGGTTTTTGTTGTTACAAACGGTCGCGAATTGCAAAACATTGTTAGGATACACCATGCTCCGCTTCAACCAGTTAGAGATGTTTTTACCAAACCCGCTACCGCTTTTAGAATTATCTCGTATTTTGTCTGTCTCGCTCAAATTTTTCAGTCGACCATTCGCCCAATCACCAACTGGTACCATTACCGCCTCTTGATACATATTAAAATCGCGCGCCTTGTTGAATTGCAATACTCGTTCCCATGAGTCGCGAAAACGATTTGGCCATTTACCAGGATAACTATTTTTTTTATGCCAGATAAATTCTTCCGTCCATAGCCACCCCTGTTTACGCAACGCTAAAATAAGCTCAAGCACATAAGTACTGCGCTCACCGTTCTCAGCTTTTTCCTTGATGTTTAGAATAAAGGTGCCTGTCGGTTTTAATACGCGTAATAATTGCTCGCTGACGGGTAAAAACCATTCAACATATTTTTCAGTGCTGATACCGCCATAGGTATTTTTTCTTCTGTCCGCATAAGGCGGTGAAGTGACAATCAAATCAATCAAATTGTCATCAATTTCTTTAAGCACTTCACGCGAATCACCAAGTAGTATTTTTGTTGTTATATTATGCATAACTTCATTTTAACATTTTTGTGATTGTCTATAAAATACTCAACAAGTTGTGGAATATATTTCCCTTTGTACGGATGAAGCCGGCGTACATGCTTTGTGGTATCTTTCTCGCGTAAATTATCAAATGAAAGTGTCCAGTTTAAATCATTACCGAGATTTTTTTCCAACTGATTTCGCGATTCCCGTTGTAGGATTCATAGTATTTCTTGAGATCACTCAAATCAACCAGAGTGGAACCGTTTTCGCCATGTTTTTTTACCTTGCCGTATTGCACAAGGTAAGAAATGTTTGTCGGGGAGACCTCTTTTTCAAGATAATCGGTAGCCCACTTTGATGCTTCTGGTATTGACACTAAAGACATAGGAAAATTATAGCAAATTACTTTTGATTATGTTAGCAACACACTCCCTTCGGCACGGACAACAATATGATAGAATGACCGGACGAAACCATACTGTTCTTCTTTGTCTTCGCCTTTCTTCTCCCGAGCCTCCGCTTTTCCATTACTGACTTAAAAAACACGCGCGCATTCTTAAGAAAAAATGGAAAAGGAAAGCGGGGCGAGGGTGAGAAGCGAAACTTCCCGCTTCGCAAGACCTTGAGCGTTTTGTCTTCAAAATGCGAAAGGTGTACAGCTTCTGTAAGAAGACCGCCGGAGTCCCCCGAGTCGGCGAGGAGGGACGGAGGCGGGGAGCGCCGAGGCTCTGCGAGGCGCAAAGGACTTCATTCTTCGGCTAGGTTTTGTTTGAAAAAGGTTCTAACTTGGTCGTATAATGCAGTCAACGAGCTCAGGCGAAGTTGACACTGAGCATAGCAATGCGAAGTGTTCCCCTGTCTTCCGAGCTCAGGCGAAGTTGACACTGAGCATAGCAATGCGAAGTGTGAGCATAGCAATGCGAAGTGTTCCCCTGTCTTTTGAGTGTGAGCGAGCGTAGAGAGTCAAAGGACTATATGTATTTTGTATATATTATCGAATGTAGTGACGGTTCTCTCTACACGGGTATAACCACAAATGTAGAGCGTCGCTTTAATGAACATAAGAACAAAAGTGGTGGTCATTACACAAGCTCAAAGCAAGTAGTCAAAATTGTTTATACGGAAGGACATCCTAATAGGTCAGCAGCTCTGAAAAGAGAAGCAGAGATAAAGGGGTGGACGCGACAAAAGAAATTCGAATTAATACAGTTGAGACACTCTTGAAATAGCTCATCGGATTCGACAAACTCACCACAGGTAGATTTATGAAAAGAGCGGAGAAAGGGAGATTTCTACAAATCGGATTGATTCGTCTATACCGATGGTATACTTGATTTATCAAAGAGTCCGCTGCCGGGTCGCCTGCCTGCGCAGGCAGGTTCAACTGGTCAGAAACCATGTATTCCGTTTATATTTTGAAAAGTGAGAAAAGACATTGGTATTATGTGGGCAGTACGGACAACATATATCGGCGGATAGGAGAGCACAATAGGAGTGAAGTTACTTCAACAAAACTTTGGCTACCACTCAGACTTGTATATATAAAGGAATTCCAATTAGAGATTGAAGCCCGGAGATTTGAAAAAAAGTTGAAACAATGTCGTCGGGAAAAAGAAGCCTTGATAAGAAGTATCGAAAAAGAACATTGCCGGGTCGTTCAACTGGCGAGGACGCTGCGGCTCTGAACCGCAGTATCTAGGTTCAACTCCTAGCCCGGCATCCGATGGAAGATCTCTTCGTCACCAGACGGATTAGACTCTCATCGTCCCGAGACTTTTGCGAGGGACATAAAAATAAATGGCATTGACCCCATGCAATCATCCATTCGTATATTTCTGTTAATACTTGCTGGACTGCTTCCTGCGCCGGCTTTGTTTGCTCATGGAGGCGAACTGCTCCTAACGCCAGAAGCGGTGGCGCAGGGCGAACCTTTCATGGTTACGCTTGCTGGCATCGACATTCGTGATGTCAAAAAACTCACTTGGGACGCCAGGAGGATTCCCGTATTTCTCTACAAGAGCAAGCTGACCGCGCTCGTCGGCGTTGACCTTTTGGCACGGGCAGGGAAGCATACACTCAAACTTACGACGCTGGACCTCGATGAAGTTGCAGCCACAGTGACAGTAAGGAAGCGCCCAAAGATTACCGCTCCGCTCGGTATTCCGGACAAACTGGGAGGGAATACGAGGGTCGCGCAAAATAGGCTGGTCACGACGCTTGTGGAAGACAACGCGATTCTGGCGAAAATAATCACCACACCCGTTCCGGCGTGGAGCGGTGCCTTCAGGTTTCCACTCAGGAATATAGAAATTATTGACGCGTATGGATATTCACGAAATACCGGCTCTTATTCCATTCCACACAAGGGTACGGATTTTCGAGCCGCCACCAGTACCGCTGTTCTCGCAATCAATGACGGTGTCGTGAGATTGGCGCGCGAATTTACGGTGTACGGAAAGACAGTCGCAATTGATCACGGGGGCGGGGTGGTGAGCTTATCGATGCATCTTTCCAAGATACAGGTGAAAGAGGGACAAAAGATAAAGCGGGGAGACAAAGTAGGCTTTTCAGGTGATACCGGTTACGCGCTCGGCCCCCACCTCCATCTTTCCGTCCGCATACATGGCGTATCCGTCGACCCGATTAAATTCTTCGCTCTATTTCGATAACTTTTGTCATTCTCGCGCACGCTGGAATCCAACAAAAAGACACCGCTCTTAAAGAGCTGGGATGGCGCGTATTCCGCCTCACCGAAGAATATATTCTCGATAATCTCGACCAATGTATATCCCGCATTCTAAAAATTACAAATTCTTTGAGCAATTACCAATAAAATTCTTATAAGCTAGTTCGCACGAATTAGCCTATAGCTATTGAAAAACACCTATGTTTAAACAAAGTGGGAAGCACTCAAGTGGAGTGCTTCCCTAGGAAGATTTAGGAGGCCTACGAGCTTCAGTGCCTGGCGGCGGAGTGCCGGTCAGCCTAAGGTTTGGTAATTTGAGTATCTCGAATTCTTTTGGGTCGCATCTTTGCGTGATGGTTTTGTCGCCGTTGAAAATGGCACCAAACATGTTATTTCCTACATCAATCGCCCTAACTGTAGCGGTAGTGTTTTGACGACTGCCGCTTATCTTGATGACCCGCATACCAATTCGTAGTTCTTTCGTGTCTAACGTTTTCATAGTGCGTATTCCTCTCATGAGCGGGCATAGCCCGAGTTTCTGTCTTTATTGTATGAGAGAGATTATTTTTGTAAAGGTGTCGTCGGCGGAGTTTTTTTTGGTCTGATTAATTGCCTCATGTTTCAATCTTATGTTTCAATGCCAGCTTTCCACGCGTGGAGTTCGGTGTTGTATAATGGTGCGACTATGACTCAAGATGAAGCTTTAAAAATACTCAAAACCGGGGCGAATGTGTTTCTCACAGGAGAACCGGGAAGCGGCAAGACGCATACAATAAACCAGTATGTTTCGTATCTAAACTTCTGCGGAATAGAACCGGCGGTTACCGCCTCAACTGGCATCGCCGCGACCCATATTAGCGGAATGACTATTCACTCGTGGTGCGGCATCGGCATTCGACACAAGCTTACGCCCTATGACCTTGATTCAATTGCAGGAAATAAAAAAGTTATTGCTCGGGTGTGGAACGCACGCGTTCTAATTATTGACGAGGTCTCGATGCTTTCGGCACAAACGCTCGCCATGGCCGACGCAATCTGCCGTGAAGTGCGCCGAAAAGAAGAACCGTTTGGAGGACTTCAAGTCGTTTTCGTAGGAGATTTTTTCCAGCTTCCGCCAATCTCTCGACAAGAAGAAAATAGAACGGAATCCCAAAAAGAAATGTTCGCGGCGACGCATTCGCAGACCGGCGGATACGCGGCTGATTTTGCGTTTGTTTCTTCTGTGTGGCAGAAAGCCGCCCCAATCGTCTGCTATCTTTCAGAACAACACCGTCAAGATGACAAGACATTCCTCGAATTTTTAGGCGCTGTGCGACGCGGGACGGTCGCGGAACGACACAAGGAGCTCCTCCGTACGCGTTACCGAAAAACCGCGGAGAATGGCACTACCCAGCTCTACTCTCACAATGCGAACGTCGACCACATCAACACCACCGAGCTTTCAAAACTCCCCGGGGAGCCGAAAGTATTCGTCATGACCGGAAGAGGACCCGACCCTCTCACTGTTGCCTTAAAGCGCGGGTGTCTTTCGCCCGAAGTCCTTTCACTAAAGCTCGGCGCGCGAGTCATGTTCACGAAAAATGATATCGCGGGACGATTTATGAACGGCACCACCGGCGTAATTGCTGGATTTTCCAAGGAAACCGGCACGCCAATCGTCAAAACAGGTTCAGGCCGTATGATTCTCGCCGAACCTCTCGAATGGAACATGCAGGACGGCGGCAGAATCTTAGCTCGTATCATACAAGTGCCGCTTCGGCTCGCGTGGGCAATAACGGTGCACAAGAGCCAGGGCATGTCGCTCGATAGCGCGCACATGGACCTTTCTGGCGCGTTCGAGTACGGCCAAGGATATGTGGCGATATCGCGAGTTCGTACGCTCCAAGGATTGTCGCTCTCGGGCCTCAACGCGCGAGCGCTCGAAGTTCACCCAAAAGTATTCTCGCGGGACAAACACTTTCGCGCGGAGTCCGACGCGGCGCGCGAAAAATTCCAAACGATGGACGAAAGAGAACTCGCGGAACTTCACAACAATTTTATTCGCGCGCTTGGCGGCAAACCCGGAGCAGAAAAGCCAGTCCATAAGAAAAAAGAGAAAGTTGAAACGCTCTCTCTGACCAGAAGACTTGTTTCCCGAAAACTCTCTCTTGCCGAAATGGCAAAGGAGCGAAGTATAACTATCGGTACCGTCATTCACCACCTCGAACAACTTACCGCGAAAGGCGCTTTAAACCCAGAACACGACCTTATGCATCTCTCGCCCGACCCCGACCGATTCGCTAAGATAGAAAAAGCTTTCAAGAAAATCAGTACCCAAGCCACGAGAGGGGAGCAGGATACGTTTTGCGACTCTTCCGGTCTCATCAAGCTGTCTCCTGTGCGCTCACTCCTCGATGACTCGTATTCGTTCGATGAACTCCGCCTCGCCCGTCTTTTCCTCCACTCCGTTTCCAAGGAGGAAAAATAGTAGCGAATAGTATTTTTTCATAAATCGTAAATCATAAATCCTTTCTCCAATTCATAATTCCTACCTCATACTCCATATTTTATATTCCGTCTTTTTAGTGTAGACTGTGTTTCGACTACTACTAACTTCAAATATATGGGAGATTTTAAGAAATATGGCGGAAATAAACAGAGAGGAGGCAATACCTTCAACCGTGGTCCGGGCGGGAGACCAAGCTTCGGTGGCGGCAAGCCGGACTTTAGGAGTGGCGACCGTGGCGAACGCGCCGGAGGTCCTGAGGGAACTCGAAGGGAAATGTTCAAGGCCGTCTGCGCCGAGTGCGGCAAACCGTGCGAGGTCCCGTTCCGACCGAGCGGCGATAGGCCCGTTTATTGCAAAGATTGCTTTCAGGCGATGGGTGGACCAGCCGCGCAGAATCGCGGCGACCGGGACGATCGAGGCGGTCGCGGTTCGCGCGGGCCATCACCGCAGAACTCTCAGAAAAGAGATTTCACTCCGCGACCTTCCTATACTCTGCCACAGCAGGGAAGCGGAGAAGATAAACGTCTTGATGATCTGAAGATCCAACTTGCAACCGCGATTTCCAAACTCGACAAGCTCATTAACATCTTGGGGAACACGGCACATTCCGCTCCGAAGGCGGCGCAAGCGAACACCAAAACCTTGCATGATACGCTCGCCAGTATCGCCACCACCGCGTCAAAAAAAGAAACCGCAAAAGCTAAAACTCCCAAAAGGAAACCCGCCAAAAAGAAATAATTTCTTCCTCTCTGTTTTCCAAAATTCAATGGTCGTGTCCTCTGCCGACAGGCGGAGTAATCGTTGATCTCCTTGCTTTCAAGAATTCCCCCCCATCGTTTCGGGTGACAATGTGATTGCGTTCCAGTCGAAGTGGGCATACAGTAATCAGTATGCAAAATGAGACTCGCGTTAACTTGAAACATCTCCTTGAGGATATGCGGGACAGCTACAACGCCCCGCTTGAAGAAGTAATTCTCACCGAGCTTATCGCCAACGCGCTCGATTCAAAGGCGACGCGGCTTGACTTTATAGCGGATGCGACCGGCCGGTTTCTTCGCTGTGTTGACAATGGCGCGGGGATGAAACGCCAGCAACTCAAGGAATACCACAATATAGCTTCTTCCGACAAGGTGCGCGGACAAGGTATCGGGTTCGCAGGAGTCGGCGCCAAGCTTTCGCTTCTTCTTGCCGAACGGGTGGTGACGGAGAGTAGGGGTGGGCGAGGCTCTCGAGCCGCGACCGAGTGGAGGCTCACGAACCCCTATCGCGCTCCGTGGAAATTCATCCCGACTTCGGGTGCCGTAACTTTTCCGCGAGGCACCAGCGTAACGATACATTTTGCCGACAACCAGCCGCACCTTTTGCGGAAAGAATTTGTCGTTCAAACCGTTATCAAACATTTTTACCCGCTTTTTCATGACCATCTCCGCGAGGCAATACTTCGGTTTGTGTATCGCAAGGGCATCGAGATTACGGTTAACGGCGAGTTACTCATACTTCCCGATACTGAACAACGCGTTGACAATGAATTCAAAGTCTTTTTAGGCAAAGGCCGCCGGCCTATCGGAGCTGGATTCCTCACAAAGAAAGTTCTTGAACAAGGATGGCTCGCGCGGCTCGCAGGTCGCGCGCCAAACGAACTGCGCATTGCATCTGGGCTCTCGATCTCAACCTACGGCAAAGTGATTAAAACCGGCTGGGAGTGGGTCGGTATCATACCGAAAAGCGCGGGCGCACTCTGCGGCGTGGTTGAAGTTCCGGCCGTTTCTGAAGTGCTGACTACCAACAAAAGCGATTTTTTGACCGATGCCGCGCATCTGCGCAAATTTTATCGTTTCCGCAAGGCGATACAGCAGGCGATTCTTCCGGTGCTTCGTTCACTCGGGGAGTATGGCGGCACAGACCGGGGAAGCGCGACAAAGAATGTTAAAGCCATCGAGCGGCAGATAGAAACCACGCTTGATGGACTTTCCACCGACTATCCAGAGCTCGAATCACTTCTCGGCTCGCGGCGCGGCATAGGCCTCGGAGCGGAACGGAAAAGAGAGAAGCATGGCGGGGAAGACGGAGGCACAGACGAGACGCATACAAATAAGGACAACGCGGCAACGTCTCTTCGCAATGAACGGGCTGAAAAAAAGAAACGCTCCGGCAAAGACGGCGAAACGGCGTCAAAGAAAAAGCCGGGGCTGACATTGCTTCTCGAGGACCTTACTGATGCGCCCGATATGCTCGGCCGAATGCTTGAAGACACGGTGTCCATAAACACGCTTCACCCAGCGTGGAAAAAATCGCTCGAAACAAAACAGGAGGAATATCATATTTTGGTCGTGGTCGGTCTCTCGCTTGCCGAATTTGTGTCTCCGGAAAAGCACCCAGTCGAATTTCTTGCTAAATTTCTTTCGTCGTGGAGTGCGGTCGGCACAGGTGGCTCCGAAACGAGCGTCCAAACCTCGCTCCTCTGACCGCACCCCATACCGATTACCTTTTTTGCTTCTCTTTACCCAAGTAAAGTGCAGCAGTGGAGTTCAGAACATACCGGCATACTTCCTCCCTTCTCTCTGTCTCCATTTCTATTCCATTATTCGCGCGAATGGTGGAATAGAAGGGATATTGAGAAGTAGGGGGCGCTGGCTCCAATCTCTATACGGCGTGTACCTATGATAAAATAGAGGTATGAAAGAATGGACGTTGGGCATTATACTGTTGGGAGTAGTGGGGGTGGCAGTTTGGGTTGTATTGCCCAAAAAAGAGCATGTGCCTCTGCAGTTTCAAGGTAGATCAATGCAAAAATCTATGCAAGAAATTAAAGTGACAAGTAGCGCGTTTCAGCACAACTGGATGATTCCGGAGAAGTTCACCTGTGATGGAGACAATGTAAGTCCGCCGATTGAGATTGGGAGAGTGCCGGAGGGTGCGAAGTTTCTTGCGCTTATCATGCACGACCCTGACGCTCCTCGAGCGGGCGGTTGGACACACTGGGTGAAGTTCAATATGAAGATGAATAATGAATTAGGAATTATGAATATAGAAGAGGGAAAAGAGCCGGAAGGAGTGTCGGGAAAAGGAACGGGCGGAAATGCAACCTATCAGGGGCCGTGTCCGCCGTCAGGAATGCATCGATACTTTTTCAATGTGTATGCGCTTAATACTGAACTTGCGCTCAAAGAAGGCGCGACGAAGGCGGAACTTGAATCGGCCATGGAAGGACACATCCTCGCCAAAGGCGAGCTTGTCGGTCTGTATTCGCGTAAAAAATGAAGTACATTCGGCACATTCGCAGGGCTCAGTATCTACGACCTGCTGGCCTCAGTATTTCGTAGTCTACGACTACAGGTCGCCTTCGCTCCTCAATATGAAATAGGGAGTACGAATTATAATAGAGCCAAAAATAATGTCGGCAAGCGGTTTCAGTTTTTGAATAAAAGAAGACCCGAAGAGTCTGACTCTTCGGGTTCATAATCAAGATTATTCTCCGGCCGCAATCCTAGCTTTGATTCGTTCCAGTAGTTCTCTTCCTGGGTCGAAAGGATTAGGAATCAACTCTTTCCAATAGACACGCGGAGGTTCTCCTATTATTAGTTTCTCGCCATAACGATTAACCTTGGCATCAACCACCCAAAGGTCTTCCCACGCGCAGTTATGCAATTCGCGCCCCCGGCCTTCCATTTTGAGCAGTTGTTGTGTCTTTCCGCGTACGAACGCGCGGGTATCAGCTGGTGGCTCTTCCATCGCTTCCGCGATAAGCTCGTCTGAAACAATTCTCTCAACCTGCCTTGTTTGGCGAAGCCCATAGTAGAGACCATCGGCTGGGTTTAAGTTGTGCCACTCCATATCCTGGCTTCTTAACCACTCAAACTCATCCTTGATGTGGTCAGGGAACTCCTCGAGAACAAGTCGTAAAACCTCATACTTCGTGACCCAATCAAGCCTTCCAAAAAGGAACTTCATCGGGTTTAGGGCGAGTCTTTCTAAGGTATCCTCGGCTACTACGATCACCGCGTTCGTCACTTCGTCCCGTCCCCAAAAGAGTTCCCTCGCGCGCGCGACGTAGCATCCCAAGAGTTCAGCCGCTCCCTTTGGCCCCTTGGTAACGCCGTCAAGAAACCAACCGCCCATTTTAAGAGAAATACGGTGAAGATCCGATACCGCTTTCTCCTGGTCGTATTTAATTGACGGCAGAGCATGTATCTCCATCAACTCTACGACTAGCGACATAAGGCCAATCTTAAGAAAAGTCGCCACCTCGCACATCGTAGGTTCGCTGTAGATAACATGCATTCGGTCCCACCCCTTAACTTCTGAAAGCGGCTCCGGGCGAGTATTGATAATTCCACGATTACATGTCGTATCCTCACTTACATCCGTTACAATGAACCGCGCACGCTGACTGATTTCGTATGTCGGGGTTCCGTTTAGTTTTATCCAATTTCCAGAGCCGGCGATAAGAGTACGGGCAATGAGAAACGGAATCAGTCTCGGCCAATCTCTCCTAAAAGCGCACGTAAACCAATTTTCATGCGAACCTCCAAAAGTGTTGCCACACCCGTCAACGGAGTGGCAGTACAGCTTATGTGCATACCTTTCTCTGAAGCAATACCGCTTCATGGCCTCAATGTAGGCAGTGCGTGCAACTGGATTAGATGTTTCAGGGGTGCAAAACTCCACATGCCCCATGTCTTTGTAGATTCTGCCACCATTAGCCGTAATTACAGGGAGGCGATGGAATTCAGCATCTGCATTGCCACACTGGTCCAAGTTGGCAAGTTCGCACTCATCTCCGCCAATTCGTACAACCTCTGGTCTTGGCCAAGTGTTGAAGAGTGGAACGCGTTGTTCTAGGGTTTTTAGTATCAAGGATCTGTCATCCACAATCATTCCTTTCTTTTTGCCTACGTACTTTGCGTGAAATGCTCTCCGCGCTCCTGTCTGCGCGCATACACGCCCAGGCGGGTTTCGCAATGCAATGTAGGGATGTTTACCATATCTTCCGACAAACTATAGACTTTCGAGCCGGAGGTCAAGTTGAGGAGCGAAGGCGACCTGTAGTCGTAGACTACGAAATACTGAGGCCAGCAGGTCGTAGATACTGAGCCCTGCGAATGTGCCGAACGTACAACTTTTTGACATCATGCCTGCGCCTCGATAAGAAACATGGTGAAGCATTGCACTTAGAGTTAGAACTGGCTGTTTGCATCCTGGCCGTGTATAAGTGCTACAATAAAAGGTATGGACATTCCCGTAAAAAAGCTGAAAAACGGATTCAAACTTCCGGAGTTTGGGCTAGGAACATGGCAGATGGGCGGCAGAGATAAGCCAGATACAAGCAATGACGCGGCGGAAATCGCGGCAATCAAAGCGGCGATAGAAGCCGGCGTAACGCATATAGATACGGCGGAAGCGTACGGCGGAGGACACGCGGAGGAACTTGTCGGTCGGGCAATACGGGGAATAAACCGGAAGAAACTCTTTATCACCTCAAAGGTATCGGAAGAAAATCACACCTGTGACGGCATTCCCACCTCTTGCAAGGAAAGCCTGAAACGTCTCCACACAACCTATCTCGACCTCTACCTCCTTCATGAGTTCAGCACGGAATGTCCTCTCGAAGAGGCTGTGCAAGCACTCGATGAGCTTGTTGATGAGGGACTCGTCAAACATATTGGCGTGTCGAATTTTGGGAAGGAACATCTGAAGGAGGCACAGAAGCTTACCAAACACAAAATCGTCTGCAATCAGGTTCATTATAATCTGCAGGTACGCGAAGTTGAGAAAGAGGGACTCCTGGAGTACTGCCAGAAAAGCGACGTGATGCTGGTCGCGTACCGTCCCGTGCAAAAAGGAAAACTTCTTGAAGATATTCCTCCAATGATGCAGGAAATGTGCGTAAAGTATCAGAAAACGCCCGCGCAAATCGCAATCAATTGGCTCGTGGCGCAAAAGAATGTCGTGACCATCGCAAAGACGAGCAACCCCGCCCACCTTAAAGAAAATCTTGGAGGAATCGGGTGGAACCTTACCGAGAGTGATGTTGAACTTTTACGGAAAGACTATCCTGGGCAGGTTGATATTTCAGATCTCATTCCTCTTGGATGATATGAGAACAGGCGCGCACATATTCGGAGGACATGTATCCATCGCGGGAGGGTACAAAGAAGCGCCGGCGCGGGCAGCGGCGATTGGCGGAAACGCGCTGCAGATGTTTTCGGGAAACCCGCGCGGGTGGAATCTACCGCAGGTAGCCCCCGCGGAGGCGGGGGTCTTTATGGAAGAGGCGAAGAAGCTCGGCATTGAGACGGCGTACTTTCACGCGTCCTATCTTATAAACCTCGCCGATAGTGGGCCTAATGGAAAACATTCGGTTGAAGCGCTCATCGCGGAATTAAATGTGGCTGAAGCGCTTGGCGTGCGTGGGAGCATCATCCATCTTGGTTCTTTTAAAGAGGAAAAGGCAAAGAGAGAAGATTTGATGCCGACTCTTTTTACATCAACCCGCGCGCCTTCATATGCTAAACATCCCAACTATGACCTCCTCATTTCGCACATTAAAACAATCCTGGAAAAAACTCCCGCGAAGACGCTCTTTATCATTGAAGATATGGGCATGCGGAAAATTGGGCGCGACCTTAAGGAAATTGCGCAGATTGTGTCAGATGTGAACAGTCAAAGGTTAAAAGTCTGTCTTGATACTTGCCACTTGCATGCGGCCGGATACGATATCACCACGCGACAGAAACTGGATAAGTTCTTAGAGAGGTTTGACCAGCTGATTGGTTTAGGACGGCTTGAATGTTTCCATATAAACGACAGCCGGGACGAGTTCGGCTCGCTTCGCGACCGGCACGCGAACATTGGCGAGGGAAAGGTGGGGAAAGATGTGTTCAGACTTCTCCTCAATCATCCGAAAACAAAACACCTCCCGTTTCTCCTTGAAGTCCCCGGCTTTGACGATACGGGCCCGGACAAAAAGAATATGGATATATTGAAGGCGTTTGCGCGCGATGCAAAACAAGCGAAGTAGAAAATCCACAGCAATATTTTGGTGCCAGACACCAGTAACTCAATTTCTATGAACCCACAACCAAAAACAGAAGCAGGCATCATTGCGCCGAACGCAGAGCGCGAGAAGCGCGACGAAAGACCGGCAGAACAGCTACTTGTGCCTCCGCAATATCAAAACCTCCCCAGCGAACTTGCAGAAGAAATGTGGAACGAACCGGTGTACATAAACGAGAGATTGAATCAGGAAGTGAGGGAGCGTAGGGAAAAGGGATTGGCGCAGATACGAGAACAGGAACGGAGGAGAGAAGCTGAAAAGGAAAAACAGGCAAATGAACAGTACGCCAAGCTGTCGGAGCACGAACAGCAAGAATTTCCTGCCTTGCAACAGACTGCAGCGTTACGCCTCGCGGAACACATAAAAGGCAAGAAAATAGAAAATCTAAGCCCGGAAGAATGGTTTGTCTTGGCAAAAGCAGAAGATGCTTGGAAGGCGGCACAAGAAAAAAGTCCCGGCGCGCCGTTCACCATAAGGTTTGGACGTGAAATTGACCAAAAAATATACGCAAATCTCATACATAAACTTGCATTTGAGGAGGTTAAAACGAAAAAAGCAGAAGTTGAACATCAGCAACTAAACAAAGTCCTAGGAGACTTAGGTTTGCAGCCGCAGGAAAAAGCGAAGCAAACGGAACAAGTTTTACCCCAGAAAAAAGAACAAAAGGAAAATGTCTCTCCTGAAAACGCGCAAGCGCTTTCAGAAGTTCGTAGGTTACTAGACCGCCGGATCGCAAAAAAACCTCACTTCAAACAAGCGCAGAATGCGCTCTATGACGGTTTTGTGGCACGCGGCGATAAAAAGGAAATTGCGGAACTTTTGATGGAAGAACTGTATCACGAGAAGCGCACGGCTTCGTATCCGCAAAATCCAAAGTATCAGGAAGCGTGGGAGTACGCGAACAGGACAAGAAACATACCGGCAAAGGCTGAAAATGGTTGGCTCTATAGAGGAACATTTCCTTCAAAATCGGAAAAAAGTAGAACTGAAACACGCGGTAGTCTGAATGTTATCATAACTCCAGATGTTGTCCGAGAAATGGATGATTTGATTGAGCGGGGAGTGATAAAGGCGAACTATAAATTTGGCGACCCAGACCAAGGCGGTTCGGCGGATGAAAGGCATGATGCCATCACTATTTACTTCTTGGAGAAACCCACAGATGACGCAATGGCCGCTTTAAGCGATATAGCAAAGAGAAATTTTAGAGGAAATACTTTGCTTGGGAAAAAAGTGTCCGAAGGTTTTTATATTTCAGAAGTTGGTTCAGTGAGCAATACCCATGCGAAAGGACTTGTTGAATCTGTAAAGAAAGTCGATGAAAAACTTGGCAAGGCAGTAGAAGCCTATCTAACGCACAGGGGGCGCACAGCAATGTCAGAAGCCCAATTCTATGCGGTTAAGGACGCTCTCAATGCCTATGGCTATGATGTCAGTTACGACGAAGAAAAAGGGTTGCTTTTTGGAGAATCAGGGGAAAAGGGTGCAGAACAAAATCAGAAGGAAAAGAAATTGGAAGAAAAATGATGAGAAATCGAACAAATTACAGATGCCACCGGCAGAGGCATTGATGGAGGGATTAAGGAAACCGTTGTCGCTTTCAATCTAAACGAAATACCGACATCACAGTCTTGTGTGGGCCATAAAGAGGTTGAAGGAGGACACCGACCGTGGCCGTGGGTGGAAGTTGCCGCTCCGGATGAGCCGGAGGAAAGGTTTGTCGGAGAGGCCGAGGCTTTTGCGAGTGCGGCTCAAGAACATAATGTTCCTCCTGAAGAGTTGAGAAGAGGCAACCCTGAGGAGTTGTACTGGGAGATTCAAAAGAGGGTATCCCGAGACCCACTGACCCCAGAATACGAAGTGTGGGAGCAGAGAAACAGAGAACTTTACGACAAGGTTACCAAATTATTTGACGAATTTTACAGGAATAGAAAGGTTGAAGCGGATGTCCGATTAGGAGCCGAAGAAACCAGAGGTGATTCTTTTGAAGTCAGCAGTGAAAGAGTAGCGCTTAACAGATTTTTGGACAACACATTAACCCCCGAGGAGAAGAAAAATCTCTTGGACATGCTACCGAGACGCCAAAAAGAAATGCAGGACTTCACAGTGTTCCTTATAAAGCGCTTCCTTAAGAATGAAACCCCATGATGTGTAGACTAAGAAGTCGAGTAGACGGCATTCTCACAAGCGTCTCAGATGGTGTACAATGAACATGAGGAAATATAGAAGAAGTCCCCTGTGGTTTATAGCGCTTTAAAAACCAAACATATGTCAAGCAAAAGCGACGAAGCGAAGCAAAAACTACAGCACGACGAACAAAGACTTCGCGAATTGAAACACGAGGACGATTTGTTGAAGCAGAAATTTGAGGCAAAAGAAAGGGAAGTCCATGACCGTGAACACGCCGTGGAAAGCGATAAAAGAAAAGTTGGAGAAGCCACGCAGGAGGATAAGCGCGAGTCCGAACGGAAGCAACGAGAGGAAAAGGAGCGTCAAGCGACCGCAAAACAAAATCCGGAAAAACGAGAAGGTTTAAGCAATATCTTCGACAGGTTATAGCAACGCACGGCATCTTCTTGAAGTCCCCGGCTTTGACGGGGAGGGGCCGGACAAAAAGAATATGGATATTTTGAAATCGTTTGTAAAACAACCGCGAGTTTGATACAGTCGTATTTGAAGACAGTTCTGTGCTACAAACGGCGGGTGCGTCACGCCAATGCGCCAGCGCACCTTTGATGGCCTAGAGGCGGTCATCATACGGGACTTGTCATCTGCCGGCTTGCGGGGTCATTGCGTCGCGAGCCGGCTTTTCTTTTGCCTGATATACTTACCATACTCTATGAGTTTTGATCTGTGGATTGTTTTCCTTGCGAAGTATTTCCCGTATGTCGTGGCGGGGCTGTTTGTCATATTCGCGCTTACCCGCTCGCAGGCGAGAAAGGCGCAAATCCTTTTATTCTGCGAAGGCGCCGCGGCGGCGCTTCTCTCGCGGGGCGTTGTGGAGGCACTACGGCTTTTCATCCATCGCCCGAGGCCATTTGTCGCAGACCCCTCAATTGTTCCGCTTATTTCCGAGACGAGTTTTTCGTTCCCCTCCGGCCACGCGGCGTTTTTCTTCGCGCTTGCGACGACCGTGTATCTGCGCGACAAACGCCTCGGAGTGTGGTTCTTTCTCGCGGCACTCCTCATCGGCATCGCACGAGTACTTGCGGGGGTGCATTATGTAACTGATATCTTGGGCGGAGCAGCGCTCGGTGTTGTTGCTGCGTACGGTACACATCTCTTTTTTGCGCGCTATCAAGATTCAATAAAGACACTCCCATAATTTAGCATGCGGAAGGGCAAGCGTTACCGCTTTCCGGAGCAGAAAAGACGGTCATTTAGCAATAGTATGCTATAGCATACTATTGCTAAATGAAATACCGTTCATTTATTCTTTTTTGCTTTTTTGTTGCGAGTGAGATACGCTTCTTGCATGAAAAAAAAGTTCATAACAGGTCTATTTCTCTTGGCGTTTCCGCTTATCGGTTTTGCGGCCGTAGGCGAATATAACCCGCAAAGCGTTGGCGCGGGGAATCCTGAACTGCACATAAAAGCTGACGGCACTATTTCACTTCAAAGCGGCCGCGTTGACCAAATCGCCGGTAGCACTTTCTATCTTGGCCTAAAATGGGGTGCGCTCCCTATGCGTTTTACGATGAAAACCGACGCGCGCACAATAGTTATCAAGCGTTATGGCGGAAGCACGACAGTTTCCCAAATTAAAGTTGGAGATTATCTCGACGCCGAGGGCGAGTTCTTCGTCGGCTCTGATTTCTTCGGCATGGACGC
This sequence comes from Parcubacteria group bacterium GW2011_GWC2_48_17, assembly GCA_001003605.1. Taxonomy (GTDB): domain Bacteria; phylum Patescibacteriota; class Minisyncoccia; order Phycocordibacterales; family UBA10002; genus UBA10002. Next base: position 28,782 of record LCPL01000003.1, read on the forward strand.
CCTCCGCGTCAAGGATTGGTCGCTTCAAGAGGAATCCGGAACATTTTCTGGCGTGATTATGGAGGTAAACTCCGACGAGCGGCTTGTATTGCGCACACTGCAAAATCAAACTATATCAGTGCGGTTTGCTACAAGCTCCGCCGTTTCAATCAAAAAGGGCGCGGTAACGATTCCATTCGGACGACTGCGAAAAGGGGATGCCGCTTTGCTTATTTCCGGGGTCTACGATTACTCGAAGAACCTTTTGACTGCCGACAGAATAATTGTCTACCAAAACAAGGCCGATTTCACGGCGCGCAACTTCGAGGGGACACTCAAGCAAATAATTTCAGCGGATATTCCAGCGACGCTCATTGTTTCCGTTAACGGCGTTGAGCATACCGTCAAGCTTTCAGACAAAACGGCTGTGCTAAAGAAAAATCGGAGCGCCGCGGAGCTTCCACGGTTCGTCGTGGGCGATACCGTGCGATTTTACGGCGCCGTAAGAGAAGAAGAAAAGACGCTGAATGATGTTCTTGTCGTGGACGCGGAAATAATCCGCAATCTTAACCTGTAATCTGGGTTTACGGAGTACAGATGTTTACGAATATACGGATGCGCCTTTCTTCGTCTGTATATTCGCACGTATCAGTACTCTGTACGCCTGCGCTCTTGCAGAGTATATCTTCGCCGTGGTCTAACCGATTTTTCCACTGTTTTTTCCTCTTGCAAAAGTCTTTTGGGTGATAGAATTGGGTGTACGGAGTACGAATCTTTACGAATATACGGATACGCGTTTTCTTAATCCATCTGTATATCTGTAAAAATCGGTACTCCGTAAACCTATGGAGATTTACATCACAAAAAGAGACGGCACTCGCGAACTATTCAATGCGGACCGCATCAACCGCTCCATTGAACGCGCCTGCGCCGGGCTTTCTGACCCGATTAGTATGGTGACCCAGATCGCGACCGAGACAAAACTCACGCTCTATGACGGAATTACGACAGAGGAGATGGACCAGGCGACAATCAACGCCGCGATTCAGAATGTCAAAGAAGATATTGAATACGACAAAGTCGCTACGCGTCTTCTTCTAAAAACAGTCTATCGCCGTGTAGTGGGAGAGTTCGAAAACAGCGAAGAAACGCTCGAAAAGATGCACAAAGACGGCTTTGTCCACTACATTACGCAAGGCGTTGCCGAAGGGCTTCTCGATGTCCGTCTTAGGGAGCGTTACAATCTGGAGAAAATGGCAGATTGCCTTCTTATAGAACGAGACGAGCTCTTCCAGTACGCAGGTCTTTCGTCGCTCCTAAACCGATATGCCATCAAAGACAAGGAACAACAGCCGCGCGAGACGCCTCAATACTTCTTTATGCGCATCGCGATGGGTCTTGCCTATGACGAAAAGAACCCGAACGAGTGGGCGAAGAAATTCTACGACAAAATGTCGCGATTCGAATATATCGCGGGGGGTTCCACCAATATTCACGCCGGCACCCCGCGTCCGGCGCTCTCCAATTGCTTCCTTCTCGAGATTCATGACGACATTGAGCATATCGCCAAGTCCGTCGCCGATGTGATTAAGCTCTCCAAGGCTTCCGGCGGCATCGGCGCCTCCATTACGAAACTGCGCGCGGCCGGCTCCCCGCTCTCTTCAAACAACACAACTTCAAGCGGCCCAACCCCATTCGCGAAAATCATTGATACCGCCATACGGGCGGTTCAGCGCGGCGGAAAGAAGAAGGGAGCGCTCTGTTTCTATATGGAGAATTGGCACTATGATTTCCCGGAGTTTTTGGATTGGAAGCACAACGCAGGCGACGATTATCTTCGCATGCGCACGGCAAACACGGCGGTCTTTCTCTCCGATGAATTCATGCGCCGAGTGAGTTCCGGCTCCGACTGGTATATGTTTGACCCGAAGGAAACGGCGGATTTGAACGAACTTTATGGAGACCGCTTCGTTAAGCGCTACAATGAATATATTGGACAGGCACTTGCTGGGAAACTCCGCATATTCAAGAAAGTCCCGGCGCGAGAACAATTCAGACAAATACTCGTTTCGCTCCAGACGACCTCGCATCCGTGGCTTACATGGAAAGACGCGATTAATCTTCGAGCGCTCAACAACAACACCGGCACGATTCATATGTCTAACCTTTGCACGGAGATATGCCTTCCGCAGGACAAAGACCACATCGCTGTTTGCAATCTTGCCTCAATCAATCTCGCGGTCCATGTGCATAACAAGGAAATTCATTGGAGCAAGCTTGAGTCGAGCGTCCGTTTCGCGCTTCGTCAGCTCGATAATCTCATTGACATCAATGTTCTTCCGGTAAAAGAGGCGGAAGCCGGAGACAAGGAGAATCGCGCGGTGGGCCTCGGAGTCATGGGATTTACCGACACCATCGAGAAACTCGGCATCGCTTATGACAGTGAACACGCCGCTGATTTTGCCGACCGCATTTTTGAATTCATAAGTTACATGGCGATTGATGAAAGCGCCAACCTCGCGCTCGAGAGGGGTTCATACCAAAATTTCAAAGGGTCGGGATGGTCGCGAGGGAAAGTGCCGATAGACACGCTCGCTCGGCTCGAACGCGACCGCGGTATTCCGCTCACTGTTATGAAAGAGAGCCGGCACCGTGGCATCAACTGGGATATCCTCCGCGAGAAGGTTAAAAAAGGAATGCGAAACGCCACATTAATGGCTGTCGCGCCGAACGCGAATATAGGGCTTGTGGCCGGAACGACCCCGGGCATTGACCCAAGGTTCGCGCAGGTATTTTCGCGCAATAAAATCTCCGGCAAATACTTGGATATAAACCATAACCTCGTGCTTGACCTCAAGAACATGGGGCTTTGGGAAAAAGTCCGCGACGAAATCATTGAAACGCAAGGAGACATTGAGCATATCTCCGATATTCCCGCCCATATCAAGAACATATATAAGACATCATTTACCACCTCACCGCTTGCTTTCATCGAAGTGGCGGCACGCGCCCAGAAATGGGTAGACCAAGCTCTCTCTCGCAACATGTATCTTGAAACGCGCGACATAGACGAAACTATGAAGATATATCAGACTGCGTGGGAGAAGGGAGTAAAGACCACGTATTATCTCCACATGAAGCCGAGGCACACGGCGGAGCAATCGACGGTGCGCGTCAACAAAGCGGAGAAATTGGGGAAGCTCGGCTTCGCGGTGGCTTTCGCGCGGAAACCGGAGACCGCGCCCACAGCATTCGGCGGTATCTCACAGCTCCAATCACCGCTTTTAGTTCCCAGCAGTACTTCCAATGTGGTAAGCGTGGAATCAAGCAACAGCGTCGCTCTCCCCGATACGAAATCAGACGTTGTAGCAAAGCCAGTACTCACCGTAGAAGAGGTGCTTGCGAAAGCGAATGCGATGGAAAAAATAATGGCGGAAAAGTCCCAAACACCGGCGATGTCAGGCAGTTTCGATACTGATGCTTCTGGTCCGGAAGACCCGCAGGATAAATTCATTTGCGACAGCTGCCAATAAAATACCAATCTGCGAATCTCGACCAATCTACGAATACCTACGAATCCGATTTGTCTTATTAGTAGGTATTGGTAGATTAGTACCCATTAGTAGATTGGTAAACACATATGTTGATTGGCAAAGCACAACCGGAGGATATGGTCTTGCACCCCATTAGATATCAATGGGCGTATGATTTGTATAATCAAGCGGTTCGAAACACGTGGTTTCCTCACGAAATAGCTCTCAAAGAAGACTTGGACGATTGGGTTAAGATGACGAATGACGAAAGGCACGCCGTTTCATTTTTGATGGCGTTTTTTAATCCGGCAGAACTAATTGTCAATCGTTCAATAGCTCTCGGCATGTACCCCTATATAAAGGCGCCCGAAGCTCACCTATACCTCGCCAAGGTAATGTGGGAGGAAGCAAACCACTGCGTGGCATTCGAGTATGTGCTGGAAACATTTCCGCTTGACCGCGAGAAAGTGTTTAGCATTCATCTTGAAGTGCCGTCCATGAAAGCTAAAGAAGAGTATGTCATCAAATATCTGAAACGCATGACGGAAACTATTTTGGACATCGAAACCGTAGAAGGGAAAAAAGATTTTATCAGAAATCTCGTGGCGACCAATGTCGTGATGGAGGGGATTTGGTTCTATTCGGGTTTCATGGTCGCCCTATCATTCCGCCAGAGAAACCAACTTCGCAATTTCGGCTCAATGATAAATTGGGTGCTTCGGGACGAATCGCTTCACTTGAAGTTCGGCATCAACCTCGTACACACAGCGCTGGAAGAAAATCCGGAGCTTCTAACGCCGGAATTCGCGAACGAGATTCGCGACATTATCATTGAAGGCGTGGAGCTTGAAACCGCGTACAACAAGGACCTCTTCCCGCGTGGCATCCTGGGGCTCAACGCAGATTATGTCAACCAGTATGTGCAGTATGTCACCGACCGGCGTCTTGAAGAACTTGGACTCCCGAAGCACTACAATGCCAAAAATCCAGCGAAATGGATGAGCACGGCTACGGATGTCTTTGAACTGGTGAACTTCTTTGAAGCGCAGAACACCTCGTATGAAGTGGACGGCCACGCGAGCGTTGCCACAAATGCGAAAGAAAAGCCCGCGGGAGCAGAAAAAGAAACTGAATAGCCGATAATTGAATCACTGAATAACGCATATACAAAAATGCCGCCGTTGACATCTGCCGGCGGCCTTTTTTGTTTCTCAAACGAGGTGATACAATGCCGTGTATGTCGGAAAAACCCATCACCATCGTCATATTCGGAGCGACGGGAGACCTTTTTCAGAAAAAGCTCGCGGGAGCGCTATTTGATTTGGACCAGAAGAAATTGCTTCCGCAACGCACAGAAATAGTGGGATTTTCGCGAAAACCGCTCTCACACGACCAATTCCGCGCGTTTGTGCAAAACGCCCTCGCCGCTCGTTCAAACGGCAAAGTCGTCGAGCCGGACGCGTTTGTGGGGAGGGCTATGTATCACCAAGGTGACCTTACCAAAGCGGAAAGCTATGCAAGCCTGGGCAGGTTTCTTGAGGAGCGAGATCGTATAAATGGCGTCTGCTCCGACAAACTCTTTCACCTCGCGGTTCCGCCGAATCTATATGAAGTTGTGTTCACCCGCCTCGCCAAATCCGGTCTTGCAATTCCATGCGCGCCGGGACTTCCTAATGAGGCGGTGGCCTGGACCCGCGTCCTCGTGGAGAAACCATTTGGCAATAACGAGAAGGAGGCAGCCAGACTAGATAGGCTCCTCGGCAAGCTGTTCGAGGAGGAGCAGATATTTCGCATTGACCACTATCTCGCCAAAGAAACAATGCAGAACATAATCTCTTTCCGTTTTTCCAACGGTCTCTTCGAACCTCTCTGGAGCCGCAAGCATATCGAAAAGGTGGAAATTAAATTCTTGGAAAAGAACGACACTTCGGCACGAGGGTCTTTTTATGATGAAGTAGGAGCGCTCCGCGACGTAGGCCAAAATCACATTTTACAGATGCTCGCGCTCGTCGCGATGGAAAATCCGTGCGGCATTGACGCTACAAAAATACGCGAAGCGCGGCAGAAAGTCCTTGAGAAAGTGTCCGGAGGCGGGCGAGACCTAAATTCCTCCGTTGTACGCGGGCAATATAAGGGTTATCGAAATGAGCCTGGTGTCCTGCCTAATTCAAACACCGAGACATATTTTAGAATTATTGCGAAGATTGAAAACAACCGTTGGCGAGGCGTGCCATTCATACTGGAAAGCGGAAAGGCCCTCACGCGCTCCCTCGTCAGCATTTCAGTATATTTCAAACCGGCGCCGTGCCTGTGTCCAAAGGAACACGAACTGTCGCATCAGAACATACTCACTTTCAACATTTCGCCGGAGGAGAACATCTCCGTGCTTTTTTGGGCGAAGCAACCCGGGTTTAATTTAGAACTCATTCCGAAAGAACTTTCGTTTTCTTTTACCGCTAGCGTGCTCGAGAAGCAGATTCCGAATGCCTATGAACGCGTGCTTATGGACGTCATTCGCGGCGACCAAACTCTTTTTATATCCACAAAAGAAGTTAAAGCACAGTGGAAGATTATCACGCCGATATTGGAGAAGTGGGACACGCTTCCGCTGTATCCATACGCAAAGGGCTCAACTGGACCTGCGGTTGCGGAACAATCACATTAGAATTAAGTATTATGAATTAGGAATTAAGGCATACTTCATAATTCATACTTCAATATTCATGCAAATCGGCTATATCGGATTAGGTAAAATGGGACTCGCGCAAGTGGAGAGGCTTTTGAAGAAAGGATACCGCGTGGTCGCATGGAATCGAAGCGCTGGACCGCGTGAAACGGCGCGAAAGCTTGGCGCGGAAGTGAACGGAACGCTCCAAGAAGTATGCAGGAAAATAAAGAAACCTCGATTGCTGTGGCTCATGGTTCCGCACGCTGTTGTGGACGATATTATTCAAGAAATTGTTTTGCGCCTTTCAAAAGGAGACACAGTAATCGACGGTGGCAATTCATTTTACAAAGACTCTATGCGCCGCGCCAAGGAGCTTTCGCGGAAAGGAATCAATTTCTTGGATGTCGGGACTTCCGGCGGCCCATTTGGCGCGCTAAACGGCGCATGTCTCATGATTGGCGGCAACCGAAGAGTTTTCAGAAGGTGTGAGCCGCTGTTTAGAGATCTTTCCGCACATCTCGCCTATTCCATTATTCGCGCGAATAATGGAATAAGCAGTATGAGAAGCAAGAAGTCTGGAACAGAAGAAGGCGATTATGCGTATGCGTACATTGGAAAAAACGGGGCGGGACACTTTGTGAAAATGGTGCACAATGGCATTGAGTACGGCATGATGCAGGCGATAGGAGAAGGTTTTGCGGTGCTTAAGAAATCTCAATTTGCGTTAGACTTACAACAAATTGCGGAATTGTATAACAAAGGAAGCGTGGTTGAGTCGCGGCTCATGGGTTGGCTCGCGAAGGCGTTTACAGAGCACGGCGAGAACTTGAAGGATATCTCGGGAGAAGTAGCGCACAGCGGGGAAGGGCTTTGGACGGTGGAGACGGCAAAAGAACTCCGCGTGCCGGTCAAGGTTATCAATGACTCATTGGACTTTCGCCTTAAGTCCAAGGGTAATCCGAGCTATACTGGACAGGTGGTGTCGGCACTAAGGAACCAGTTTGGGGGGCACAATGTTAAAAGAAGCGATTAGCGTATAGCGTTTAGCGTTTAGAACAAAGAATCGGGCAGTGCAATATAACAATATACTAATCGCTATACGCTAACCGCTCAACGCTCGATTTCATGGAAGAAGCCATCAGAGATTTTCATACACAGTTTGCGTGGGAGCCCGTCGTGGTTAATGCAGAGAGACTAAAGGAGCGCAGTAAGTTTGTCGTGGGTGGGATGGGAGGGTCAAATCTGGCCGCGGGTTTGCTTGCGAGCCTGAGGCCGCAACTTAATATCGTCATTCATCGGGACTATGGATTGCCGCATCTTTCTGATGCGAAGGAGCGTTTATGGCTCGCGAGTTCGTATTCTGGAAACACCGAAGAGACGATTGATTTCGCAAAGTTTGCGCGGAAGAAAGGGTACGCGGTCGCGACTATTTCAGTCGGAGGGACACTCTTGAAGTTTGCAAAAAAAGAGCGGCTCCCGCACATTGTGATTCCCAATACGGGGATACAACCACGCAGCGCGCTCGGGTTTTCCGTGTTGGCGATTGCGAAACTCATTGGCAGAGAACATATTCTGCGAGAACTGCACCGACTCTCTACCATGCTCAAGCCGGAATCATTGCGCGCAAAAGGGGAAAAACTTTCGCGAATACTCAAGGGCAAAGTGCCGATAATTTGCGCGTCAACGAGAAACAGGGAAGTCGCGTACAATTGGAAAATCAAGTTTAATGAAACGGGGAAGATTCCCGCGTTTTACAACGTCTTTCCCGAACTCAATCATAATGAAATGACGGGGTTTGACGTTATCTCGGCGACGAAAGCATTATCGCGCGCGTTTCATTTTGTTTTTCTTACGGATATCGCAGACCATCCCAAAATCCAAAAGCGAATGAGTGTGTGCAAGAAACTCTATACGGACCGCAACTTTTCAGTGACCGAGGTGGCTTTAAAAGGAGGCTCAACGCTTGAAAGAATATTTTCCTCACTCCTTATCGCCGACTGGACTGCACTGCATTTTTCAAGAACATACGGCACCGAGGCGGAAAAAGTACCCATGGTCGAGCAGTTCAAAAGACTCATTACATGAACTCCTCTCCAATATCGAATATCTAATTTCTAATATCGAAAAAGAAGAAAGTTTCAATATTGAATATTAAAAAATTAAGATATTTTTCGAGATTAGATATTCGAAATTTGGTATTAGTTAGGACAATATAATGGTATATTGTAGAGAATATTATTGGTCTAGCTATGCACTATATGGATATTCTATTTCTCATCGGGCGGTTCATCTTCGGAGGATACTTCCTCATGAACGCTTGGAATCATTTTAAAAATCTTGAGGGACTTACCGGTTACGCGGCGTCAAAGGGGGTGCCCAACCCGCGCGCCGCCGTGTTTGTGGGTGGCGTGCTCCTTCTTCTCGGAGGTCTCGGCGTGGTGTTCGGCATCGCTCCCGAAGCGTCTATCGCGCTCCTCATTATCTTTTTAGTTCCAGTGTCATGGAAGATGCACGCTTTTTGGAAGGAAACGGACCCGAACAGCCAGATGATGGAGCGCGTCCAGTTCATGAAAAACATGGCGCTCGTCGGCGCGCTTCTCATGCTCTACGCAGTTTCCGTGCCGTGGGTGTACAACGTGCTTGAGTAAAACACAGAAGCAACGCGGGGAAAGACACCATCTTATACTTATATTAAGAAAGCTCGTCAGGTAACTCTCCACACTCCCCGAAAAACCCTTGAAAATCAAGGATATTTCAAATACCCTCATCAGCTATTGACAGAGATGTTAATGCGTGTATTATGTGAAGTGGAATGTAAGGGGTTTGCGACGGCTGTTTCCGTTCGCATTTAAAACCCTTACCGATAGCATAACGGATCTTAGACAAAGGCATACAATGGCTAAATCAGGTCCCATAGAAGCAGAAGTCACTGATGTGATTCGTACGGAGAAAGGTTTATACGCCGTCACTCGTCCAAAGGGGAGCAATCCTCTCTTGCGGCAGGGTGAGACTGTAACCTTTTCTTTGGAGGCGTGGCAAGGGAAGCGCGTTCCAAAAACAGGACAGGTAGTCAGCCTTTTCGAGGTTGAAAAATTCCGGAAAGGTTGGAGAGCTGGTCGGGTGGAACCAATCAGTTTGTAAGGTAGCAATCAGAAAAACAGCAACAGCAACAAAAGAAAGACAGAAAGAATGAAAGTAAAAATACTGACACTGTCAGAAATCAAAGAAAAGTTCTATGTGCGCATTCATTTGGACGAATCGCGGGTGCTCCACTTCGTGGATTTGAAGATGGCCCAAGAAGAACTCCCCCCGCTTCAGGTCGGGTTTCTCAATGGTTCTGACGAACCAATCCTCATTGACGGTCGGCATCGCAAGGCCGCCGACGAGCGGCTTGGCACGACGGAATCTGAGTGCGAGATTAAGCACTATACGTGTAAGGCCGACATGATTGTTGCGGCGCTCAAGGCCAATGTTGGAGGTTCACTTCCGCCGAGCCAGGAGGATATCACACACACCATGGAACTTCTTCTCGCGTCTGGTCTTCCGCGCAGGGAAATCATCCAGAAGGTTACGGAGCGAACTGGATTTCCGGCCACACTCGTTGCCAAGCACGTGCGGAATGTCCAAAACGGGCTCGCTCAAACCCGCCTTCGCAAGGCCGTCCACGCGGTGGCGAAGGGAGGAAAGACGATTGAGGAAGCCGCCCTGGAACATGATGTGAGCATTGAGAGGTTGAGGGCCGAACTCTTGAAAGGGAAACAGTTGGACGAGAACGAAGGAGTGACAAACCTTTCCCAGGCGAAAGCTTGGACCAATAAGAAGGTCGGTTCTCTTAATCACAGCCTGGGACGACTCTACGCCAAAATCTCCCGCGACTTGGGCGATGGATTGCTGACCCCCAAGCAAGCCGAGGACATCATGGAATACATGGAGAAAATGGTTCAGAGGATTGTTTCCAGCCATGATGACTGGAAATCGCGCATTCTTTCTCGCCACGAGATAAGGAAAGCCGTTTCGGAGAGGGAAAAGAAAGATCAAGGCGAAAAGGTGCGGCTTGGCCGACAGGCTTTGGAGCGGATGGGTCTCTAACCAGAGAGGGGAAACTATGAGCACCAAGAAACCTACGGCACAGGGGTCGGGAGAAAATCCAACACCTCAAAAGTTGACGGCGGAGCAGTTTGTTCTACTGGCAATTGAGAAGCTTGGCAAGGACGGCCGACCGACAATCCACACTGTCTATTCGGGTTTTAATTCCGCCTTCCGCGATTATTTCAAGGAAGAGGGGTTGGAGCCGATTGCGGAGGTGGAAAAACTTAAGGAGGCCGGAAAGATCGCTTTTCGTTTCGCCAGAGGCGGAGCGGTAATCGGCAAACCCGGTTCCATTCAGGCTAACGCCGAGGCCAGGGACGCCTTGAAGAAGATGGGTATTTGATGAAATAAGTTGGCATTTAAGCCGAGCAAGGATGCTCGGCTTTTTCTTGAAAATCTAGACTTGACGGTTTTGACAACACCTGTATCATAGAACTATGCACCGATACACTGTAATTTCAAAGAAGGTGAAGAAGTTTTCAGTAGAGAAGGCATCTTTTTGCGCGCGTGAATAACACTTTCATTCACACGAAGACAGAAAAGACCGCCTTCTCGAAAGAGAAGGCGGTCTTCGTTTGCGGCTCAATTTCCTCCGAGAATTGTTCTTTGGGGAAAACGGAGCCTCTAACCGGAGGATGTCCACAAAGTACCAATTCAACAAAAAGAAAGGCAAGCAGATGCATGTTAACAATGGAACAGCAAATGGTTGCGGCGCTTCACATACCATAACGCCCGGTCCGTTTCGATTTCACGGGACCTTTACGGCGCTTATCACGCCATTCACGAATTCGGGAGAGATAGACTCCGAAAGCTTCCAAAAGCAGATTGAGCGGCAAATCGTAGGAGGTGTGGATGGCATCGTGCCGTGCGGCACCACAGGAGAATCACCCACACTAAGTTTTGAGGAGCACATTCAAGTGATTGACCTTGCCGTTAAGTTTGCGGACGGTAGAGTCAGGGTGCTCGCGGGAACAGGCGGAAATTCCACGGATGAGGCAATTTATCTCACCGAAGAGGCCGAGAGAGTTGGCGCGGACGGGTCATTGCAGGTAACGCCGTATTACAACAAACCGAGCCAAGCAGGACTCTTCGCGCATTTTTCGGCAATCGCGCGCAAAACGGCATTGCCGATAATCCTCTACAATGTTCCGAGCCGGTGCGGAGTTGATATTGCCGCCGATACCGTGTGCCGAATTATCCGGGAAAACAAAAATGTCGTTGGTATCAAGGTAGCCAACGGAAGCCTTAGCTATGTGCGGGAGCTGCGAGAAAGATGTGGTCCGTTCTTCACTATTCTTAGCGGCGATGACGCACTGACGCTGAAGTTTATCACGTCAGGCAAGGCAAACGGCATCGTGAGCGTCGTCTCCAACATATTCCCCGATACCGTTGCGACACTCGTGAGGAGAGCCCGAGCGGGCGACGTGGCAGGCGCCACACCCATTCACGAAGAACTTCTCCCACTTATTGAAGCCATCTTTTTGGAAGGGAACCCGGTCGGAGTCAAATCGGCGATGGAACAAATCGGTCTTGATGGCGGCGCGGTGCGTCTGCCGCTCGTCGAAGTTTGTTCCCAAACCGCGGCCGCTATTCGCAAGGCGCTCAACGGCGGGCTCATTCATGCGTGAGCGCACTGAATGCGCCGCTGTTTCAAATGGCAGACCATAACCTTGGTCTGCCTTTTCTCTGAGGGGCGAAGGCGACCTGTAGTCGTAGACTACGAAATACTGAGCTCAGCAGAGCGAATGTGCAGGCCGAATGTATTTTTGACGCAACCGTAAAATGGCGCTCAACAGAAAATTAAGAAAAAACCACGAGTGCCAACTCGTGGTTTCTGAATCGTCGGGTGTTTTTATTGTGTCATCCCACACTTTTCAGAAAAAGTGTGGGATTGCGGCACTACGAACGCCGCTCATGCGAATACCCTGCGCTCCTGCGCGGGGTGAGGTCGGGGCGACCCGTAGGTAAATGCTCTGCGGTGTCGCGCTTAAACTTTACGCACTGTCGGGCAAGTTGACGCCCCCGCCGAGCGTACCCTCAATGAGCGCCCGGCACTTACGGCTCCGGAGCTTATTAATTGCGCGCTCTTCAATCTGGCGAATCCATTCTCTGGTAACCTTAAACTGCTTGCCAATCTCCTCAAGGGTCCGCACCCGACCGCCACTAAGACCAAAGCGCCAGTCAAGCACCTCTCGCTCACGAGTCGTCAATTTCGCTTCTTGGAGCATAAGCAAAAGTCGCTCGCGCACGATGCCGTGGTCGGCTTCAAGCGACGGCGATTCCGCCTGCGTGTCGGCCGTAACTTCGGCAAAAGTGGCGCCATCGCCAAACTCCGAGAGAGGCGCTTGGAGCGACACGAAGCGTCCCATCGCTCCATTTTGCAAGCGTTTGACCCAGACAAGCGGAATACCGGATTCACGGCCGATTTCCTCATCGGTTGGCGCGCGTCCCAATGTGTCGGCCAGTCTATCCGCGGCTCGGTAGATTTTTCTACGCTGTTCTTGGACAAAAACCGGTACGCGAATCGGGTCTCTTTGGTTGGCAATGGCCCGAAAGATATGCTGAGTGATCCACCATGCCGCATATGTGCCAAGCTTTGCTCCGACACGCCAATTAAACCTATCCACAGCGCGCATCAAACCAATATTGCCTTCGGAAATCAGATCCGAAATCGGCACTCCCATGCCGTAGTAATGAAAAGCGATTGTAACTACAAGCTTCAGATTCCTTTCTATGAGAATCTGCCGGGCCGATTCATCACCTTTTTCTCGCCTTTTAGCAAGCGCTACTACTTCTTCAGGCGTAAGGACCTTAAAAGGTCTTATGGAAGACAGATAAAAATCCAAACTGTCAGTAAACCTGTCGGCGGGCAGACCGTTTTCTGCGTCGCCGCTTACATTCTCCGTTTCCACAAGGCAAGCTGGAGCGCTGGCGAGAGAATCAACCCCACTGGTTGGATTTTTGGAGCGATGAGAAATTCCCGCAAGAGTGGCTACGTGTAACAGCGCTCTAAAAGGATGTCGAACTTTGGTTTCGCGTTTAGTCGTTTTTTTTCGCATTGGCAACCTCCTTCCTTTGTTGTTTCGAAGTTCGCATTTAGGCGAGCATATTCAAGTTGCTTCCGACAAGACAATAACACAATTGGTAAGACTGCGCTAGAGTTAAGTAAATTGGAGCTAGGCGCTTGACCGGACGCTCTGCCGTTTCTGAACGGCTTGTTAACAGAAAAAAGGTACTAAAAGAATATACTCATTTTCTGATATAATCTAAGTCAGGAGACAGAGCGGACTTTTCGCCGAAACTCGCCACGAGGCGCCAAAGGATGAAGAAAAATTAAGCTAATAATTATGTGAGTATAGTCGGGGATACCGAATTTCTTAACCAATCTCCTATTTTCTATGCCAAATGAGAATCCAGAACAGAAAATATTTGCGGATAAAACACCACCGTCGGACGATCATAGTCATGAAGTGATTGAAAGCGAAGCCGAAGAATTTGAAGCAGAAGAAACGGAAGAATTCCTCCAGGACCCACAGCTTCAATACCGGTTGCAGCTTAAGCAAGCGGTCACATCGGCTAGAAAAGTAATTGACGGCATTCAAGCGGGAAATCTCACAAAAGAACTTTCAAATAAAAAAGAAGAGCCAAAAAGCGAGTCCAAACCACTGCCGAATCTTGAGGAACTTGAAACTTCTCGTAGGAAAGAAAAGAAGACCCTTACTGGGACCGTGAAAGAAAAGTTTCGCTTTTTTTCGTTGGCGCGAGAGGGCGTGAAAAATCCAGAAGCGGTGGCTGTACTCATTGACCACCTAGAATTCAATTTCACTGAAACAGAGTATGGGAGGCGCGTCATTCCCAAGGAAGCAGTTGAAACAGAGAGAAAGAAATTAATAGCGGATGGTTGTAGTGTAGGAAGCGCCTATCCCAGCTATCCCGACCGCTCAAAAGTTGAGCTCAAGTTCAGTAGAAATGTGCCATATACGGTAAAGAAAAAAGAAGCGGCGGAATTGGAAAAGCTTCTTGGCGCAGAGAACGACCCACTGGCAACCATTGAACTCCTCAAACGGCTCGGTTTTAGCATTGACGGCCACACATTCAGACACCGCATGACTGAATTGCAGGAGTTTGTGTCAAAGCCGGGTATGAACGAAGCGCTTACTACATTAAGCGCCTTGGGGCTCAAACTTCGGTCTCGTTACTTTGGACGCGAAAAAGATGCAGGCAAGCGAGTTGGCCATGAAGGAGTAACAGACATTGAAACGATTATTGATGACAAAGAATTGATGAGTAAATTGACTTCCGGTGTTGGAGTGGCCATTAATACCTTCGTGCGAAAATATGAGCTGGAAGCAGAGCTAGAACCGCGGACGATTAAACTTCTTGTGGACACGGTAACGACTCCGCGGGCCGAAGAATTTATTGAGCAAATTATGAGCGATGCCGACGGTCATATCCGTTACCTGCACAATATCTTGCCTTTTGTGCAAGCGGTTAAAAATACTGGGTTTCTTGACAAAGCAATTAACTTGGGAAAGACGGTAAAACTTGGTGAGCTCACTGCTGTACAAGACGCGCAGACCTATCGTTCAAAAGATGCGACATGGGACGCGAATGCCGCCGCGGGTGCATTCCAGTTAGAACTTGAAAGCGGAGAAATGCTTTCTCTTACTGAACATCCTGAACAGTTCAAATTCGTACATGATGTAGCAGTTTTAATTGGACGTCCGCTTGGCAAAAAGGAGCGAGAGACGCTTCTTCGTCACGAAAATAAAAGAGATGAAATTCTCGTCATTTTTACATTGGCGCATCAACTCGGAGTTGAGTTTCCGTCTTATTCCTTTGAGGAAAGGTTGGAAGAAGTTGCGCAAAGTGGAGGATATGGAGAGCACATGAAACTTATTCTTGATGGAGATTTTGTCTCCTTTCTCACGCAGTTAAAAGAAAGGACCGGTCTACAATATTCAATGCACGATTTACTGCCACGGTACCGGACTATTAAAGATTTAGTTGATTTGTCGCATGACCAGGAAAAGCGAACATTTGTACTGTCGCCGATTTGCTCGGAAATCGCCAAAAGTCTTGGCGGGTTTGACCTTGGACACATTGATAATTACTTTCAACTTTCTAAACACCCCGAGACGCTCCCACTTATCGCAAAAACGAAGGAAATGTACGGATATGCTCCCGGCGAGAATCATCAGTGGGGTGAGGTGGAAGGGTTTAAAACATTACTTACCATGGAGGGAGCGGAACGACGCCTGGTCACCGAGACGGCACAAAAGCTTTACAGGCAATTACACAGTGAGTTTGACTGGTCATTTAAGCCGGACCAAGCAAAAGACTTTATAGAGTTGGCAGAGAACATGGCTCTACAAGAGAAGATATTTGAACCGGCTAATCTTGAGTTCATTAAAAGGACAAGCCGCGATTACAGCATTAAAGCCCTTGAACTGTATACGGCTCTACCGGAAAACATACGGTCTGTTGTAATAAAACTTAAGAATTCTTTTGACTATAACCTCCGTACTGCGTGGGGTGAGAGGAGTATAGATGACCTCCCAACATTGGAATATTTCGCTTCTAATCCAGATGTTTGTGATACGCTATTTGACGACAAAACAGTTCGTCTCGTCTCCGGTCTCAAAGATGCGGGGCTTCACCTTACCGTAAACGAATATCCTGAATTATTGAAAGCTGAACTGGATGAAGCATTTCCGGGCTTTTTAAAGCAGTTTCAAATAAAAACCGGATTGTCAAATTTTCGCTTACATAATATTCCCATACTAAAAAAGTTTATGGAGCGAGGGGATGATTTCGCAAATGTTATCAAGGCGCTCCGCGAGTTTTACTACCCGTTTGAATTAAGCGACTACGAATATCTGAAGGGTTTCCTCATATATTCACCTGAACAAATACGCGAAAAGTTGAATCTTGCTCGCGGTGTCATTCCCGACTTTCGATTTCGCACAGAATACGCGGAAGCGCTCTTTTTTGCGATTACGCAGAACTATACGGAAACAGACTTTGAAATGTTTGCGGCGCTTCAAAACAAATACTCGGCTGGCCAATCACTTAATTTTCAGCTCATTAAAAACTATGCCGAGTTGAGAGAGCATGAGCCGGTTATCAATACGGCGCGAGAAACTCTAAAAAACGAATTCGGTTTTGGTTTGGACCAAATCGTTGACACCCACCAGCTCCGTCTTTTTGGACAGGAAAACATCGCGGAACTTATGCGACTGTATCATAGTGATCGCCCCATGCAATTTGTGATTATGGAAAACATTGACCGCATTGCTGAAATAGCTCCCGAGAAAAGAGTTGAATTTGTAAGAATTATCCAGGAAATCAAGAATTCTCCCTCGCAGGAAATTAAACGTCTTGAGCGCGAGCTTATAGGAGAAGTGCTCCATACGCCGAACCCGTTAGCGGCGTACAAGAAAATTGAGGATATTTTCATAAAAAACAACCTGCCGCCCGTCGGCAAGGTATTTAAGGTTTTTGAAACTCTGTATCCATCCAAGAGACTTGAGGCAAGCTTGGGAGATAAAACGTCTCCAGTGCTCAATCGCTTAAGTTCTCGGGGGCGCTACTTCACCATATACGGAGACCTTTTACGCACCCATGTACGATCAGGCAATAGGACGCTTCGGGACTACGTTGAGGTTTTTGAGGACGGAGAAGCGCTTATCAATAAGATAGATCAGGGAGGAGTAGCGGCGCTGTCGCAAGACGAACAAGAGCAGCTCGCTTACACTCTGGGGAAACTTGACACTCTGTTTCTTAATTCTATGCTCGGCAAGAAGAGTGGAACTGGAGAAATCACAACATCTAATCTTGAAGAAAAGCTCGTGGCATTGCGACAAAATCTGAAAGTGAAGGAAGGGCAGCGTCTTACGGACCGCATTGCGGAGATGTATGCAAGACCTGCCGGGTATCAATCATTTGCTGAATTGCTTGCCGACATGCGTGCCGCTAAAATTGGCGCTCACGAACGGGGACTTGAGCGCGCGAAAGCCGCGCGAGCGGGATTGTTAACCCTCCAAGAGGGGGATTTGCTGAAGGGAGTTAATGCAACATACATTGAAAATATCTTACAAAACGGCTCCGTGGCAAAAGAATACTTGGGCGCGTGGTCAAGCCGGGACGCGACTCCGCTTGATACCGATGTGAGCCGAGTAACAAAAGAAGACGCGGCGGGAACTTTCGAATCCGCCGTAAGACAATCTCTTGCGACCGGCTACGGTTCTCTACTATTTGCGGTAAAAAACAGAGGACAATTCGTGGTTACGGGAGAAACAGGCGAGAAAAACACGGAGGGAGTTGATAAAAAGAAACTTGAACTTTTTGAAACTGGCGGCGGACGGCACTTTGGCATACGGACTGGGTTTCCGACAACCGAGATTGATTTTATGATTGCGCAAGATAATTTGCTTGATGCTAGCGAAAAAGCCGAACTCGAGTCAATTTTTTTTGAGATTGCTCAAAATGGTTTTTATATTCCAATTGTTAATACGCGCGGTGAGTTGATATATACTCCGGAATTATACGACGAGTATCGCGGCTATTTCCGAGGGCTTGATCGTTTTGACGGCGAAACGCTTGATGTAGCGAGATTAGAAGAAACGTATCCATTGCGGGCGGCAGTAGAGGCGCTTAAAACCGAGCGTATCGCTGAAGGCCAAACACTAACCGATTTACTGGAAATGATACGCAGAAATGTAAAAAATACCCTAAAAACAGAAGGAATAAAACTCCGCTCGCCGTATGACCGCGGGATTTTAGGCGCCGACCTTGTTGAAACAGGTTCAATTGGCAGAAGAACAAATTTGCCCGGCGATTACGATTTTGATTTGGCGCTCAAGCTGGACGCCAAAGATTTTCCTAAAGCAGAAGAAATTGCCCGTAAGCTCAGAGGCGTCATGAAAATGACCGGCGACAATTCGCATATGGAATCAGGCGGGTATTACCAACTGCGCGCGGTGGGGGTTACCGAAATAGGCGGGGTGTCGCTCCCTGCGCCGGTGAATATTGATATCGGACTGGCAAGCCGTTCAGAACGCATTGCGTTTGATACTCAAGAGGCGCTAGAAGAGCGGTTTGAGTGGGTGAATGAACACAAGGGGGAAGAAATGCTTGAAGAGTTGCGCGCCAATATCGTGCTCGCTAAGAAAGTTCTTAAAGCGGCGGAGGCCTACAAGAAGTTTGAGCATGGGGGCCTTGGCGGCGTTGGTGTTGAGAATTGGATTATTAGCAATAAAGGAAACATTATTGAGGCCTTTAAATCGTTCACTGAAGCGGCTCATGAAGATGAAGAACTGATTCCTTTGGGGCAATTTAAAAGAAAATATAAAGTTGTTGACCCGGGCTGGAATATAAAAAAGCAGAGACATGATAACTTTGTGCACAATCTTACCGAAGATGGTTATGCTCGAATGGTTGAAGTTATTGACACATATCTTGGCATAGAGAGAAAAGTGGTTGAGAAGAGTCCAAGCGCTTGACGAGGAATACCCCCTGGGGGTATACTGCCTGCATGAAAGGCGTTGTGGAACGAAAGCTCTTGCGGCGGCTCTCTATAATCGAGGGTCAGCTTCGCGGTATCAAGAAAATGGTAGAGGAAGAGCGATATTGCGTAGATGTCATCACGCAGACCGAAGCGGTCAAGAACGCGCTTTCGGGCGTTGAGAACGCGCTTTTGGAGAAGCATCTCTCAAAGCATGTGGTGGACCAAATGAAAAAAGGGCAGGAGACGAAAGCCATCGCGGAGATTCTGAAGATTTACAAGCTGGCACAGAGGAAGAAGTGAAAATACAAAGCACTATTGTGAAAAACACAAAACACAGTACCCAAAAGACCAAACAAACTTCACAAAACACAAAACACAAAACACAAAACACAAAGCACAAAAAGCCAAACAGGGAAATGAGTTTGTGCTTTAGACGGTTTTGAAAAAGGGGGTCGAGTCTTTATCACTAATTACATTTCAACTTTATGATGTATGGATATAGCTACGGCGGAGATTGGCTTTGGGGCCACACGTTTTTCGGCGGGTTCTTTATGATTATCGTGTGGGTCGCGGTCATTTTCTTCGTCGTGTGGATTGTGCGAGAGCTCTCCGGCGGCAACCGAAGCGGACACGGAAACGGCAGTAGAACGGGCGGCGGAAAAACCGCGCTTGATATTCTGAAGGAGCGCTACGCGAAAGGCGAACTCTCGAAAGAGCAGTTCGAGGCGATGAAGAAAGAAATCACGCACCCGTGATTACGTTTCTCACGTGTGCTCCACTTTACCAAAGTAAAGTGGAGCACACGCACGAGAGGACACGCGCTTACCAACGAACGAAAACTTATGCACAAACACGATTCAAAACATATGTGGTGGATGCTTGCGGGGTGTATCGCGCTCCCGCTCCTCCTGCTTCTCGTTGGAAGTAAAACGGGCTGGGGCGGCAATTGGCTTCTGTTAGGTTTCGTTGCTCTCTGTGTTGGCTCGCACATCGCGATGATGTTCAAAGGCCGCGGCGGCGGTCATGCTCACGATATGGAGGAGAAAACGGATATGGCCAACATGCCTCCAGCAAAAGAAAAAGATACGCGCGGCGGCTGTTGTCATTAAAAAAACGGCTCTCAACTACCATGTCTGACACAAGCTCATCATACGGCCTCTGGCCGCTCGCCATTGTCGCCTCTCTGTTTGTCATCGGGATTGTTTGGAGTTTCACCAAGCCGAAAACGAAGCGAGAATGGAGTTCACTCGGCGCATTTTCAGCCTTCGTGGTCGCGCTCTTCGCTGAAATGTATGGGTTCCCATTAACTATTTACCTGCTCTCCGGCTGGCTTGCTGAAAAGATTCCCGGTATTGACCTTCTCGCTCACAATTCCGGCCATCTGTTAGAAGACCTGTTTGGTTGGGGCGGCGACCCGCACTTCGGGCCATTCCATATTATGAGTTACATTCTCATAGGGTATGGATTTATTTTGCTCGCCGACGCGTGGAAAGTTTTGTACAAAGCCCGGCGTGAACAGACGCTCGCAACAGTTGGTCCTTATAGGCGCATCCGCCATCCGCAATATGCCAGTTTTGTTCTCATCATGCTCGGATTCCTGCTCCAATGGCCGACACTTCTTACACTTATTATGTTTCCGGTATTGGTGATTGTGTATGTTCGGCTTGCGCGGCATGAAGAAAAAGAAGCGAAGGAAGAATTTGGGGAAAGTTGGAATGAATACGCGCGGCACACGCCCGCTTTTATCCCCGCGTTCACGAAAACAATTACTCATCAAGGATAACCGCTATGTTCAATTCATTTTTCACCAAACGGAAAAAGGACTTTTCCGGCACGCCATCCAAAGACCCGGTATGCGGTATGCAGCCGACCGAAGGCATTACCCTTACTCATGATGGCGTTACCTATTTATTCTGTTCAACTTATTGTATGCAGTTGTTCAAACAAAATCCCTGGAGTTATATTAAAATACAGGAAAATAATTAAACCCAGCGCTTTGACTGCAGGGTATTCAAGGCGCGGGGTAAACAATTATGGAATTTGACTACACGATAACAACGACAAAGACATTTGACGCGGCGGTAGAGAGCGTGCAAGAGCAAATCAGGAAAGCCGGCATGCGCGTTCTCTATGTCCACGATGTGCAAAAGACGCTTGGTGAGAAAGGCATTACGAGAGAGCCGTTCAAGATAATTGAGTTTTGCAATGCAAAGTTTGCGAATGAGTTTCTGGATATTGACGTGAAAATCGGGCTCTGCATGCCGTGCAAGATAAACGTGTATGTCAAAGACGGAGAGATTTTCATTTCTGGTATGCGGCCGATTGTTCTGCCGCAGTTCTTTCCGAACGCCGTGTTAGGCGAACGAACGAAAGAAATTGACCGCATTGTGTTGCAAATCATTGACGGTGCGAAGTAATCCGCCGCCAATTCATTTAGAAGGGAATTGCGATACGAGTAAAGGTCGAGCATTATCAGATAAGTAAAAAATATCATGCAATTAAATGCTATTAAGTTAGCGAATGCGGCGGCGGTAACGACAGGTATTCTCTATGTCGTTTGCACGCTCTTTGTCGCTATCGCTCCACAGTTTAGTATGACGATTCTTGCGGGTGCTATGCACCTTCCGTCCGTCGCAGACGCGCTCGGAGAAATGAGTGTAACACTCGGCGGATTCCTTCTTGGCCTTATCCCGCTCGTCATCTTCGGGTATGTCGCCGTGTATCTTGCGGCAACGCTCTACAACCGTTCAGTCAAAGCGTAGTTATCTCAAACATCTTATTTGCTCCTCTTTACTCAAGTAAAGAGGAGCGGGGGAAAGTGTCGCATTGCCATTTCATAGATACCAATCCGCCCATGATACGAATCTGCGAATACCTACGAATGGGAACACCCTGCGCAGGGTTATTCGGTGCGGCCATGCACGGGTCTGACCTACCTGCGCCACGGACGACGCGGCAGGCAGGCGCCCCTGCGGTGTCGCTCTTAAACTTTACTTTTTATGACATCCACAGTGCCGCAATTTCACGCCGAACGGGTGAAGACGCACAAAAAAGCGGCTCTCATCGGTGTTTTGCTCTGGCCGATTGCCGCATCGTTTCTCTCGTTTCTTTTTAACGCGGGCGTTCTGCTCTCCACCGCGCTTTTTTTCGGCGTTCCCGCTCTTTATCTTTCATACCGGTGTAAAAAGCATATTGCGAAGGCCGCTCTTTTTTCTCTGCTCGTTACCGTCCCTGTCGCCACGATTGTGGACTACATCATGGAGCATACGCGCGGCTGGCGGCTGCCTTCGTCGGTTTTCGGCAGTTTTCGACTCTTTGGGTATGTTACGATTGAGCAGTACATCTGGCTGTTCCTGTATGTTTATCTCGTAGTTATGTTCTATGAAGCGTTTTTGGAATCGCCGCATAGGGCAGGCGACCGAAGACACCCTCGCCTCAAGTGGCTATTTATCGCGCTCGCCGCGCCGCTCGGTGTATTTCTCGCCGTGCTTGCGGTAAATCATTCTCTGCTTGCGATTGATTATTTTTATCTCAAGTTCGGCGTTCTCATGATTGCCGCCCCGGTTATTTTTTTGGTTTTTCGCCTGCCCGCGCTTCTCGGGCGAATCCTCAAGGCCGGCGCGTATTTTTTCTTTCTCTCGCTCATCTATGAAGTAACGGCGCTCGCGCTTCGCCAGTGGGAGTTTCCCGCAGAGAACCAGTTTATCGGTATGATTAGCGTTTTTGGGATGCGGTTTCCATTTGAAGAGTTCTTTTTCTGGATTCTTCTCGGTGCTGTCGCGGCGCTCGCGTATTATGAATTTTTTGACGATGACAGGCAATGATGGCTGGCTCGCATGCAGGCATTTGACACTCTATACCCCCTAGGGGTATCATACCGTTATGACGCATAAACACGATTGTTGCCATGATATAAAGCCGCAGGCAAACGCCATCCCCCTTATTCCCCCCTCTCAAGAGGGGGGAAGTGAGGAAAGGAGTGTGGTGTATTCATGTCCTATGCATCCGGAGGTCGTAAGCAACCGGCCCGGACTATGCCCCGAATGCGGAATGACGTTATTGCCGGCTAAAAGTGAAAAGTTACCTGCCCGCCTAAGCATCGGCGCAGGCGGGAAAGTTAAAAATTCGCATGAAGAACATGCGAGTCATTTTGATAAGCACAAAGGACACAACGTCAATATTTTCAAGCGGAAGTTTTGGGTGTCGCTCGTACTGACTATTCCGATAGTGCTGTATTCAGAAGTAGCGGAGAAGATGGGAATTGCACTCCCGCCCTTTACCACAGTGGAGTGGCTTGCGCCGATTCTCGGTTCAATCGTCTTTTTCTACGGCGGATGGGTGTTTCTCATAGGTGCCTACCGCGAGCTCCGGGCACGGCTTCCCGGTATGATGACGCTTATCGCGCTTGCGATTTCTGCCGCCTATGCATACAGCGTGTTTGTAGTTACTCGCGGAGGCGAAGAAACCCTCTTCTGGGAACTCTCCTCTCTCGTTACCATCATGCTCCTCGGGCACTGGATTGAGATGCGCGCGGTCAGCGGCGCTCAAGGCGCTCTACGCGAATTATCAAAATTGCTTCCTGATACGGCAGAAGTGATAATTCGCAATACCGAATCTCAAATATCGAATATCGAAAAAGAAGAAACGAAAAAAGTTCCAATAGAAGAATTGAAAGTCGGAGAC
Source organism: Parcubacteria group bacterium GW2011_GWC2_48_17 (assembly GCA_001003605.1). Classification (GTDB taxonomy): domain Bacteria; phylum Patescibacteriota; class Minisyncoccia; order Phycocordibacterales; family UBA10002; genus UBA10002. The sequence goes on from LCPL01000003.1 coordinate 52,243, forward strand.
TGGGTTTTGGTAAAACCGGGGGCGAAGATTCCCGCGGACGGAAAAATCATCTCGGGACATTCTGACCTTAACGAATCGCTCCTAACGGGAGAATCAAAGCCGGTACACAAAAAAGAAAATGATGAGGTTATTGCCGGAGCCATTAACGGCGACGGGGCGCTTATAGTTGTGGTGCTGAAAATTGGGGAGGAAACTTTCCTCTCAGGAATTAAACGCCTCGTTGCCGAGGCGCAAGCGTCGAAGTCTCGTCTGCAAATGCTCGCGGACCGCGCGGCGCTCCTCCTTACGGTTATCGCCGTTGTTGCAGGTGCGCTTACGCTTGGCACATGGCTCTTTCTCGGCGCGGGCATTGTTTTTGCGATGTCGCGTCTTGTCGCGGTACTCGTCGTCGCATGTCCACATGCGCTTGGACTCGCGATTCCGCTTGTCGCGTCCATTTCGACCACAAAAGGCGCGCAGAATGGCGTTTTGGTAAAACAGCGGCTCGCGCTTGAAACAGCTCGCCACATTGACATCGTTCTCTTCGACAAGACCGGCACGCTGACGAAAGGTGAATACGGCATTACCGATGTTTTGCCGGTTGAAGGAACGGTTGAAGAGATAATTTCACGCGCGGCTTCGGTGGAATACTATTCCGAACATCCGATTGCGCACGCGATTGTCCGAGAAGCGAAACAGCAGGGGCTTCGGCCGGTAGCGGCAAGCAAGTTTGAGCGAATCCCCGGCAAGGGAGCGAAAGCGCTTATGGATGGCATGATGGTCAAGGTCGGTAGCTACGAACTTTTGAAAGACGAGGGGCTAGCGGTTCCGGTGTCGGCAAGAGAAAAAGCCACGGCGCTTGCGAAAGAAGGCAAGACAATTATCTTTGTACTCTCCGGCAGGGTTCTTTCTGGCGCGCTAGCACTTGCCGATATCATACGACCGGAATCAAAGGAGGCGATTCACTCTCTTAAAGAGATGGGAGTACGGATTGCAATGATTACCGGAGATTCTGAAGAAGTGGGGAAGTGGGTGGCGCGGGAACTCAAGCTTGATGAGTATTTCGCGCGGGTGCTTCCAGAAGAAAAATCAGCAAAAGTGAAGCTTCTCCAACAAAAAGGCAAAAAAGTAGCGATGGTCGGCGACGGCGTCAATGACGCGCCCGCGCTCACGCAAGCAGACCTAGGAATTGCCATCGGCGCGGGCACGAATGTCGCCATAGAGTCGGCGGGCATCATTCTCGTGAAAAGCGACCCGCGAGATATCGTAAAAATTATCCGACTTTCTCGGCTCACATATCGCAAGATGATACAGAATCTCTGGTGGGCGGCGGGGTACAACATTATCGCGATTCCGCTTGCCGCCGGCGTCCTCGCCTCATGGGGTATCTTTCTTGAACCGGCCGTCGCGGCCATCCTTATGTCAGTTTCGACGGTCATCGTCGCGGGGAACGCCGTATTGCTTAGAAGACAAGAAATCTGAAGTATGCTAGTATCAAAACAATGAAAACACTTTCCCTCGTCATCCTCGCAGGTTTTATCGCCCTTTCCCTTTTTGGATTTTTGGGCATGCTTGAATCGTCCGATATGTCGCATACGCCGAATAAGTGCCTCGCCTCGCTCGCGCAAAACGGCGCTTGTCCGCCGTCGGAGAATACCGTTGCGTCGGCCCTCTTCCACACTAACGCGTACAAGGTATTTTCGACGACTTTGCTTTCTGCCATGGCCGTGCTTATGGCCTTTGCGTTTATATGCGCCGGGTTCGGCTTTTCTTTGCATGCGATGATTCATGGGGGTGGCAACGCGCTTATTCGTAGAATTGACGGCACTATTTCGCGGTATCTCGCCTTGCAAAAACTTAAACTCGCTTTAGTACGTTTCGAACACAGCCCCACCTCTCTTTAAGCGGCAAACTGCGCGCGTCGTCGAAACGCGCCATTTGTGCCGCTTGCGCCTGCCTGACGGCAGGTACTCTTACTCAAGAGTGTTTTTGCTTATCTAATTCATTTTCTTCATGAAAAAAGGACTTATAGCAGGCGTCATAGTTATCGGTTTCATAGCGCTCCTCTTCTTTGCTGGAAGCGCAACCTCAAAGAAAACATCTTCAACAACTCAAAATGGGGCCGCAGTTTCAAGCGCATTTACCGCGTCGGAAACCTTCTTTGATTTCGGCACCATCTCAATGAAAAACGGCAAAGTGAGCCGGATGTTCTCCGTTGCTAATGGAGGCGCCGCGCCGCAGACCATCAAACGAATCAGCACCTCCTGCATGTGCACCGAGGCATTCCTTGTCGGGCAAGATAACAGTAAAAGAGGACCGTTCGGGATGCCGGGTCACGGCGGATTCGCGCCGGACATTAACGAGGTTGTGCCGCCGCAAGAAAATCGCGGCATTGAAGTCGTCTTTGACCCTGGGGCGCACGGTCCTGCTGGCGTCGGGAAAATAGAGCGCGCCGTGTTTGTTGAAGACGGAAGCGGCGGTACGCAAGTGATTACCATTAAAGCGCTCGTAACGCCCTAGCGAGAAGCGTTAAGCGTGTAGCGTTTCGCGGTTAGCAATGAAAACTATGTCTAAAAAATTATCCATTCTGCTCGGTGTTGTTATCGTGTTGGTGGGAGGGTTGTTCCTCCTAAAGTATTCATCGTGGGGCGCCTCGCTTGTCTGGAGCGCGAGCGGAGGCGGCGTCTGGCTCTTGCCGCTCGTTATAGTTTCGGCTCTCCTTGATAGCGTGAACCCGTGCGCGTTCTCGGTGCTTCTCATTACGATTGCATTTCTCTTCAGTTTGGGGAAGCCGCGAAACGAGGTGCTTAAACTCGGGGCGAGTTACATCGGGGGATTATTCCTTGCGTATCTGCTTATCGGTCTCGGTCTCTTACAAGCGCTCCACATCTTCGGCGTGCCGCATTTCATGGGACGGCTCGGAGCGGTCATTGTCATCGCGTTTGGCGCTCTCCAGCTTTTGAGTTACTTCTTCCCGCAGATTAACTGGCTTCCCGGAATCCCCGCAAGCGTACACGCAAAAATGGGCAAACTCTTGGAGCGTGTTTCGTTATCGGCGGTCTTTCTCGTCGGAGTTCTTGTCGCACTCTGCGAATTTCCCTGCACAGGAGGACCATACTTAATGGTTCTTGGACTCCTGCACGATAGTCAAACCTACCTTTCCGGATTCGGCTATCTTATCTTCTACAATCTCCTGTTCATACTTCCGCTTGTCGTTATTCTGCTCGTTGCCTCGCACAAGGAACTTCTTGAGAAAGTAAATGCGTGGCGTAAAGACGAGACGAAAAAAATGAAAGTATGGCTCGGCCTCGCAATGGTCGCGCTCGGGATTATCATTTTATTCTTTGTATGATATGCCGCGCCGCGTGGATGCGGCGCGGCATAGCGACACTGCGAATGTCGCTCATGCGAATAAATCACAATGGATATTGACGAGAAGAAAATCAATGAATTCTTGAAAAAAGTAGAAAAGATCAAAACATCCGGCGGCGTTGACCTCTCTGCCGCCGAAGACCTCTCCATCGCGGTCATGAATCTCATTTCCCTTGAAGAGCATTTCTTCTTCACTGGGGCAAAGACCAAAGACGGCTCGTACTACGACCTATCTGGCGAAGTCCGCGAAATGCGCAAACGACTGATGGAAGGACTTGTAGAGAAGCACGAAGGCGAAACATGGTGCGCCACGAAGCACCTCCTCTCTAGCGCGATGCGGCTCATTGAGGTTGGCAATCGCTACAACGCGGAGGGCGATAAGGGAAAGGCAAAACAGTTCTTCACTGACGCGTACCGTCTGTACACAATTTTCTGGTCGCTCAAAACAAAGCTCGTATCGGCGCATGCGCTTCATGGTGCAGCACAAAACGCAGTGGAGAAGGGATGGTCGCTTGAAACGCTAGTTGAGAAATTAGCGGATTGCTGTGATGAGAAATGAAAAAATAAAAAAGCAAAATGCAAAATTACATATCAAAATCAAAAATTATCCCCGTCATCATTCTTACCATTTTGATTTTTGTAGTTTCTATTTTCATTTTTCGCCCGTCGGGAAACGAAGAAAAAGCGGAGACACTAGGTAGTTTTGCTCGATGTCTTACCGATAAGGGCTGGACAATGTACGGTGCGTACTGGTGTCCGCACTGCCAGAATGAAAAGGCCGCATTCGGCGATTCGTTCCGGTACGTGACATACATTGAATGCACGAAGGAGCCGAATCGATGCGTCGCCGCGAAGATAGACGGTTACCCGACATGGATAACAAACGACGGCAGGCGATTTGAGGGCGAACAAGGGATTTCGAAGTTGTCAAAAATGAGCGGGTGTACATTAGTTACAAACTAGACAAAGCACAATAACAGGAAAACACAAAACACAATACCCAAAAATCCAAACAAAGAAACAAACATTTCAAAGCACAGTACACAAAAAACCAAACAGGGAAACGAGTTTGTGTTTTGAGAAGTTTGAGGTTTTGTTTGGATATTGGATAGTTTGTGTTTTGGTACGTTTTCTTAACTTTGTGTCTTCAATACCTATGGAAGAAAAATCAAACGAAGTGAAAAATCTTCTGCCTGGAAGCATCTTCATCTCATCTATTATTCTTGCAAGCGCATGGATCTATAAAGCGGAGTCAAAAACCAGAATCGAACCGGAAAAAAACAGACCGGAACACACCGAAAAAAGTACATCGTCTGTCCTTGAAGAAGCAGTGCTTCCATCCGGTGGAGTCATATTACCGGTTACATGGGGGAATCTTGGCTCGCGACTTGCAAGCGTTGGGGCGATAGACGCGGAGAAGCTTGAAGCTCTTTATGTGGAAAGAGGTGAGTTTACAGAAGAATATCGCGCTCTGCTTCTCGAACAAAGCCGTGGCAGGCTGAAAATGACGGAGGAAAATTCAGGATATCTATTGAATCTATTTTGGGCGCTCGGCCTCGCAAGCAAAAACCCCATTCTGGATTCCGGCGAGATGAAAGACTCGCGCTATGGCGGAGCGGAGAACTTCGCCTCAACCGCTGGTTGGACTATTGCCAAAGGAAATCCGATGGAACACTTCAGCAGGCACAAATTTTTCAATCTGACACCAAGTCAGCAGGAACTTGTTGAAAAAGTGTCAAGGGGAATATACCGCCCGTGTTGTGGAAACTCAACGCATTTCCCTGATTGCAATCATGGAATGGCGATGCTCGGGCTTCTTGAGCTCATGGCCTCGCAAGGGGTCGGCGAAGAGGAGATGTGGAAGGCCGCTCTTGCCGTGAACTCGTACTGGTTTCCTGATACCTATCTTACGATAGCGGCGTACATGAAAAACAAAGGCGTTGAATGGCAAAATGTAGAGCCGCGGGAAATGCTTGGAGCAAAATACTCCAGCGCGCAAGGATACGCGAAAGTCGCATCACAGGTTGTCGCGCCACGTGGACAAAGCGGCGGAAGCGGATGCGGCGTGGAGAGTGGAGGCGCGGCTCCAGCGCAGAAACAGAGCGGGTGCGGGATATAAGGCGACGAACAAAGGTGGATGAATCCCTTCACTTGGCGTGTTATCATATGAGCAAAAGTGTCTCTATTATTAGTAGGTGATTATAATATGCAATCTCTCAAAAAAGCGGAGTGGGTGCTTCGCATTGCGGTAGCAGGTGAGTTTATTGGTCATGGCGTCTTCGCCATGCAGGGGAAGAAAGACTGGATAGGATGGTTCGCGAATTTCGGCATCACCGACGCCTCTCTCGCGACGCAGCTTTTATTCCTCGTCGGTCTAATGGACATTTTGTTCGCGCTCATTATTCTGTTCCGCCCCGTTCGGATAGTGCTTCTCTGGATGGTATTTTGGGGTTTTTGGACCGCACTCATCCGTCCGCTCGTCGGGATGCCTGTCTGGGATTTTGTTGAGCGATGGGCGAATTGGGGGGCTCCGCTCGCTCTGCTCCTGCTTGTAGGCTGGCCAAAAACGATTCGTGAATGGTTTCGGTGATGCGGTGAAAAAAGTGTCGGTTAGTAGCTAATCCATATGAGTATGTTTGAACTTACGGGGAAAGTAGCGCTCGTCACGGGGGCGCGGCGCGGAATGGGAAAAGCCCACGCACTCGCACTCGCAAGGCAGGGCGCAAAGGTGGCGGTGACGGACGTGGACAAAAAGGAGTGTGAAGCGGTAGTCGAAGAAATCAAAAAAAGCGGCGGGGAAGCTGTGGCGCTTCGCTTGGATGTTTCGGAAGGGCGGGAGGTAGACAGTGTTTTCAGCGAGACAATCAAGACATTCGGCAGATTGGATATTTTGGTCAATAACGCCGGCATTTATTTCTCAAAACCCGCGCTTGAGCTCTCGGAGGAAGACTTTGAGAGAATGCTTTCCGTCAATCTCAAGGGACAATTTTTGTGCGCTCAACGGGCCGCGCGGGAAATGGCGAAAAACAAATGGGGACGAATTATCAACATTGCCTCCGTCGCTTCCGGCCAGACGGGTGTCGGCATAGCCGGTGGCGCGCATTACACGGCATCAAAAGGCGGTGTTATCGGCATGAGCGAGACGCTTGCGATTGAGTGGGCGCCGCTTGGGATTACGGTAAATGTGGTTGGACCGGGCGCCATTGATACGCCGATGGTTGGAGCCGCACAAATTCCCAAGGCAGCTTTTGACGCCATGATTGCGCGCATTCCGCTCAAGAGAATGGGCAGGCCGGAAGAAATTTCCGCGGCCGTCGTGTTTCTTGCCTCCGAGGAAGCAAGTTATGTTACCGGCGCGACGTTATTTGTTGACGGTGGCTGGCTCGCGGCGTAACATCTCGTATTTTATGACACATATTGCAATCATCGGCGCCGGAGCCATTGGGCAGGCGCTCGCGCATATTCTGAAGCCAAAAGAACAGGTGGCGATTTTTATGTATGATAAAGACCCTGCGAAAATTACGCGCTCCGCGCTTTTACTTCCCGAAGCGGTTGCGTCGGCGGACGTCGTGTTTTTGTGCGTACCTTCTTGGGCAATGCGCGAGGCGGTTTTCGAGATGAAGCTGCATCTCAAACGAGACGCAATTCTCGTGTCACTCGCGAAAGGAATTGAAGGAGTAAGCAAAAAAACCATGGACGCGCTTCTTAAGGAACTTTGTCCCACGCACAAAATGGCTATTCTTGGGGGACCGATGCTTGCCGCGGAATTCATGGCCGATCTTCCCGGCGTAGGGTGTTTGGCAACAGAGCAAAGCGGAGTAGAAAAACTGGTGAAAGAATTGTTCGCGGACACTCTCTTGTCGCTTAAATCAAGCACGGACGTGCGCGGCGTCGCGCTTTCCGGCGTACTCAAAAATATCTACGCGCTCGGACTTGGCATCGCGCAAGGACTTTCGTGGGGGAACAACCAAAAAGGCTGGTATGTTACCAACGCGCTTTCTGAAATGGCCGATATCGTCGAACTCTTCGGCGGAAAACGCGAAACCGCATACGGACTCTCCGGCGTAGGAGATTTGGTGGCAACTGGATTCAGTCCATACTCGCGGAACAATCATTTCGGAGAGAAACTTGTCATGACCGGCGTGTGCAATATCAAAAGCGAGGGGAACGCGTCGCTTCCCGCGCTTTCCAGACTTTTGAAGAAACCGCGAGCCGTGTTTCCGCTTCTTGAAACACTGGAAGATGTTATCTTACGAGGCGCTAATGCAAAAGAACGATTTCCACAATGCATGGCTCGCGCTTGATGTCGGTACGACAGGCGTAAAGGCATTTGTGTTTGATGAAAACGAACGCGTGCTTTCGCGCGCGTACAAACCGCTTGGAAAGTCGTTTCCCAAAGAGGGGTGGGTGGAGCAAGAACCGAGAGAAATATGCGAAGCGACTCTCACGGCCGCGAAACAAGCCGTAGCAACCGCGATACCTGCGAGCAAAATGGGCGAGAAGGCAATTCTCGCCATTGGAATTGCAAACCAGCGCGAGACTACCATTTTGTGGGACAAGAAAACGGGCGACCCAATCTATCCGGCAATTGTCTGGGAGGATGCGAGGACGAAGGAAGCATGCGGAGCGCGGAGTGCGGCACATGGCTCCTTGGTTCATGAAAAGACAGGTCTTCCTGTTGACTCGTATTTCTCCGCCTCAAAGATACAGTGGATTCTTGACCATGTTTCCGACGCTCGCGCGCGAGCGGAGAGAGGAGAACTCTGCTTCGGCACGGTTGATTCGTGGCTTTTGTGGAATCTTGCGGAGGGGCATCCGCACGTTACCGACTATACGAACGCCTCGCGCACGCTTCTTTTCAATATCAATACGAAGGAGTGGGATGATGAATTACTCTCCTTGTTTGAAGTCCCCCGCGTCATGCTTCCGGAAGTAAAGCCGTCCGCTTCCAATTTTGGAAATCTTTCACCGAAACTCTTCGGAACAGGTATTCCGATTCGCGCGATAGCAGGCGACCAACAGGCGAGTCTTTTTGCGGCGGGAGTTGAGGTTGGTACGACAAAAATTACTTTCGGCACGGGTATTTTTATCATGCAGATAATTAAAGACCGATTCCAACCGCGTCCTCCATCTACGTTCCTCACAACGCTTGTGGCGGGGAAAAGTGGACGGTCGCTCTTCGCGCTTGAAGCAAAGATAGAATCATGCGCCGCGCGCGTCACTCCGCTCATTGGCCATGAATCGGAGATGAAAGAGCTTTTAGACAAGTTTGCGGCACGGGTGGCGCGATTTGTCGGAGAGCTCCCGATTCGTCCGAAGGAACTTATAATCGACGGCGGGGTTACCCAAGCCCCGCATCTTCGGATAGCGTTGAAGCGCGTCACCTTGCTTCCGATTCGCGAGCACGCTATTTTTGACGGCACCGCTCTCGGTGTGGCCCGCATTTTGAAAGACTGTTCACCGCGTTCTGGTTGACCGCTTGTATCTTTCGTGCGCCGTTTTGCTGTCCACAGTTGTTTTTTAAAAAGCGCAGGAGTAAAGTAAAGTTAATTAGTTTCGATACTCCGAAACTAGACGGAATACTTCCGCCGCCCGCGGTTTTCGACACTTTCCGCGGGCGGCAGAGCTTCCGGCTTTTACAATCGCAGATATTCGCGGGCATTGGGGAACGAGGTGTGAATCCTCGACAGTGCCGCTACGGTAATCCGCCTCCGGCGGAAAGTCCGAGTACCAAACCGCGAATCGTAGGTCCATCGTTCTTCGAAGCAAGGAACGGACTCCACTCGTCAGGAGACCCCCTTGCTTTGTGCAAGGGTTTTTTCGTGTTCGCGAAAAGCGAGCGCGTGAAGGCCTCTCTCTATAGTTAAGCGCAAACATATGCTTTCTCACCTCCATAAAAGAATCACTTCTTTTGTCATCCTTGCTCTCCTTTTTGCGGCTGTCATTATCCCGGCGTCGCGCCTTTTCGGCGAGGACAGTCCTGGAGTCGCGTATCTAAAAAGCAAACCGCTCTCTCCATGGAGCATCATGGCGCTCGCGGCTGTAGGAGAAAACCCGAGCCTTGATTCTCTGAAAGAAACTTCGGCGGAAAAAGCAATTGAGCTTGAAGCGCCGATTCTCGCTCTTACCGCGGCCGGAAAAAACCCGCGAATCTTTGGGAGCAGTGATTTGATTTCTAAATTGAAGAGTTTTTATGACGGGACGCAACTCGGGGAAAAAGGCATTCTAAATGACGACATCTTCGGCCTACTCGCGCTCATCGCGAGCGGAGAAAAAGCGGACGATGAGATTATTACAGGCATCAAGAACTTTATTCTCTCAAAACAAAACGCGGATGGCGGGTTTTCTTTTGCGGTCGGAGGCGAGAGCGATACTAACACAACGGCGGCCGCAATAATGGCACTCCGCTCCGTTGATGTTTCTGCAACTGAAGCGGTAATTTCCAAAGCAATTGAATATTTGAAATCGGCCCAAAATGACGACGGCGGATTTCCCTATGACCCCAAAAGCTCGTGGGGCACGGCATCGGATGCTTCTTCCGATGCGTGGGTGATTATGGCGGCGCGAATCGCCGGCGAAGAACCGACAAACTGGCAGAAAGACGACGCGAATCCCATCACGCACCTTGAAGGGCTGAAACAAGAAGGGGGTTTTTATCTTTATCAATCTGGCGGGCAGGAAGACAGCTTTACGCCAGTTACCACCTCTTACGCTCTCATCGCGCTTTCAGGAAAAACGCTTCCGGTACGGGTTCTCGTGCCAGAGACGCAAAGCGGAGTTTCTGTTAGCGTGCAAGTGGAAGGGAAGAGCGGGCTTCTTTGCGATACGGACGCAATCGGAAAGACGGCGCTTGACGCGCTCAAAGTAGCCGCGCAAGTTTGCGCGCTCACATATCACATTCAAACTTCCACGCTCGGCGATTATGTTGATGAAATTGCCGGCGAAAAAGCATCCGGTTCCGCCGGGTGGCTTTATGCAGTGAACGGAGCTATGCCGAGCGTTGGCGCGAGTTCGTACCAATTGAAAGAAGGAGACGCGGTGCGCTGGTATTTCGGAAACTTTGACGGAACATCCGTGAGCGACGCGATTCGCACCGAAGTTTCACTTTCTGTAACAATTCCCGCCCTGCCCTCGGGAGGTAATGACGCGCCCGATGGAAATGAGCCGGGCAATGGAAACACAATTTCCATGACGGTTGAGGTAGGCAGGGCGGGAGGAGCGAGCGGAGGAACCATCGGATTCGGCACTGCGGCTCGGGGGGCGGTCGCGGAGAAAACGATCTCCTTGAAAAACGGCGGAGCAGTCGCGACCGCGCTCTCTACTTCCGTTTCCGGCGACGCGCTCTTTCGGCGGTATTTGCGGCTTAGCGGCAAATCGTGGCGCGAATACCGAAGCGTGCTCGCGCCAGGCGCAAGTACGACGACAGCACTTTCTCTTTCCATTCCAACCGATTACGAGGGGAGCGGCGTTAAAAACGGGATGCTCATTTTTTGGGCAACTCCAGTTGTGCAGTAGCGCAACGGGAAAACACAAATAATTATGAAAGACACAAAACACAGACCGCACAAAAAACCAAACAAAACACAAAACCGTCCAAACTTCGCAAACGCTTCTTCGTTTGTGCTTTGAGGAACTGTGCTTTGTTTGGTTTTTTGTGGACTGTGTTTTGGAAAGTTTCTTTATGAAAATACGAATTTTAATTTTAAATACCGCTTTGGTGGCGTTTTCCGTTCCATTTATTACGTCGGCCATTGGCATTTCCGCCACTCCCGCAACACTGTCCGTAAAGACGGTGTCTGGCAAAGAAGGCATTGCGCGCTTCGTCGTTCTTAACCCCTCCAAGGAAGTCGGACTTTTTGAGGCGTATCCGGAAGAGTTTGAAGAATCCATCACTCTCATTCCAAGTACATTTGTGCTTGAAGCAGGGAAAAGACGCGAAGTTTTGGTGCGGGCCGGGCGCCGCGAGGTTGGCATTATCCGCACCGCAATCGCGATAGAAGCACAGCGGCTCGGCATTCCTTCGCTCGGAGTCGGCGGAGGCATTCGCTTGCCGTTTTCTCTCGAGGTGAAGGCTGCTCAAGGTTCTCTTGCGGCAGTTCTCCGGAGCGGTGTCGCGCCGACGTTCATAACTCTCGTATTGACTGCGCTTGTCTTGCTTAGCGCAGTGTTGTTGTACACATTGAAGCGCGCGGCTCGAAGGGATACACTATGACTGCTAGTTTAGAAGTTATGCAATCAAGAAATTAATCCCCGCCTGCGCCGAGACTTCGGCAGGCAGGCTTAATCATTAACAAAGACAAATTCCACTGTGAAGCAGTCATGGTTAAAACTTGTAGGCGTGTTTGCGTTCAGTTTGCTATTTCGTTTACTCCCAATTCGCCCGCCGAATGTTGAGCTCATTCTTACTAGCCAAATGCCGGTCGCGAAAGCATATGGCGGTTTTGTTGGTTTTTTCTTTGGCGCCATTTCGATTCTCGCGTTTGATGTAATTACCGGCACTCTCGGGCCATGGTCTCTTATCACCGCCCCCGCGTATGGTCTTTTAGGCGTTGGAGCGGCATGGTATTTCAAGCGCCGCTCGCGGAAAAAGCACTTTGTATATTTCGCGATTGTTGGAACGCTTTTTTATGATGCGTTAACGGGGCTTACCGTAGGACCACTCATCTTCCATCAGCCGTTTCTCGCCGCGGTTCTCGGGCAGATTCCTTTTACGCTAATGCATCTTCTTGGGAACGTCGCCTTCGCGCTTCTTTGGAGCGCGTTCCTCCTGCGCTTTTTGCAACCACAAGAAAAGAAAACAGTCCCAGGATTTTTGACAATGGGTTTTAGCACTAAATAATCATCATGCACGAAAGCACGCAATCGACAGTTACCGGAACTATTCACGAGGTTCGCAAACGCGACGGACGCATCGTACCGTTCGATATGGCGCGCATCGCGGAGGCGACTTTGCGGGCGTTCAAGGCGGTCGAGGAGGGAAGCGAGGATGACGCGAAGCGAATCGCTTCACTTGTGAGCGGCGAGCTCATCCGCTTAAAAGGACTTTCTCGCGACCCAAGATTTCTTCCATCAATTGAGCTTATTCAGGATACAGTGGAGGAGGTGCTTATGCGGGAAGGTTTCGGAAGCACAGCGAAAGCTTATATTCTTTACAGACAGAAGCGCGCGGAACTTAGAGAGAATCGAGGCACTGTTTCGGCGGAAATCAGGGAGCTCGCGGAAAAAAGCAATCGGTATTTCAGGAATCCGCTCGGCGAATTCGTATACTACCGAAGTTATTCGCGCTGGATTCCAGAAAAAGGAAGACGCGAAACTTGGATTGAAACCGTAGACCGCTATATGAGCTTTATGAAAGAAACGCTCAAAGATAAACTTCCCGAGAACATCTATGCTGAACTTCGAGAGGGAATTCTAAATCATGAGGCAATGCCCTCAATGCGTCTTTTGCAGTTCGCCGGCACTCCAGCGAAAATAACCAACGTATGCGCCTATAACTGTTCTTATATAGCGCCTGAAACATTCCAAGACCTCGCGGAAATCATGTACATTTCCATGTGCGGAGGCGGCGCTGGTTGGTCAGTTGAGAGCCAGAATATCGGTAAGTTTCCGCAAATTGCCATGCAAACCGGCAAGAAACTGCCCACATATATCATTCCAGATAGCAAAGAAGGTTGGTGCGACGCGCTTTCCTTCGCGCTCTCTACATTCGCGTCTGGGGCGGATGTAGAGTTCGACTATAGTGCTATACGCCCCGCCGGAGCACGCCTCAAAACCATGGGCGGACGCGCGTCCGGTCCCGCGCCGCTCCAGAAACTTCTTGCCTTCTCTCGCGAGCGAATCTTGAAGCGGCAAGGAAAACGTCTCACGAATCTGGATATTCACGATATCATCTGCATGATTGGAGACTGCGTCGTCGCCGGCGGCGTGCGCCGAAGCGCGATGATTAGTCTTTCCGACCTCGATGATGAGGCGCTCCGCGACGCGAAAAAGGGAGCTTTCTATGTAACAGAACCGCAGCGCATGCTTGCGAATAATTCGGCGGTGTATCGGGAAAAGCCGGGAAGCGCGGAATTCATGCGAGAGTGGCTCGCGCTCATGGAGAGCGGGTCCGGGGAGCGTGGCATCTTTAATCGAGGAATTCTCACGAAGATTCTGCCGGAGCGTCGTTTGCAGGCTCTTCGGGAAGCAGGTGGGTATTTTGACGAATCCGGAAACACCATCATTGGCTCCATCGGTACGAACCCATGTGGAGAAATTTTGCTGCAATCAAAGCAGTTCTGCAATCTCTCGGAAATTGTTGCGCGGCCGGAAGATACCGAGGAAACGCTTCTACGAAAAATCCGGCTCGCGACAATACTGGGAACATTCCAGTCAACTTTGACTTATTTCCCGTACCTCTCGAAGGAATGGAAAGAACACTGCGAACAAGAGCGATTGCTTGGCGTTTCAATCACCGGCCAATGGGACTCCGGAATAGTCCGGACTTCGGAAATGCTTTCCAAAATGCGCGCCGAGGCTCTTAAAGTTAATATTGAATTTGCGGCAAGATTTGGGACAAATCCTTCAACCGCCATCACATGCGTAAAACCTTCCGGCACGCTTTCGCAGATGGTGGATTCATCGAGCGGTATGCATCCGCGTCATTCCCCGCACTACATTCGGAGAATCAGAATCGCGGCGACCGACTCGCTTTTCAAAATGCTGAGGGACCAAGGCGTGCCATATTTCCCGGAAGTTGGACAAACTCTTGAAGACGCGAACACCTTTGTACTCGAGTTTCCTGTCAAAGCCCCAGCTGGTTCTGTTTTTAAGAATGACATCTCCGCTCTAAAGCAGCTTGAACACTGGAAGATAGTTCGCGAAAACTTTACGGAGCACAATCCATCGGTGACTATCTCGGTTGGAGAAAGCGAATGGATCGCTGTCGCAGACTGGCTCTACAAAAACTGGGATATCGTCTGCGGCCTCTCGTTTTTGCCGCGTGATAATCACGTGTACCGGCTCGCTCCATATGAAGAGATAGATGAAGTGAAATACGAAGAGCTTAAAAAACACTGGGAGCATGTGGACTTCTCGAAGATAATGGCGTATGAAAAAGCGGATGAACAAGATTTGAAGCGTGAGCTTGCGTGCGTCGGAGGACTCTGTGAGATATAGCTCAAGAGGAAAACACAAGCACAGTACACAGTATCCAAACAAACATAACAAAATACAAAACACAAAAATCCAAACAAGGCACAAAGACTCAAACGAACTCGGCCATTTGTGCTTTGGGAAGTTTGTGAACTGTGTTTTGTTTGGTTTTTGTGAACTGTGCTTTGGAAAGTTTCTCTTATGAAATACTACACCGCGAAAGGCGACGTGGGTACGACAAAATTATTCAATTGTACGCAAGGAGTCCGGCTTTCAAAAGGAAGTGGTATCTTCGAGGTATTGGGGGGAGTAGACGAGCTCAACTGTTTCGTCGGGTGGTGCAGGGCGGTGGCGGAGCGTTCAAGCTTTCAGGGCGCGAAGCGGGCTGAATTTCTCGACATACTATTTGCCGTGCAGGAGGACCTATTCATCCTGCAGGCAGAGCTTGGCGGGGGCGCTACGCGCCTTTCTGGAGAGAAAATTAGACAACTTGAAAAAACCATCGCACAGTTTGCAGATGGGTTTCCGGTGATACATTCTTTCATTATCCCAGGAGCAACAGAACTTGGGGCGCTCCTAGATGTTTCGAGGGCAGTCGCTCGGCGCGTTGAGAGGTTATATGTTAGGGAAATTGAGGAGCGAGGAGCGACCTGTAGTCGTAGACTACGAAATATTAAGTCGGCAGAGCGAAATAAGGAAAAGCGTCAAAGCGGGCATAATGATGCTACTGTTGTCGCGTATCTAAACAGAATGTCCAGCCTGCTATTTGTACTCGCTCGCTACGCCAACCACGCGCATGGCGCTATGGAAAAGAATCCAACGTACACTTAATTCATAGTAGATACGCTTAACGAATAGCACCACAGGAGTACTTCTTGTTTTATGAATAAAACAATGTCGCGCACACGAATGGAGAACCCCATGCGCTCCCGCGCAGGGTGGGTTCTGAGCGACTCGCAGGGTTAATGCCCTGCGAGGCGCTCTTAAACTTTATTGTCCTGTGGTACAATAAAAAAAGAAAGGTCGCTTATAATCTTGGTTTCAAACTTTTAACGCAACGAGTTGATTAATAACTTCATCAGGCTTCTTGTAGTGTAACACGGCGCGGGGACGGTCGTTGAGTTCCCGTTGC
>LCPL01000004.1 GCA_001003605.1 Parcubacteria group bacterium GW2011_GWC2_48_17
ATGACAACTCTTGGAATGCCCGACAGTTACATTGTTGCCTAGATCCTGGCTACGACGGGTGAAAACCGTCGCGGACAGGAATTATTCAACAAAGCCATTAATTATTATTCTTTCTTTCGCCTTTTCATTTTGATTTTTTAGCATTTGCTCACGGCCGTGAGCAAATGCTAAATTTCGACTCGGCGCCATTCCAAGAAATTCTACCGATAGCACTTCCATTATTTTCACGGGCGGTTCAACTTTCTCGCCACGCCTTGCTTTTTTGTAGAGTGGCTCTCCACCGCGTTTGATCGCTGAGTACGCGGGAACGGGCAACGAAAGCTTCCCCACCATTCCTTCTAGAATCTTCTTAATTTCTGCCTCTTTTCCCTTCCATAATTCATAATTCATACTTCCTAATTCCTTCAGGATTTTGCCCGTAATATCACCTGTATCAGTAGACACTCCCAGTAAAATCTCGGCTTTGTATGTTTTGTCCAACTTCAGAAAATCCTGAAGCTTCTTCGTTCCTTCGCCTACCCCGATAATCATGAGGCCTGTCGCCATTGGGTCAAGTGTGCCGGCATGGCCCATCTTTCGTACGCCTAACTTACGGCGCAAAATTCGTATGCAATCAAAAGAGGTGATGCCCTGTGGTTTGTCGACAAGCAGAATCATAAGTTAAGCAAACTTGCCAAAACACAGTATCCAAAAATCCAAACAATACACAGTCTTTCAAAACACAAATTAAGAGGGTACTTGTTTGTTTGTTTGTTTGTTTGTTTGTTTGAATTCTTGTGCTTTGTTTGGTCTTTGTGTACTGTGTTTTGTGCTTTATACTATTGGTAATCCATTATTCATAATTCCATTTTTATGAGTGACAAAATCTCACGCGAAGAGTTTAAGAAAGCATTATGGAAATTGCGCGGAGACGGGTTTTCTAACCATGAAGTCGATGAGGTGGAAAACGTCTTTCGCGGCGATATGCGGGAAGGCGGTTCGAGCGCGGGTATGAGTAAGGATGAGATGAAGCAAGGTCTTCATTACCTTCGGCATCATCCTGAAAATCATCATCTCTCGCACGACGAAATAAACAAACTGGAGGAGCATCTGAAACACTACCTCTAAAGCAAAGCACAAACTATCAAAAATCCAAACAAAGAAGGCAAACTCCCAAATTTCATCAAACATCTCATCTGTGTTTTGTTTGTCTTAAAATTGTGTTTTGTCTGGGTTTTTGGGTACTGTGCTTTGTGTTTCTGATGTACCATGCTTCAGGGTTCGGACCGCCCGCAGTGCGCACTTAAGGTGGCGTACGGCGAAGAAACCAATTGCGCCGAGAACCACAAGCAATAACTTGGTCTGAAGTTCGGTTGCCGAAAATGCAGACAATGAGAAATTGGAAAGATTGCCGGAGTTTTGCGCGGTGGATAGGTTTAGAAGAACATCATTAACTGAAACAAAAAGCGTGGCTATGAATGCGACTATTACTATCGCAAGACAATCAAACGCGAACGGCGAAAGGTTACGGACCATAAACACAAAATAAATGCGGCGCATAATCCGCTGTTTAAAAGTTTTTGTTGTGGGCTTTATATCTTGTTTATATGCGGGGTGCATAGGTGTAGTGGCAATTCTAATTTTCAAGTTTCAATTCTCAATTTTCAATTAATTTCCAATTCTGAAAATTAGAAGATTTCGGGCTTTATTTGAAAATTGATAATTGGAAATTGATCATTGGGCGGTCCTCCTCTTTCTTTCTTCTATGACCGCTTTTAACTCCTGCTTGGCCCTATGCACCCTAGCGCGAACTGCTCCTTCGGAAATGCCCATAATCTTGGCGACATCCGCGTGTGGTTTCCCATCGATGAAATGAAGGCGCATTGGTTCGGAAAGCCCTTCTGAAAGCTGCGATAAAAATGATTCTACCTCATCGCGATTGAGCTCCTGCTCACGTTGCTCTATGGCTCCTTTGTCCGACACGAGCTCCTGAAATTCTGGGTCAAGGTCGGCAAGAAAGTTGGCCGCGTTCTTGGTTTTTTTATATGCCGTAAAACAGGTATTCACGAGAATTCTATAACCCCATGATTTGAATCCGGCTCCAGGTTGAGGTTGGAATCTTCGCGCGTTTTTGTAAATCTTTACAAACGCGTCTTGCACCGCATCCTGCGCCGCTTCCTTAGTACCCAGAATGTAGTATGCCTTGCGAAGAAAAGCCTCTTCATAACGGTCAAGTAACCTCTCAAAAAGATGCGGGTTGTCAAATGAGCGTTTCAGCAATTCCTCATCCGACAAGCTCGCTATTAGGTCCTTCTTCGTGTTTTGTTCCTCCAAAAACATAGTAAGTGGCGCTTATTGCCTCACTATGATAGTACCCACCTTTGCCGTCTTCTGCAACTCAAATCAATGGCGGTACGTTATGCCTCGGACAGCGTCTTTGTGTGGCCTGCGTAGGGAGTTCTCCACAGCACCCCTTTATCTGGAGCGCGCGCCGTGAGATAATTTATGGGACTAGCCTTAATCGCGGTTCACGCCAGTAAGCTTCTTTCGTGAAGGGAAGGCGGAAGACAAGAGAAAGGCACAAAGGTCGAAGGTCATTTCAATGTCTCAATCATCCAAAACATCTATGCGAAATAACTCTTCCAGTGGATTTCGTCACCTTATTCCGATTCTTCTTATCCTTCTCGCTCTTACATTTCTGCTTAAAGCTACGGATACGCTATCTGCTCCAGTTGTTGCCGTAGTCTGGCCAATACTCCTCGGACTTATCGGACTCGTAAAACTCGAGGAAGCAAGATAATATAGTCCCTCGGGGCAAGCCCCGAGGTAATATTGGAACTCGCTCCGCTCGTTCTCTAGCGCGGCAGAGCCGCGCAGTATTGGACTATATTAGCTCCTCGGCTCGGAAATGAAAAATCAGAATTTTTCATTTCTCTCGCTCTACGTCGCTAATAGAAATGGATTTTCTATGTTGCTACAAAGAACCGACTCCGGGATTTTCGGAGTCGGTCTTCGTTTTTCTGATTTCTCGAACGTGAGTTAGAAGCTTCGGCGTTCGGAAGAACCGTGGTCAAATCGCCGCGGAGGGCGTTCGGCCATCGGACGTGCTTCATTGACGCGAAGTTTCCTTCCGTCAAGGTCTTTGTCGTTCCACATTTCGATGGCTTTTGCCGCATCGGCATCTTCCATCTCAACGAAACCGAACCCGCGTGAACGGCCGCTCATCCTGTCGGAGAGCACGGTTGCTGAAACAACTTTTCCAGCCTGGGCAAAAGCGTTTTGCAAACTGTCGCTCGTAGTGTTGTACGACAGGTTGCCAACGTAAAGCTTGGTTGCCATATTGAGTCCCTAGCAATCAATAGTTAACGATTACTAACTACTAGGACATATTACTAATTAACTGTCTCCGACCTTGGGCGACCCGACTTTGCGGGTTTAGCCCCTTCCTCAATACGGCTACACCTTCTAGGCAAACACCTCCTTGAGAAAAAAGACACAACTACTATAGCAAAACGGATTAAAAAGGCAACACAATGTATAAGGTCTTGTGGAAGCATCTGTTTTCTCTAGTCTACGACTACTATGCAGTCTAAGACTGCTGCGCTACAATAGCGTGACTATGGCTGAAGCTAAAAAGAAGCTTTCAACGGAACCGTACAAGGGCGTACGGGATTTCTATCCGCAGGATTTTGCTATAGAAAAATACATTTTTGACGTTTGCCGCAAAACGGCGGAAAGTTTCGGTTATGAAGAGTATGCCGCGTCGCCGCTCGAGAACGCCGAGCTCTACCGCGCCAAAAGCGGAGAAGAACTCGTGAACGAGCAAACCTACACTTTTGTGGACCGCGGCAAGCGCGAGGTGACTCTCCGGCCGGAGATGACTCCGAGCGTCGCGCGCATGATTGCGGCAAAGCGAAAGACGCTTTTCTTTCCGGTTCGATGGTATTCTATACAGAATTTCTTCCGCTATGAACGTCCACAAAAGGGGCGTTTGCGCGAACACTTTCAGCTCAACGCCGATATATTCGGCGTTAATGGCATTGAAGCGGAAACGGAGATTATCGCGCTAGCGTATGAGGTCTTAAGGAATTTCGGCATGAAGGATTTAGATTTTGAGATTCGCGTTAACAGCCGCAAAGTAATGAATTATATTATCGGTACGCTACTTGCCCTTAGCGAGGATTCGGCGAAGAAAACTGCCCAGCTCATTGACCGTCGCGCAAAAATGGAAAAAGGCGTATTCGAGCAAAGTCTTCGCGAGCTTGTCGGAGAAAAAAATCCGTTGATGCTCACATTGCTCAATTCACAAAATTTTGAGGAATTTATTTCGCATCTTCCTGAGGAAAAAGGGCTTACGGAAAATCTTGAGGAAATCAAAAATCTCATCAGCGCTCTCAATTCTCTTGGCATAACAAATGTAATCTTTGACCAAAGTCTTATGCGCGGTTTTGACTACTACACTGGGTTAGTCTTTGAAGTGTACGACAAACATCCTGGAAATCTTCGCTCAATGTTCGGCGGAGGACGCTACGATGATTTATTGGACATTTTCGGCGTTGAGAAAGTGCCGACCGTTGGGTTTGGCATGGGAGATGTAACTGTGAGGGATATGCTTTTCGCATACGGTCTTCTTCCTAAGGAACTTCCTAGGGCGGCCGAACTCTATATGTCCGCGACAGGAAAGGAATACAACGGATACGTGAACGACCTTGCCCAAACTTTGCGGCGTCAGGGCATCCGTGTCATTGTTGATTACAGCGAAGGAAAAGTAAGTACCAAAATCAAAAACGCGGACCGCGTGAAGGTCCCCTACGTTTCCATAATCGGCGAACACGAGAAGGCAAGCGGTGAGATTAAAGTTAAAGAGCTGGCGACGGGAAAAGAAGTTGCACTAGCGGAAGATAAAATAGCAACATTCATTAAAAATAATATATGATACCAATCTACGAATGAATGCGACTGCTACGAAAAAATACTAATTTCTTATTCGTATGTTTTCGTTGATTCGTATCTTTAATTCGTTGTTTAGTATCATGGTGCTATGCGAAAGATAGTTTTTGACATCGAAACAACAAACTTCTTCACAGACACCGGGTCGAACGACCCGGCTTCCCTCTCGCTCGCCTGCGTCTGCGTCCACGATTCTGCGACTGATGCGTACAGTAGTTTTTTTGAGGAAGACCTTCCGAAGCTCTGGCCGATACTTGAGGGGGCGGATATTTTGATCGGATATAATTCTGATCATTTTGATATACCGATTTTGAATAAGTATTATCCGGGCGACCTTAGGGCCATAAAAAGCATAGACCTTATGAAGGAAATACAAAAAGCGCTCGGTAGGCGCATCGGCCTTGGCGCAATAGCATCGGCTACGCTCGGGAAAAAGAAGTCCGCGGACGGCGGACTTGCAATACAATGGTGGAGGCAGGGAGAGAAGAAAAAAGTGGTGGATTATTGCATAGACGACGTTCGCATCACGAAGGAACTCTACGACCACGCGCTCCGACACGGAAAAGTGAAATATGTGGACGGTAAGATGCCTCACGAACTTCTGCTGAATACATCAGATTGGGAAATGAAAAAGGAGCATGTACTCACACATACATTGCCGTTCTAATTTCTAAGTTCTAAACTCGAAACTCTAATCAAGTTCAAAGTCCAAAACGCAAATTGTAGCAGTTTCATTCTTACTGTCCGTTACTGTTTTTGAACTTTGATTTTTAGGTTTTGAGCTTGATTAGAACTTAGGTCTTAGATTTTTGAATTTGAATAGCAGAGGCTGTACAAATCTGGAAACTACATTTATACTCTCACCATATGGAACCAACCCAGACAAAAAACCCGATTACCATTCCTATAGCAATCGTGATTGCCGGAATACTTGTGGCAGGGGCGATATT
Organism: Parcubacteria group bacterium GW2011_GWC2_48_17; assembly: GCA_001003605.1. Classification (GTDB taxonomy): domain Bacteria; phylum Patescibacteriota; class Minisyncoccia; order Phycocordibacterales; family UBA10002; genus UBA10002. Next base: position 5,880 of record LCPL01000004.1, read on the forward strand.
CCTCAAAGGAAACTCGAGTGAAGACGTTCGAACTCCACCCGCTCCAAAAGTAGCGATGCCGCCTCTCCCTTCTCTCGATACGATTACACTAAAACCAATAGACGAAAAGCGGGACCATATTCGCGGCAATCCAAACGCGGATATTGTGTTCGTGGAGTTTTCAGACACCGAATGTCCGTTTTGCAAACGTTTTCATGCGACAATGCAACAGATACTCGCCGAATTCGGCAAGTCTGGGAAAGTCGCCTGGGTTTATAGGCAGTTCCCAATCGTGCAACTGCACTCAAAAGCGCCAAAAGAATCGGAAGCCCTTGAATGCGCGGCGGAACTTGGAGGAAATATCAAGTTTTGGGAATATATTGACCGCGTTTTTGAAATCACACCTTCTAATGACGGACTAGACCCAAGCGAGCTTCCGCGCATAGCATCTGAAATAGGCCTGAATGAAGGATTGTTTAACGATTGCCTTTCAAGCGGACGAACCAAGCAGCTTGTAGAGAGCGATTATAATGACGGCGTCGCGGCCGGCGCTGAGGGAACTCCGCATAGCGTTTTAGTGCTTAAGAGCCCTATTGGAGAGGCGGACACAAAAGCGTTACTTGAACTCATGGAACAATTCCGCGATTCGCGCGGGGAACTTCCCATTAACTTTTCAGAGGACGGTCTGCGCTTCAGTCTCACTGGCGCGCTTCCCTACCAGATTCTAAAGTCAACCATAGATATTCTGCTAAAATAGGCCTATAGAGATACGATTTAAGATTTATGAACAAGCAAAGCAATTCCAACTCGCGGTGAGTTTGAGTTTTCCTGCGAAGTCTGGATTTGCATGATTCAGACTGGTACCGTTACAACTTAAAACTGAACCTGTCCGATGCACTATTTCTCCTTATTCCGCATACGTCTCGTTGAATCTTTATGGTCTCAAAATTAAGCTGTAACGGCACTAGCAGCTAAAAGCTAGAACCTAGCAGCTTTTTCAGGCGGCACCACTCGCAGTCGGGTTCGGCGCAGGTTTTATCCCAAAATGACAGTGAGAGAATTTGTTTGGAGACATCAATTATAAGTGTCTTTAGATCGGCGACTTCGACATCGGTTATTTCAAAGACTTCGCGGCGGTAATGGCCTCGCTGGTCGGGTTTGATAAAGTCAATCGTGCCGGTTTTCATTCGCCACTTCCCGATTCCCTCAATGAGAAGCCGATAAAAGACGAGCTGGCGTTTGTAATTGCTATCGCTCCCTTTTGTTTTACCATCAATTTCATTTCGGCTTTTCGGTTTGCCAGTTTTATAATCAACGACATTAACCGAACCGTCGGGTAAAAGTTCCACTTTGTCCAATTTGCCATTCAAAGAAATTTCCCGGCTGGCCGAAATCTTAAGCGGTATGCCGGCAATTTTGTACTCATTCCAAATTGTTCGTGAAAAATTAAAGTGGGAAAGATATCCTTTAAGTTCCCGCTCACCTTCTTTGAGATGAGTTTGAAATTCTCGCTCGCTTAAATGGGTACGGCGAAGAGTTCCTTTGAAAAATTCAAGCGTCTTTTTAATGGATAGGTCTTCTTCCCTTCGGTAAGCGTCAAAATAAACTTTGAGGGCGCCGTGAATCGCCGAGCCGTAGAGAAGCGCCGGAGTTTTGGACTTCGGGAGCCGAATTAAATCCATGAAGAAATACCGCCACGGACATTTGAGAAAATTGTTTAGGTGGGTTACTGACAGTCCTCTCTCCACAAAAAGCGTCTGGAGGTATTTTTTGTCGGCAAAAAGTTTTGGCGGAGAGACGACAACTCTACGGTGAAGCGGTTTCGGACTGATTGTTTTCTTCGTTTGATGTTTCTCCGAAATTTCCTCCAAAAACCGGCTGGGCAAACGCTCCCGACCGTCGTCGCCGCGAAGATGATATGAAACCGTTACATCCTTTCTTGCTCTCGTAAGCGCCACATAAAATAGCCGTCGTTCGTCTTCCGTTTCGTGGTCTTCCGCGCCACCCGGAAGTGGCAGTTTGAAAATCTCGCGGCTTCGTCTGCCGCCCCACACACCATCGTTCGCGTGTAAAATAAAAACGCTCTCAAACTCAAGTCCCTTGGCGCGGTGGGCGGTCATAACGACAACGCCGTCTAAAATTCCCGCCTCGGCCGATATGGATAAGCCATGCTCGCGCGCCTCCGCCAAATATTCCAAAAAATCTTTCACGAGCGCGAGTTTATTTCGCTCGGCAAATCGCTCAACCGCGCGGAGCAAACTTTCATAAAGCGGAAGAAGTTCGGAACTCTCGTTTAACGAAATAAGATGGAAAAGATAGCCGGATTCTTCAGCGATTTTGCTCCAGCCGGCAACCAGCGGTTCATTGCGAGCTATTGACGCGAAACGGGACAGTTTAGCGACGAATCCGCCTAACGCACCGCGTTTCATTTCAAAAATAACTCCGCGCCGATTTTCCCTCGCATTTTCCAGAAGGGCAAAAACCTCGTGGGGCTCAAGATTAAGAAAATCAAAGAAAAGAACTGGCGCCAGTTTTTCGTCGCTCGGCGCAATCACTGCCTCTAAAAATTTTAAGAACGCGTCAAGCCGAACGTGGGAAAGCGCGTCGGCATTTGAAAATTTCGCTACTGGCACGCCCGCAGCTCGCAGTACCCGCTCAACCGAATCGGCGTTTTTGTTTTCGCGGACGAGAACGGCGATTTCTCTCGGCTCCGCACCGCCTTTGATTCGCTTTTTTATTTCTTCCGCGACGAACGCGAGCTCTCCGACTTCATCGGCTACCTCCAAAACCAAAACGCGGCGCGGCGCGAAGTTAACCCCGTCAGAAGCAAAGGCACGCTGCGAGCCCTCGCGGCTTCTAACGGGGTTAACGGCGGAACGAAGCGGGAAATGGGTTTCTCCAACAGCTATTTTGTTTTGGCTGATAAGCGAATGAGCGGCGTCAAGAATTTTCTGATGGGAGCGGTAATTTTCCTCAAGGGTAATTATCTGCGCTTTCGGAAACAATCGCCTGAAATACAAGAAGTTTTCAAGCGAGGCGCCCTGAAATCGGAAAATTGCCTGCTTCTCATCTCCGACGATAAAAAGGTTTGGGCTTGCGTGATAACTCGCCAAAAGCTCGAGAAGCCGATTTTGCGCGTTGTTGGCATCCTGATGTTCGTCGGCAAGAAGGTAGTGATAATTTTCCTGCAGGAGAAGGAGCAACTTCTTGTCGCGCTCAAGCACCCGAACCGTTTCCATAATCATATCCTCAAAGTCATAGAGCCGCTTTTTTGCAAGCGTGCGCTCGTAAGCGGCGTATACGCGGGCAAGTTCCTTGTTTTTGTCCTTGTTGCGTTGTCTCTCGGCGCGCTTCCCAGGCGCGTTCCTTTGATTCGCTTCCATCGTCTCCGTACGCACGAGCGCTTGAAATTGCTTCGGAGAAATGTTTTCCCGCTTGAGTTCCTTTATGGCCGATATCACCGGCTTGACATAGTACGACGGGTCGTTTTTAGGGCGCAATATGCGGAGCGGGAGCGTGTTTAAGAGCTCCTGGACAATCCGAACCTGCTCTATCTCCTCCATGTGAGAGGCGCCGATAATGCGCGCAAAGCGATCGGGATGCTCCTTAATCACGCCATTGCAAAAACTGTGAAAGGTGTGAATCGGCACCTGATACGCCACGGGGCCCACGAGGCGCGAGAGTTTCTCGCGCATCGCGTGCACCCCGGAATCGGTAAAGGTGAGCGCGAGAATAGCGTCCGGCGGCGTGTCGGTCTTTCGGAGAATGTTTGCGATGCGAAGCGTGAGCACCGTCGTCTTCCCCGTCCCCGGGCCCGCGATTACCATCACCGGCCCCTCAATCGCCTCCATTGCTTCCTTTTGCTTCGGATTCAGCTTTTTATATGCCTCTTTGAATGCAGTCTCGGACATATCGGGAGTATACCCCCACACCAACTTTGTTCCAAAGTTGGTGTGGGGGTATACCTGTGGACAACTGCTCGTGTTTTGCTCGGTTATTTTGCTATACTGGTTGCATGCTGACCGCACGACAAAAACAGATAAAAGATTTTGTCACCAAAATCATTAAGCAAAAAGGTATAGCACCTTCAGAGCGTGAAGTTGCCCGTCATTTTCGTATTTCCGCCTCCACCGCACATCAACATCTGGAAACATTGAAAGAGAAAGGGTACCTGCAAAAAGACCCGCGTCGCGCACGGGGAATTGAGGTTACAGAACCGAACAACGAGAAGTTAGTTCTTATTCCTTTACTTGGCTACATTACCGCAGGACAATTACAAGAGGCTATTGAGACTCGAGAAACTATCGCCGTGCCGCAAAGCAAACTCCCCTTCCCCAGCGGAAATTACTACGGGCTGCGCGTTTCCGGCGACAGTATGGTCGGAAAAAACATTAGTGACGGAGATATAGCGCTTGTTAAAAAACAAAACACGGCTAAGAACGGAGAGAATGTGGTGGCGCTTGTTGATAACACTGAAACAACTCTTAAAACCTTCTACAAGGAGAGAGGCCGTATTCGTCTCCAACCGGCAAACAAAAATCACGAACCGATTATTGTGGAAAAAGATACCCCGTTTGAGATTCAAGGGATAGTAGTTGATGTGATTGGTCGTGAACCTCCTAAATATGAAGTGGGGAATGTTTCTATACAGTCTACGATTCAAAACAAAAAACTACCGCTCAACAAGATAATTCTTGGAGACGCTATAAAAGAACTTCAGAAGCTACCCGATAATAGTTGCGACATTGTTATTGCCGACCCCCCTTACAACATTGGTAAAGATTTTGGAAATAATCTGGACAAAAGAGAACTGACAGAATATGTAAGGTGGTGTAAAAGCTGGATTAATGAATGCATTCGGACGATGAAGCCGTCAGGTACAATGTTCATTTATGGCTTTAGTGAAATCTTAGCCCACCTTTCCGTTGAGATTCCTTTGCAAAAACGCTGGCTGATTTGGTACTATACAAATAAAAACGTTGCTTCGCTTAATTTTTGGCAAAGAAGTCACGAAGCTATAATTTGTGCATGGAAGGAAAAGCCTGTTTTCAACAGGGACGAGGTCAGAGAGCCTTACACGGAGGGCTTTTTGAATGGAGCGGCTGGAAGGATGCGGAAAGGAACTTTAGGAAGATTTAGTAGCAGCGGATTAGAAACTGTCTATAAAGCACACGAGGGTGGAGCCTTACCGAGAGATGTCATAAAGATTCCTGCTCTCGCCGGTGGAGCCGGAATGATCGAGAGGTGGTTTTTGTGCAAGACTTGCGATGGTGTCTACGAACCACGACAATTAAAAAATCATGACGGGCATGAAATCTTGAAACACCCAACACAAAAACCACTTGAGCTATCTAAAAAATTGATAAAATCCGCTATGCCGAAAAAAGAGGGTGTTGTGCTTGTGCCGTTTGTTGGTAGCGGTTCGGAATGTGTCGCAGCAAAAGAATTGGGACAATCATATCTTGGCTTTGAAATTAATCCGGATTACATCAAGATTGCCAAGCGTGTAATTTCCTCAATGTAGCAACTTTGCAAAATATCTTACCCTTATCCGATTGTCTTAATATCTTCCATTCTGATTGACAACCGTTTGTTGTAAACAAGGAGTTGTTCCAAAAGCAATTTACTACTCTTACCAGGAGGAACAAGGACTGAAAAACCCCATTCTATTAACTTTTCTATCCCGACATTTTGGGTTGAACGGCTACCCTTTTTCCTGTTTTTAACTCTCTTGAGAAGATACTCTCCCAATTTTTCACTTTGGCCAAAGACAATAAACTGTAAATCACTAGCGCCACGCCAGACAGCAATCGCTGTAAAAAGTCTCTTGTCAGAGAATGCTTTTGCTTTCTCTATATTTGTATCGTTCCAAGTTCCTCCCCACCTTTTAGCAGATAAGCTACACTGCTTTACCTCAAGAAATTCACCAGTTCGGTTCCTTTTTGCGTCAAAACCGTGTTTCTCAGTGTTAATGAGCTCGAAACCTAAATAACTTGCGACGATAGTATCTCGAATTGAGTTAATAGTCGTGTCAGTGTCGTAAACACTAAATTTTTCCTGAAATTCAGATAATTGTTGTAGTGCTAATAGACCTTGCTGTTTAAATTCATTTGACAAGGATTCAAATTTTCCCTTTTCGAAAATGTGCATATCTTTAGTTCCTAACCGCTACACGCCCCCCTAATATCCCTGCAACTTCTTCGCCTTTTGATGCTGGCGGATCTTCTCATGCGCCTTCGCTTCAATCTGGCGGATGCGTTCGCGGGTAACGCCGAACTTTTGACCTACTTCCTCAAGCGTATGAGTAACGCCATCGAGAAGCCCGTGTCGGAGCTCCAAGATTTTTCTCTCTTTCTCGGAAAGGTCGCCCAAAATCTCCTTCACTTGGTCGCCTAAAATGCGGCGCGAAGATTCTTGGTCGGGAGAAAGGATTTTGTCGTCGTGGAGAAAATCTCCAAGCGTTGACTTGCCGTCGTCTCCCTCATCCCCTACAGGACTTTCGAGAGATACGGTGTCTTGGTCTATCTTTTCAATCTGATACACCTTGTCAGTTTCAATACCCATCTCAACGCCGATTTCCTCCTGAAGCGGGTCGCGTCCGAGGTCCTGGGAAAGCCTTCGAACAACTTGCTTGTATTTGGCGATGGTTTCCACCATGTGTACCGGCACGCGAATCGTCCGCGACTGGTCGGCGAGTGCGCGAGTAATGGCTTGTCTAATCCACCATGTCGCGTAGGTTGAAAATTTGTAGCCCCTTGTCCAATCAAATTTGTCCACCGCCTTGAAGAGGCCGAGATTCCCTTCTTGAATGAGGTCAAGGAGCGTGAGGTCGGGACTTCGGCCGACGTATTTTTTGGCGATTGAAACAACGAGTCTGAGGTTCGCTCGAGCAAGCAGATTCTTTGCCTCCATATCGCCGGCTTGAATGCGCTTGGCGAGTTCTTTCTCGTCTTTCGCGTTGATGAGCGGGTACTGGCCAATTTCCTTCAAATACATTTGTATGGAATCGTAAGACGAGTCGCCTCCTTTTCCAAGGTATACATTCTTCGCGCGGTGCGGTTCATCCGCTTCCTTTTCGAGCATGCCGCCTCCTTCGTGCACGGCAATGCCCATGCTGTGAAATTTCGTGTAGAGCTCGTCAAGAAAAACTATATTCTCCTCTATTGTGGGAAATTCCTTGAGGATTTCATCAAAGGTAACGAAACCGCGCTCCTTGCCTTTCGCAAGCAGGCGTCCAGCTTTTATATTGCGCTCGTCTCTGCCCTTCTTGAGCTTCTCTCTTCCTGGCGCGCTTCTTTTTGGCAGATGATGCTTTTTCGCGGCTCCATTCCTGGAAGCAATTTTCTTTTTCTTCTTACTCTTTGATGGGTTCTTTGTTTTTGACATGGTGGAAATAGTCCCAATAGAATTCTACTGTTGCTGACGCGAATACCTTATCATGCTTACACCGATAGTGCTACTTTATTTGTGATTACTCGTTTTGAATTCGAACGGGATAAATATAGCTAAAAATGGCTTAATGGCAACCGCCGTCCGGAAACTTTACAAAACACAAACCGCCCAATATCCAAACAAGACTTCAAACTTCTCAAAACACAAATGGCTTAGTTTGTGATTGTTTGAGTCTCTGTGCTTTGTTTGGCTTTTTGTGTACTGTGCTTTGTGTCTTTCCCAACTATGCTTTGTGTTTTACGACACTGTGTTTTGCGAAGTTTTGAATAATTACCAATCTTAGGGAAGGAACCTTGCGGATTTAAGACCAGCCAGTTTTTGCGTAAGCTCTTTACATGTGTTTAGAAGGCGGTTAGCTTCGTCCTTCCTCCCTTCCCGCTCGGCATTCGCGAGTGCGTCCATCGCGCCGGAAAGAAGTCTTGTTATGTGGTCTTCCTCCAAGTGGCGGATAAGTTCCTCTTCTTCATTTGGGCCGAGTGCGCCCTCTCCATAAAGAGTTTCGGCTTCGAGAAGAAGTACGTCGTGAAGCGCCTCATACTGCTTTACCTTTTTGTCAAAAAGTTCCTGTCCCAATGCGCGAATGAGATTCCCTCTTACACGACCAAGAAGAGTAGCGTCATTTCGAGATTCCGCGAGAAAATAAACGCTAAACACTCTTCTCTCTAGTGTATTCGAGCGAACGGTTCCACTCGCTTTCGGCGATTCTTGCTGCTCCTTTCCCTGAAACGAGGTCGGAATTTTCTTGAACGCGGTCCACAGCGCTTCTTCGCGAAGACCGCTTTTCTCGGCAATTACTTTCAAAAAGTGAGATTGCTCGACGCTCGATGGAAGCAGGCGAAGAAGCGGAAGGAGTGTTTTTTCAATCGCGAGCGCTCGTTCTCTGCCCTCTTTCGCTGAATGAAGAAGATTCTCCAGCAAGAAATCAATTATGTGTTTGGCCCCCTTTACCGCGCGCTCCCATTCGCCAGGCTCCTTTAAGATGAGATCTGCGGGGTCTTTTTCACGAAGCGAGATGACCTTCACGTTCACGCCGAGAGCGAGAGCGAGCCTGATGGCGCGCTCCGATGCCACAAGTCCCGCTTTGTCGGAGTCAAAAGCAATTAGAAGATTTTCCGAAAGTCGCTTTAGTCGCGTAAGTTGCTCCTCCGTGAGCGCGGTGCCGGAAGACGCGACGGTGTTGCCGTAACCCGCCTGATGCGCCATAAGGAGGTCCATTTGTCCCTCGACAAGAATAGCGGCGTCAAGCTCCCGGATTATGAGTTTGGCCTTGTCGAAACCGTACAGCGTATTGGACTTGCTGAAAAGAACGGTCTCGGGACTGTTGATGTATTTACCGGTTTTTCCGTCATCAAGCGTTGGAAGAATTCGCCCGGAAAACGCTATAACGCGCCCGGCGCTGTCACGAATCGGATACATTACGCGGCCGCGAAATGTATCATAAAACTTTATTGCTTCTCCTTCTGTTTGGGCGCGTTTGATAAGCCCAACCTTCCCCATCTCTTCGGGCTTAAAACCTTCTTTCAGCAAATGCTCAAAAAGTTGCCTCCAGTCGTTTGGAACAAAACCGAGTCGCCACTCTTGTATTGTTTTTGGCGTAAGTCCTCGTCCTTCTATATACGCTTTTGCTTCCGAATTATTTTGAAGCGCTTCTTCATAAAATCGCGTTGCCTTTTCAAGGCACAGGTACAGCCGCGCGTGCTCGCTTTTAACTTTCGGGTCAATCTTCGTAAGGGTAACGCCGGCGCGCTCCGCAAGCACCCGAAGCGCGCCTATAAAGTCGAGTCCCTCAAATTCCTGCACGAAGGTGAAGATGTCGCCCTTCGCCTGGCAGCCGAAGCAATAATAACCGCCTCGGGCCGGCGAAACGAAAAATGACGGGGTTTTTTCGTTGTGGAACGGACACTTCGCTTTAAGCGAGCTTCCAGCGCGCTCGAGCTTCAGATACGAACCCACGACATCCGCGATGCCGAGTCGTTCTTTTATTTGTTCAACCGGTGTTGACATACAGATAACTGTAACACGTAACAAGTAACCGGAACCAGACAAGGCCGTTTCTACTGTCCTGTTCTTTCAGTTCCAGTTACAAGTGACAGTCACAAGTTCCAGTGATTGTTCTACTGTTCCAGTTCCTCCGAAGCCATTTCCGTACCATCAAGTTCCCTCTGTAGTTTTTCTATCATGGCGGCCTTTGTACTGCCTTTGAAGCCGGTGCCGGCGGGAATGAGACGCCCTATGATGACATTTTCCATGAGGCCTCGCAGTGTGTCGGTGCTTCCACGCACGGCGGAATTGATAAGCACCCGTGTCGTGTGTTGGAAGGATGCCGCGGAGAGGAAGCTTCGTCGCGAGAGCGAAACCTCAGAGATACCCATGACGAGCGATTCCGCCTTGGCCTCGTCCCCGCCGCGTTCCTTGGCATTTTCGTTCTCGCGATGGAGCGTCTGCGGGTCAACTATATCTCCCACGGAGAGCGTCGTACCGCCTTTGTCCTTCACTTTCCTCCTGAAAAACATTTGGCGAACGATTGTTTCTATGTGCCTTCTAGCGACAGTTTCTCCCTGAAGGTCATACGGCTTGGTAACTTCAGTGATTATATATTCTTGAGCTCGTTCGCGTCCTCCGTATTTGAAGAGCTCATCAATATCGGCGGCCCCGTCCGTGAGAAGTTCACCTTTTTTGACTCTGTCTCCGACTTTAACGAAAGGAATGCGGTTGTAGCTTGTGACATATTCGGACTCGCTCTTCTTTTTTGTTGTCTTTGCTTTATCGGCGATATCTGGAAGGACGGTAATGACTTTTTCCTTGCCGAGGTCTTTTATCTCGGAAACGACGCCATCAACTCGCGATACGACGGCCGGACTCTTGGGAGCTCGTTTTTCAAAAAGTTCTTCCACGCGCGGGAGACCTTGCGTTATATCGCCGCCTAGGGACGATACTCCACCGGTGTGGAATGTGCGCATGGTAAGCTGTGTTCCAGGCTCTCCGATAGCTTGCGCGGCAACCGTTCCTACGGCTTCGCCAAGTCCGACAACTTCGTGCTTTCCGAGGTCGAGTCCGTAGCACTTCTGACATATTCCGGATACGCTCTTGCAGGATAGAGGGGAGCGCACAAACACCTCGTCTACTTTGGCGTTCTGGACCTTCTGCGCGTCGAGTTTCGAGAGAAGGTCTCCCTTTTTGAAGAGTACTGTTCCATCTTTATCTATGATGTCAGCCGCGAGAAAACGCCCGCGGATATTCTTGCCAAGCTGTATGTCGATTCCAGAAGCGCTGCTTCTACCGATTTTGATGCTATCCTTCGTCCCGCAATCCTCTTCAGTAATCATGACATCCTGCGCCACAACGAAAAGTTTTCTCGTTAGATAGCCGGCCTTCGCGGTATTGAGTGCGGTATCGGTAAGGCCTTTTCTTGAGCCGTGCGTAGTAATAAAATATTCAATCGGCGTAAGGCCTTCTTTCATGCAAGAGAGAATTGGAAACTCAATCGTTTCGCCTGCGGTGTTTTGGATAAGACCCTTCATACCCGCCATCTGGGTAATTTGCGAGAAAGAACCGCGGGCGCCGGAATAGACCATGTTGTACACCGAGCCATTCTGGTCGAGCGATTCTTGAACGAGTTTCTCAACCTCGCCTTTGGCGGCATGCCAAATTTCAATATTCTTTCGCAGACGCTCTTCTTCTGATAGGAGTCCGCCACGCCACTGCGAATAGGCGAGTTCTGATTTCTCCTTTGCCTTCTCGACGACACTGGCTTTGCCCTCCGGGACCTTCACGTCATCTATACCCCATGTAATTCCCGAATATGTCGCGTATTTGAAGCCAAAAGCTTTAATTCTGTCCATGATGGACGGGATTTCAGAGATACCGTAACGGTTGATGAGGTCATCAACAAGCGCCGCCATTCCTTTACGCTCTATTTCTTTGTTGATGAAAGCGTAATCGTTAGGAAGCACCGAGTTAAAGAGAAGCCGTCCCACGGTCGTTTCAAATACTTTGCCGTCGTATTCCTTGTATTTCTTCTGGTCTGTGGTAAGCACCTTGATTTTCGCCCGGAAATCTACAATGCCGAAATCCCACGCTGTGATGGCGTTGTTGGGACGCGCGAATATTTTACCCTCGCCTAAAGCTCCAGGGAGCACCTTGGTCATCCACCAACAGCCGAGCACGATATCGAGCATCTTTCCTGACACAATCGGGTCACCAGAACCCGGTTTCAAGATATTCTTATGCGCGGCCATAATTTCGCTGGCCTCAAGCTGCGCCTCTTCGGAGAGAGGAACGTGAACAGCCATTTGATCGCCGTCGAAGTCCGCGTTAAAAGCGGTGCAGACGAGAGGATGCACATGAATCGCGTTTCCTTCGATAAGCACCGGTTGGAAAGCTTGAATGCCGAGGCGGTGAAGGGTAGGCGCGCGATTAAGAAGCACATATTTATTCCGAATGACATCCTCAAGAATTGCCCAGACTTCCGGCACTCCTTCCTCAATTAGGCGACCAGCGCCGCGAATATTGAACGCGAGTTCCTTCTCTAGAAGTTTGCAAATAACGAACGGCCGGAAGAGTTCGAGAGCCATATGTTTCGGAAGGCCGCATTGATGCAGTTTGAGGTCGGGACCGACTACGATAACAGAGCGGCCGGAGTAATCTACGCGTTTCCCGAGTAGGTTCTGACGGAAAAGTCCTCGTTTCCCTTTTAAGTTGTCCGACAGAGATTTGAGCGGACGCCTTTGCGACGCCGTAAGAGCTCCCGCGGTTCCCGCGCCGTGGCGAATAGAGTTATCTATGAGAGAATCGACAGCTTCTTGAAGTATACGCTTTTCATTGCGTAAAATGACATCAGGAGCGCTGATTTCCTTCAGTTTGCGAAGACGGTTGTTTCGATTAATGACGCGCCGATACAAGTCGTTCACATCCGAAGTGGCGTAGCGCCCACCGTCAAGCGGAACCATGGGGCGGAGTGCCGGAGGAATTACAGGAATGCTTGTGAGGAACATCCATTCTGGGCGAATCTTGGCTGATATCATGGAACGCAGTAGTGAGAGCCGCTTATTCATGCGGTCTCTTTCTACAGAGCTTACATTGTCGATTTCCGCTTCGAGTGCTTTGCGCAAGGCTTCAAGGTCAAGCGCCAAAAGGAGCGCGTAGATTGCTTCCGCGCCAACGCCTGCTTCAAAAAGCGCTCCATATTTAAGTGAGAATGAATGGTACTCTATTTCATCCAGTACAGCGCCTTTAACTATATCTTCAATTTCGCGCTTCGCGGATAGGTAGCGTTCTTTTAGCTCGTCACGGTCTTTTTCAGTCGCGAGAGCTTTTACTTTGGAACGGTATTCGCCGTCGAGCTCGCGAAGTAGTCTTGCGCGTTCAAGCGGCTCCACCTTCGTAATGAGGTATCCGGCAAAGTAGATGACTTTTTCAAGGTCGGCGCTTGACATGCCGAGAAGAAGACCGAGTCGCGATGGCATGCTCCGCAAGAACCAAATATGGGATACTGGCGTCGAGAGGTCGATATGACCCATGCGCTCCCTCCTTACTATGGAGCGAGTAAGTTCAACTCCGCATTTTTCGCAGACTATCCCTTTGTAGCGAACACCTCGGTATTTTCCGCAGTAACATTCATAGTCGCGGTCGGGACCGAAAATGCGCTCGTCAAAAAGACCGTTTTTTTCGCTTCTCTGCGTTCTGTAGTTTATTGTCTCTGGCTTCGTCACCTCGCCGAAAGACCACTCTTTGATATCGCTAGGCGAGGCGAGTCTGATGAACACGGAGTCGAAGTCGTTGATGTTGGAGATGGTTTTTGATTTCATAAATGTGCTATACGAAAATACGAATTAAAGTCCTACGAATGGCAACGAATAAGAATTCTTCATTTGTAGCAATTCGTATATTCGCATAATTCGTATCTTCGTATGATTAGGCGGTCCTTCGTTCCCTTCGCCTCTCATAATTACTCGACCGTTTGGCAGGAAGTTCATGTCCCGTTTCTCCTTCTTTCCGTAGCTCGACATCAAGCGCGAGTCCGCGAAGGGTATTTAGGAGTACGCTCCATGACGCGGGTGCGTTCATTTGTTTTATTCGCTCGCCTTTCACAATCGCGTCAAACGCCGCGGAACGTCCCAGTATGTCGTCTGATTTTATTGTAAGCATTTCACGCAAAGTATAGGCGGCTCCGTGTCCGAGAAGAGCCCAGACCTCCATTTCACCGAAGCGTTGTCCTCCGCCCTGCGCTTTTCCACCAAGCGGCTGTTGCGTGATAAGGGAGTAGGGCCCGATGGAACGCATATGGATTTTGTCTTCAACCATGTGATGCAGTTTCATGATATACATATAGCCCACGGCGACATCCTGGCTAAAGCTCTCTCCGCTTCGTCCGTCGAAGAGCTTCATCTTTCCGCTCGCGGAAAAACCGGCCTGTACCAATTCTCCCTTAATTTCGGTGTCGGTAGCGCCGGCAAATGGCGGCACGATTGCCTGATAACCTAAAGTATGAGCGGCAAGCCCAAGATGCAGTTCCAAAATTTGTCCGAGATTCATACGTGAAGGCACCCCGAGCGGAGTGAGAATCATATCAACCGGCCGGCCATCCGCCATATACGGCATATCCTCTTCCGGAAGTACTCGCGAGATGACACCTTTGTTTCCGTGCCGTCCGGCGAGTTTGTCTCCGACGGAAGCGGCGCGAAGTTCGGCAACTTCTATATGAATGCGTTTTATGATGCCGGAATCGAGTTTATCGCCTCTTTCGCGAGAAAATACTTTTACACCAATGACGCGCCCGCGCTTGCCGTTCTCCATGCGCTTTGACGTGTCTTTTACATCGCGCGCCTTTTCCCCAAAGAGAGACCGAAGAAGGCGCTCCTCCGGCGTAAGTTGCGTCTCTCCTTTCGGAGTTATCTTACCTACAAGAATATCGCCGGGACGAACCTCGGCGCCGATGCGCACGACGCCGTCTTCATCAAGATTCTTTAGTTTGGCTTCACCAACATTTGGTATGTCATGAGTCGTAATTTCTGGACCAAGTTTTGTATCGCGCACGTTCACTACAAACTCCTCGATATGAACGCTGGTAAATCTGCTGTCTTTGACCAGTCGTTCAGAAATAATGATGGCATCTTCATAGTTAGAACCTGACCACGACATAAACGCCGTAAGAATATTCTGGCCAAGCGCCATCTGTCCCCTGTCGCTCGAGGATGTGTCGGCGAGTACATCTCCGAGCTTCACGTTCTGTCCGAGCGCGACAGTCGGTCGCTGGTGGGACGATGTGAAGCCGTTAGTTCTGGAAAAATTGACAAGCTGGTATTCCTTTTCCTTTCCTTTGGCATTTTTGATTATGACGCGACGAGCATCCACGCGGCTTACCACTCCATCCTCCGCTCCAATAACGAGCCTCCCGGTATCGCGCGCCGCGGCTTCTTCAATGCCTGTCGCGACAAGCGGGGCCTCAGGTATAAGACACGGGGTCGCTTGTTTTTGCATATTCGAACCCATGAGCGCTCTGTTCGCGTCGTCATGGTTAAGGAACGGAATCATGGAGGTAGCCACGGAAAACGCCTGGTTGGTCGCCACGTCAATATAGTCGACGTCAATGCGCTTCACGAGCTCTGGCTTGCCGTTTAGGCGCACTTCTACCTCTTCCGAAAGGATGCTCCCATTTTTGTCATACCTTATAGCGGCATGCGCGATTTTAAAATTCTCTTCCTCAAGCGCGTTCAGAAACTCCACTTCCTTGGTAATCTTTCCGTTTTTAACTTTCGCGTACGGCGTTTCTATCATGCCGAAATTGTTGAGCCGCGCGTATGTTGAGAGGCGAAGAATAAGACCTATGTTCGGACCTTCAGGCGTGTGAATGGGACAGAGCCGCCCATAGTGGGACGGATGCACGTCGCGGACTTCAAACCCCGCGCGCTCGCGAGTAAGCCCGCCCGGACCGAGCGCCGAAAGAGTGCGCAAATGCTCGAGCTCCGAGAGAATGTTCTCCTGTTGCATGAATTGCGAAAGCTGGTTCGTGGTGAAAAACTCCTTAATGCGAGCCTGTAATGGTTTTGGCGAGATGAAATTGACCGGAAGCGTAACATCCGATTCTACAGTGGACATGCGGTCTTGCACGTTGCGCTTTATTTGCGCCATACCGACGCGAATTTTCTGCTGAAAAAGCTCTCCGACGAATCTGACGCGCCTCGAGCCGAGATGGTCTATGTCATCTTCCATGGCCTCGGCATTGTTATTGAGTGAAACCACGTGCGAGATAATCGTCACTAAATCGTCGAGCGAGATGGTTCGCCGTTCCATCTCTTTGTCGCCCATTGATTTCCCGAAACGCTTGTTGAAGCGGAACCGGCCGACTTTTGAGAGGTCATAGCGTTCGGATTCGAAGATAGAGTTGATGAACTCCTTCGCGTTTTCAACACTCCCGATTTCCCCGTCGCGGAGGCGCTTGTGAATCTCGATAAACGCTTCGTCGCCTGTCTTCGCGTGGTCCTTCGCGAAAGTGGCCGTAAGATGCGGGATTGCCTGCGGAAACGATTCAAATAGGCCAAGGATATGTTTTTCATCTTTCCCTCCGCGAATACGAAGTAGTGACGTGATGGGAAATTTTCTCTTTCGGTCAATGCGCACGTAGAGAGCGCCGTCAATGTCCGTCTCAATTTCTATCCACGCTCCGCGTGAAGGAATGATTTTCGCGCCGAAATATTTTCGTCCTTTTATTTCATCGGCGGTAAAAAATACGCCAAATGAGCGCGCGAGTTGAGGCACGATGACGCGTTCAATGCCGGAGATTATGAACGTGCCGTGAGCTGTCATAAGCGGAAAGTCCGCCATAAAAATCTCCTGTTCCTTCACGGAGCCGACAATTTTGTTTTTGAGTCGTACCGTTACTTTCAACGGAGCTTCATACGAGAGTTTGTTTTGCTTCGCGTAAAACTCGTCATACTTGGCTTCGGAAAGTTTGAAACCGGCGAAATCAAGCTCAAACTTTTTGCGGGAGTAGTCATTGATAGAAGAAAATTCCGAGAAGACCTCCTTAAGCCCTGTTTCGAGCAGCCACTTGAATGAATTGACCTGCGGCTCAACTAGGTTTGGGAGCGTGGTGAGCGGGGGAGCATACGCGCCGAAATATTTCTTCGGCCAGATTTGTAATTCCTGATTGTTTTCTTTGCTCATGATTGATTTTTAAAACGAATGATAATGAGTTTATAAAAATCTTCACCCAGCACCATTTTCACCAAACAATAAATTTCACTTGCTTAAGATAATGCGTGAAAAGGGCTTCACTTCCTGCAATTGATTTCTGCTCCGCAAAATGGTGCTGGGTCTTCCAAAATCATAGTCGCTACGCTCCTTGATTTTGTGGATACGCACAAAAAGAAAAAGGCCCTCGGTCTTTCGGGTCTTTCTTGTTTTGAAGATTGCTAGTTTATGCTTAGCAAGATATTTAGGACAAAGCCTTTAACACTTGCCCGCAGGCCCTACGCAACTTTTGCTATGCAAAACTTGGACGGGCAAGGACGGAACTCACTCATTCCGCAGGTGCAAAAGAGCATATACTAAGCCCTCTTTTTTGTCAACAACGACCTTGTCCACAGGCGTCCTTTTTGACTACTTACTCCAGGAAAAGGATAATCTGGGAATCAACTGAAAGCTTTTTAGCATTTGCTCACGACCGCGAGTAAACCCAGCACCTTGACCACAGGGCATTAACCCTGTGGTCAAGGCCAGCACTAACTTTCCGTTAGTGATGACCAAGGAAGACCCGAACCCTGCGCGGAGCGCAGGGCATTCAAGGTGCCAGGTAAATGCTAAATCGATTCTCCCGCCTCCGGATATATGTCCTTGTAATAATCATGGCCTGTTTCTTCCACCCATCGGCTCCACGCTATATATTCATCTGAATATTCTTTGAGGTTTGCATAGTCGGGCGTTTCTTTCCATTTTTTGAAGGCATTGGTTTTTCGCCATTTCTCAAAATCATCAAAACGCGCTCTTTCTTCGTCCTCGCGGGGACTTACCATATAGTAATCATACTCGGACCGAAGGTGATGCGACATCATCGCATCATGCGCGACATCAGCTTTGATAGACGCTTGATAACTTTCCAAAGCATAACTCTTTAAAAAAGTTCGGGCGTCGTTTCGCAGTTGCCCTTCCGGAACCACCGATTTGATAGCTTTAAATGCAAACGCGGAAGCAGAGCGCTCCGTGCGCAATTTTTCTGCTCTGTAGGCATTCAATTGCGTGTCCATCATGTCTTCGCGTCCTAGTTTTTCAAGATTTGCGTCATCAAACACATGACCCGCCTCATGAAGCAGTGTTACGAGGGAGCGCGGAGTGGTAATATCACCTAAAATGTATATTCGAACTGGCGGTCTGCTCACTGAACCGTGAAATTTTGCGCTGGTAGGGCAAAAAAAGATCTGGGTGTCGGGGGGCAGTTTATCGAGCAAATCTATGTGTTTCCCTTTTACTTCAAAAATGAGCATATCAAGTTTCCTCCAATTTTCAGGATTGGCATATGCAACTTTTTGGTCGATTTGAAGTCTTCGAAGGTTTTCAGCGATCTCTTCCTTCTGACTTGAGTCATGAATTGAGGAATAGGAAAATTCAAAAGAAAAGTTTTCTACGTTCACTTTTTCCTTCCCTTCTGCCCCATAGGTAACTTCTCTGAAAGGAGTACTAAGACGAGCAAGCGCAGTATCAATTTCTGATTCGGGAAGCTTGTCTTTTTCGTTCGCTATCCGTTTCAAGTACTGTTCCGAATTTATTTCTCTCATCTTGCTAGTATATCAGATGACAAGGTACATGCTAGAATAATCAGAATGAAACGTATTTTCGGCGTTGAAAAGAATGTCTTTTTCATGGGGCTTGTCTCCTTCTTCAACGACTTCTCCAACGAGATGATTATTTCGGTCTTCCCGGCTTTTTTCAGTTCAGTATTAAAATCAGGAGCCGCTTCCCTAGGATTCATTGAAGGTGTTGCCGACGGGCTCTCAAACATCACCAAGATATTTTCTGGACGCCTCTCCGACAGACTTCAAAAAAGAAAATTGTTGGCTTTGTCGGGATACATCTTGTCGGTCGCGACGAGGCCGTTTTATCTCATTTCGTCATCGGTGGGACATGTTCTTGGCATTAGAGTGATTGACCGCATCGGAAAAGGCATCCGCGAGGCGCCTCGAGACGCTCTCCTTTCCCTTTCGACAACGCAGGAATCGGTAGGCCGTTCCTTCGGCTTCCACCGAGCGATGGATTCTGCGGGGGCAATCCTCGGTCCACTCGTTGCGTTTCTCATACTTTCAGCGTTTCCCGGAGCGTTCAATAAAGTGTTTCTGACTGCTTTCTTTGTCGGAATTCTCGCGTTGTTCTCGTTTGTATTCATAAAGGAAATACATACGGTACACAAAATGGGAGGGAAAATCCGTTTTAGACTGAAGGCTCATACAAAAGAGTTTAAGCGATTTCTTGTGATTATCTTCATACTATCACTGGCGAATCTCCCTATCGCGCTTCTTCTCCTGCGAACAGTGGACATTGGTCTTACGCCGAGTTTTATCCCGCTCTTTTATCTCTTTTTCAATATCTCGTATACCCTCTTCTCAATTAAAGCCGGCCGCATGGCGGACAGGGTCGGCGACAAGCCGGTGATTCTCGGCGGGTATCTTCTAATCGCGCTCGGCTATCTTTTCATGATTTATGACCATACGCTAACCGCGCTCGCCTTCGGCTTTATGATTCTCGGTATTGGTAGCGCGTTCACCGATGGCGTACAACGTTCGTTTGCCGCCCGATTAACTTCTCCAGAAGAGCGCGGCAACGCATATGGGCTTCTCAATGCCGCCATCGGATGTGGAGTACTCATCTCCGGCGTTGTTGGGGGACTCCTCTGGCAGAACTTCGGAGCGACGAGTGCGCTCACGCTTTCGCTCGGCCTCATTCTCGTCGCGCTCATTGCCTTCGGCCTCCTAGACGGCAAACGCGCCAGTTGACCTCTTCTGTTTATTATTTGCTTATCTTCTCTATTCCATTATTCGCGCGAATAATGGAATAGACAAGACGTAGCCAGGCCGAAACTACTACAGAGATTTAAATACCGCTTCAACAATGGGATGCGGAGCAGGGGCGAGTCTGTAAAAAACCTCAAGACTTCTCTGCTCCCAAAGTACCAGGTCGGAGGCGCGAAGCACGCCAAGATGCTGCGAGGTCGCCTTAAGGGAAAGTTTGATTGCTTCAGCGATATCCCAAACGGCGGCCTCCCCTTCTTTTTTAAGATACGCCAAAATCGCAAGTCGTCTTCGGTTCGCTACCGCTTTGTTAAGTCTTTCCAACTTCTTGAAATCAGCAGTCATGCAACCTTATTATCTCACAGCAGTATCTATTCCACCATTCGCGCGAATGGTGGAATAGATACAGGGTATAGATTATTTCTTGCGCTTGAGTTTCCACTCGTCGATTTTCGAGTGGTGACCGGAAAGGAGAATTTTTGGTACGCGGAGTTTTTTGCCTTTGTATTCAAACACTTCTGGGCGAGTATAGACATCGGGGCTTGCAACACGGGATTCCTCGCGGGAATTAAAATCGCCGAGTACGCCAGGAACTTGCCGCGAGATAACATCGATCATAAGCATAGCCGGCAATTCCCCACCAGTAAGCACGAACGGTCCGGCGGAGATTTCTTCAACCTTGAATGCCTTTTTCACCCGCGCGTCTATTCCCTCATACCGCCCGCAAATGATGATGAGGTCAGACTGTTTGGCGTATTTCATTCCACGCTCGTTGGTGAATTGTTTTCCGCTGGGGCTTAACCAAACGACAGGAACGTGTAGCGTGTAGCGTGTAGCGTGTAGCGTTTTTTCCGGACGTTTTGCGTTTTGCGTTTTGCGTTTTGCGCTCGCAAGCGCTTTCTCTATTGCCCTAATGACTGGAAGCGCCTGAATGACCATTCCCGGACCGCCGCCGTACGGCGCGCGGTCAATGCGCTTGTGCTTGTCTTTCGTAAAATCGCGCGGGTTGTAAAACTTCACCCGTATTTTTTTATCCTCAATCGCGCGTTTCAAGATGGACTCTCCAAGGTAGGAATCGAATGCGTGCGGGAATAAGGTGATGATGTGAAAAGTCATGGAGGGGCAGTTAGTAGCAAGTAGATAGTAGTAAGTAGTAAGAAAAAAGGCAAGAAAATGTATAAGGCCACCCACTTTTGCGCTCCTCCTCGGATTTTTTCTGCTTAGAAAAAAGGCCGCTTTCCACCCGAAAATGAAATAGCGACCATTGACCACAGTATTTACTATTGTGATGCTTCCTGGACCCGAAAGAACTGCGCCTTCAAATCGGCCGGTAGAGAAACAGACCACTCGTTTCCGATTCGTCCCGGCACTACAGCGAGTGGCGCAAACGAAGCGACGTTTAGATTTGAACTTGCCAAAACTCGGTAAGATTTATCCGACTGACCCGACCATCTTATGACAACGGTTTTGCCACCTTTTGCGATTGAAAGCGAAAGCGCCTCAGGCGGAGTTGCATTAAGAGCCGAGAGAGCCGGAAAAATCCGATTGGCCATAAGCTTGTAACCTTCCTTGTTTGGGTGAACGGCGTCGCTTAACAAGAGTGGGTTCCCGATAATACCTCGCAAAATGTTTGGCACATAAGCTACTTTGGTTTCCTCAACAAGTTTATGCAGTCCGTCACGGAGACGGTCGGTAAACAATCCTCCCTGAACGCCGACCAAGATGACAGACGCTCCACTTTCATGCACGCGCTCAATGATTACTTTGAGATTGCTGACCGCTTCGATGGGCGATCTGCCGTCCAATATGTCTCCGCCACCGAGAAGTATGACGACCAACCTCGGCTCCTTATCAAGAACATCTGTCTGGATGCGTTTGAGCGCGTCATCGGTCGTATCGCCGACGACACCAGCGTTGATGATTGGTTTGCCGAGGAGGCGGCTAAGTTCCGACGGAAAGTCATCGCCTTGCGCTACTCCCTTTCCGATAACTAAGCTGTCGCCGAATGCGATGATGTTCCTGCCACGAGGCGGATAGTTTCGGACTGCAAACGGGTTTTCCACCGACAAACGCACGCGAAGCGTTTCGCTTGTCGCGACATGGCGCGAGCCGCCAAACAGACTCCATTCAAAGTAGCGGCACTCGTAATCACCGCGGTTATCTGGAGCATCAAAAACAGTTTCTCCTGCGCGGAAGGCCGCATACTTCCATACAACAGTATCGTTTGCCGAGGCGGAAACAAGAAAAATGCCGAGCCAGTCGTCAAAGGTGAATGTTCCTAAAGGTACTGTCCATTTTACGACGAACTCTTCGCCGACCACAAGATTGGTTGGCGACGCGGTAATGGTGTAACCCGTATCAGCGGCTCGCAAGGATAGAGAAAAGGCAGGCAGTGCAAATGACAAGACCAGAACGACGGAATGAAAGGATTTCTTCATGGGTATTCGGTATGTTGATTGTTTACCCTGCCACTTAAAGTGATAGGGTTTGTGTACTCTGAAAAGACTTTACCTTACTCTCCGGATATTTTCAAGGAAAAGCACGCATTACAAAAAACCCGCCACGACTTTCGTCGGGACGGATTTTTTGTTTACTAGACGCTAAACGCTATACGCTTAACGCTTCTTCAAATCTTCAGGTCTTCCATCGCCTCATCAACGCTCTTCGTAGAACGCTCCCTCGGGGCCGCCCCTTCAGGTTCGTTAATCTTGAGGTTAACGCGTGCGTTGTTCTTCATGCCGACGACGCGGAGTAGCGTCCTTATTGCCTTGGCCGTATTGCCACTGCGTCCGATTACTTTGCCCATATCCGCCGAACCGATAGAGAGCGTGAGAAGGACTCCCATCTCATCAACTGTGCGATTGATTTTGACTTCATCAGGAGCGTCAACTAGCGCCTTGATGACATATTCGAGAAACGCAACATCACTTTCTTGTGCCATGATTCTTTCACTAAATATACTGATAATTCTTTCCTACTGAACGACCTTCCATAATCCTACGACAGTTACGCCGCCTGCGCAACCGGCGTTTCAGCCGGTTTCTCTGCGGAACCTTTTGTTTTCACTTCTTCTTTTCCGCCGGAGGCGGACCCGTCTTGGACGGGCTTTTCCTCCGGCTTCGCCTCTTTCACTATTGGGCGCCTTCTGGGAAGCACATTTATCTTCTTCCCCGGAATGATGCGCTCGCCGACGAGAAAATTATGCACCGTTCCTGACGGCTGTGCTCCTTTTGAAATCCAATATTTGACGCGTTCGGCGTTGACTCGCTTCTCGTCCGTCACAAGATTATAGGTTCCCAGCACCTCATGGAATTTGCCGCTCTTCGTGGAATTGCGGGAATCGGTCAAAACCACCCGAAAAATCGGGATGTGCTTCCGCGCCACTCGCTGTAATCTGATTTTTAACATGGGGGTTATAGTATCAGCAAACTAAAAAAAGTCAAAGCGGTTTCGTTCCGAAACCGCTCGAGGGAAATTGTACTCATTTTTCTATCGCTTGGGTTCAAGACAGAGAATGTTTACATCGACTACTCTGATGACCAGCGCATCGAATCCACACCGAAACAATACGCGAGCCGCGGAAAATAGGTGCTCGATACGTGCTGGTTTTGTTTCATGCGTAAAGGATACTTTAGCGATCGGGATGTCTGCAAAAAAGTTCACCCACCCATCAAGTGAGGGGAGGTATTCCATTAGAAAGATGCGCATATCAGAGCCTAGCATTTCAAAACCGATGGAACCGAAGTGCGTGCCGTGAAGTTTTTGCAGGATCCTAACGAACTCACTGAGGACAAGGGGCTGTGCCAAAGGTATTGAGAGCAGTTGTGCGTTCATACTAAATCACACCCTACCTGACCTTCCACTGAAAAGCAAACAAAAATAATGAATATGCTATAGTACCTTCGTGAAAAATAAACGATTTTCAGAAAAGCAACGCGTCCCTGCTATCCGCGGCATTTTAAGCGTGAATTCCCGCGCAGTTGGTTTTATTGAAGACCAACAGAAGAAGGATGATGTGATGATTGAAACGCCGAATTTGAATACCGCGCTCAACCGCGATGAAGTGGAAGTGGAAATGCTCAAAGGAAAGGTTCGGGGCCGCCACATTGGACGAGTGGTGCGAATTGTTAAGCGCGCCAAGACGCGCTTTGTCGGCACAATTGAGGAGCGCGGCACGAAGCTTGTACTCGTGCCGGACGATTTTCGAATGTACGCGCCTATCGTCATACCGCGGCCACCGAAGGACGCACAAAACGGATACAAAGCCCTAGCTCTAATCAAAGAGTGGAAAACGAGAAAAGAACCGCAGGGCGAAATTGTGAAAGTCATCGGCAAAAAGGGCGGACACGAGGTTGAGATGGAATCCATCATTCTGGAACGAGGGTTTGAGAGCTCGTTCTCGCGAGAAGTTGAAACTGAAGCGGAAAAAATCGCCGAGGAAGCAAAGCGGCTGATACGGGAAACGGGCTCCCCTATTCCGAAAGATGAGATTAAAAAGCGTCGCGACTTTCGCGAAACTACCCTGTTCACCATTGACCCTGCTAATGCGAAAGATTTTGATGACGCACTGTCGTTTAGAAAGTTGCCATCCTTCGCTAAAGCTACGGCGGGCGAATCTGGAGACAGATTCGAGATTGGAATTCATATCGCCGATGTATCGCATTATGTCCGTGAAGGGACTAAGCTCGACCGCGAAGCGCGCGAACGCGGCACCTCCGTCTATCTTGTGGACCGTACCATTCCGATGCTCCCGCACGCGCTTTCAAACGATTTATGTTCTCTAAATCCTAATGTAGACCGTTTGTCCTTCTCCGCCGTCTTTGTGATGGATGAGGGCGGGCGTGTGTATACACGCTGGTTCGGCAAGAGTGTGATTCATTCACAGATGCGGTTCACTTACGAGTCGGCGCAAGAGCTGATTGACGCGGGTTCTACAAGGTCCGACCTTGTATCGGGAAAAAGGTCGGACCTTGTAGAATGCCTCTGTATTTTGAATTCCATCGCCAAAAAGCTCCGCGCCGAGAAAACACGGCAAGGTGCGATTGATTTTGAACAGGATGAAATTGGTTTCGAGCTGGATGAGAGCGGACGCCCTGTCCGTATCTTCAAGAAGAAACGTCTTGATACCCATAAGCTTATCGAAGAGTTTATGCTACTCGCGAACCGCGAAGTCGCTCACTTTTTTTATAAAGCGGCATCGAAATCAGGCAACAAATTAAAATTCATTTATCGCACTCATGATGTGCCAGACCGGGAGAAATTGGATCAACTGCGTGTTTTCGTGCGGGCTCTTGGGCATGAGCTCCCGGCGCGAGAAGGAGGAGGAGTGCATGGCAAAGACCTTCAAGCATTGTTTTCCGCGATAGAAGGACATGCCTCCGAATCCCTAATAAAAACTGCCGCGATACGAAGCATGGCTAAAGCGATTTACTCTACCTCCAATATCGGACACTTCGGCTTGGCCTTTGAATACTATACTCACTTTACCTCGCCAATTAGACGTTACCCTGACCTTCTCGTGCATCGCTCGCTCTTTTCTATTCTAGAGCAGCATAAGTTTGACCCTCAAAAGCTCGCGCGACTCGAAGAGTATGCGCGTAATGCCACGCAAAAAGAAATTGCCGCGGCGGAGGCGGAGCGCGAATCCATCAAATTGAAACAGGTGGAATATATGAAGGAACGTATCGGCAAGGAATTCGAAGGAATCATTGCTGGAGTGACCGAATGGGGCATCTACATAGAGGATAAGGAAACGCGGACGGAAGGTATGGTGAAGCTCCGCGACCTAAAAGACGACTACTACGTCCTTCAGGAGCGCAGTTACGCGGTTGTCGGCGAGAAGACAAAGAAGAAATACGCGCTTGGCGACAGCGTGCGCTTTAGAGTGGCCTCGGCCGATGTGGAGAGAAAGACGCTGGATTACAGATTGGTATAAGAATTTCGTATAACAAAAGTGGCAATATCAATGTTCGAGATTGTAGCTATGAACGCAATCGACATAACGCTAGATGGGTGGTCAAACGGCCCTGCTCCAGAATCGAAAGATATTGCCGCGCAAACGCAAAGGCGAAAAAAGCGCGGAAGTATCGTGAAGTTGGGGAAAGGGCTCTTGGACTAATCCAAGAATCGGGTGCGGGCCGCGCGGGAAATGCGCGGCCTTTTTTTCACTAAACGCTAACCGCTACACGCTACACGCTACACGCTTACTTGGCCACCGCAACCGCCTCGTCAAACGCAATGGAAAGAAGTTTGGAAACTCCGCTCCTGTCCATCGTGACGCCGTAGATGACGCCTGCGCGGGACATGGTTTCGCGGTTGTGGGTAATGAGAATCAGCTGTGAGTGCTTGGAAAGATTCTCTACCATATCTCCATATTTCTTGGAGTTTGCCTCGTCGAGGGCGGCATCCGTTTCGTCAAGGATAATGAACGGCGGCGGCTTCACTTGCGACATGGCAAAGAGGAGCGCAATGGAGGTGAGCGCTCTTTCGCCTCCAGAAAGCATCATCAGAGACTTTATTTTTTTCCTTGGTAGATTGACTTCAATGTCAATACCGGTCTCTTGTTCTCCGCGCTCGCTGTCGCCTGCATCTTCGACAATCCCGGTATCTAGAATATCATCAGCTTCGCGCCGCGTTTTCTTTTCTGGTTTCCTAATTGAAAGCCTTGCGGTACCACCGCCGAACATAAGTGTAAAGAAATTCTGGAACTCTTCATTTATCTTCTCTATGCCGCCGCAAAATTCTTCATCCAGCTTCTGCTCAAGTTCAGAAATAAGCTCGCGAAGCGTTTCGGCGCTTTTCTCGAGGTCGCCGATTTCGCGCCCGAGAAACTGGTCGCGTTCGGTCACTTCCCCAAATTCCTTAAGCACTTCTGTCCCGCTCCCGCCACCAGCGTCTTCAATGCGAATCTTGAATTTCTCCACTTTTCTCCGACGTTCTTCCTGTCTCAGCCGATCTTCATGAGTCATGTCATGAAGATTTAGGCTTTTGCCAGACTCATCTTTCACCTCCACCTTTTCGTATTCTAAAATCTCTCTGCCGATGAGCAGAACCCCCTCCGTAAGCTCGCGCTTAAAATCTCCCTCGAGGTGCAGGAGCGCCTGCGTGCGAGCGCGTAGCGCGTTTAGCGCGCCTTGAAGTTCGTTTTGACGGGCTAAAATGCGGAATACTTCTTTTTCCGCGTCGCGGCTTGAGTCCTTTTCTTTGTCAATCTCCGCGCGAAGAGAATGTTCTTCTTGCTGCGCGGCAAGTTCGCCGTCCTGAATTAAGAGAAGCTTTTGCTCAAGAACTTTTTTCTTCTCGGAAAGTCTATCGATTTCTTTCGCCATATCGATAGTGTCTTGGTTTTTCTTTCCACGGTGGCGTTCAAGAAAAATGTGCATGACCTCCTTAATCCGCCCTATCGTGGCAAGAAGAATACCGGAATCCATTTCATCTTCTGGAGCGGAAACTGCGTCTATCTGTCGCACCAATCCTTCAACCTCGGAAAGCGGAATCACTACACTACCCTGCTCTTGCGCTTCTTTTAGTTTCTGCAGACGCCGCGCTCCAGCGATTTCTCCCTCGAGGCGCCCCACCTCTCGTGATAGTGCCTCACGTTCGCTTCGGAGGCCGCGAAGCTTTTGCTCAATCGCGATAACGGCTCTGGTTCTTTCATCTTTATTGTGCGTTTTTTCAAGGATTTTTCTTGAAACGGCGATTTTCCTCTCCAGGTCAAGAAGTTCCGATTTCGGAGCGCGTTCTTCTTCCGCGATTCTCTGCTTTGAAAATGTGATATATGAATGTTCCCGCTTCAGATATTCGCCGTATAATGCCCGAAGTTCTTCCTTGATTTCCCTTGTTTTTTCTATCTTCTCAACCTGCTTTTTGAGAAACAAGATGTGCGGCGCTATTTCACGACGCAGTAAATTAACCTGCTTCATGTTCTCTTCGGTCTTTTCGAGTTTCTTTTGCGACTCCTCGCGTTTCCACTGATATATCTTAAGACCGAGAGCGTCTTCAATAATTTCTCGGCGCTCGCGCATATTCGCGCTCAAGATTCTGTCAGCTTCGCCTTGGGAGATGATGTGATGCCCCGACGCGCCAATGTGCGCTCCGGAAAGGAGTTCCACGATGTCGCGCAGACGCGAGGGTGAGCCGTTCACGAGATATTCACTCACCGAGTCGCGATAAATTACACGCTCAACCGTCGCTTCATCAACGTCTATATCAAGCAATCTTTTGCGGTTATCGAACAGGAGTTTTACCGAGGCTCTGCTTTGGCGTCCGAGCTCCCCCGAGCCGTTCCAGATAAGGTCTTCTGTGCGTTTGCCACGCATACTCTTGATAGATTGCTCGCCAAGCGCAAAGCTAAACGCCTCCGCTATGTTGGATTTCCCGGAGCCGTTTGGTCCCACGATTGCCGTAATCGGGGTATTGAAGAGAATTTCCGTCTTCCGGGCAAATGATTTGAAACCGGCAAGTTCTAATGACTTCAGATACATAAAAGCAGAATTATGCGAAGTAGTCGTAGACTAAAGTATGAATCAAGAATCATGAATATGAAAAAAGCACCTCTAATGATAACATCTTACGGAAAACAAAAAAATGATTATTCGCGGTAAAAGAAAATCCCCTCTACCGGTCTTTGGCAAAGAGGGGAATTTGTTGAAACTTTGGCGAGCAAGCTGGTGGACTGACCTAGGACGATTAGTCGCTAGGAATAGCAAGACTTTGATGATGTCGCCAATCATGCATGAAGACGACGCAATGAGCACCATACATATACGACGAAGGCACCGAGCGAAACTATCGTCATACTGAGGCTGAACACCGCGACAACCGCCACTACTTCACTGAAGGAAAGTTGCAACTCGCTAACGAGCGGCACCGCTACAAATTGACAAGTGATGTAGGTTAGCCAGCTCGCCACAAAAAAGAGTAGCGCGCCTAAACCAAGCCACCAACCCCACTTTTTGTTCTTTCTTTTCCGAGATATAACTTCCCCTTTCCCAATTCCCGGGATTCTAATGCGACTGCAACCTTTGCTGCCTACGAAGGTAAAATCTTGGCTTGTCAATATGTCCATACGTCAAACTGTTTCCGAATTGACTCTGTCGCAGTTTCTTAATCTGCGCCATGCGCAGCTTCACGGAAGTGAGGCCTTTTTGCGCAAGGTACCTCTCCCATAATCTCATACGCCGTGTTTGCGTCAAGGGAAATGCTCTTCGCAAATAGCACCGATAGGTATTACTTACTAAGATGTAAAAACATGCGTCTTTAGGCCATGCTTGAAAGTTCTCCAACTTCTTCTCTTCGAAACCAAATCCCATAATCCTGCTGTCCAGTTTCCTGTCTCGACAAACCTTCTCCTTCCATTACGAGTTGGCTGGAGATGCAAAAAAATCCAATAATGCTACTATAGATCTCATGGGAGAAAATGAGAGCCTCGCTAATATCCGCCACACGCTTGCCCATCTTTTGGCGCAGGCTGTTTTGGAACACTACAAAGACGCGAAACTTACTTTGGGGCCGGCGATAGACAACGGATTTTATTACGACATAGATTTTGGAGAGGAAAAGATTGCGGACGCCGACCTTTCCCTCATTGAGAAAACGATGCGCAAGAACTTGAAACATTGGGAGATGTTCTCTGAAATTCCAGTAACGGCGGGCAAGGCAGAAAAGCTGTTTGCAGGTAATCCGTACAAGCTTGAAATGATTAGTGAAATAGAGAAGCGTGGAGAAAAAATAACCCTGTATTATTCCGGTCCCAAGTCTGGCATCCCCTCTTCTCATGATTCATTATTCATACTTCATAATTCATCCTTCATAGATTTGTGCAGAGGCGGGCATGTCAATAATCCCAAAAAGGATATTCCGGCAAACAGCTGGAAGCTCTCCCACATCGCCGGAGCATACTGGCACGGCGATGAAAAAAATAAAATGCTCACCCGTATCTACGGCTTGGCGTTTGAGAACGAAAAAGCGCTCAGAGAATATGAGGACATGATGGCCGAGGCGGAAAAGAATGACCATCGTAAACTCGGAAAGGAACTTAAAATCTTCGCGTTCGATGATGATATAGGGCCAGGACTTCCGCTGTGGCTTCCAAACGGAGCGATAATTATTGAAGAGTTAGAAAAACTGGCAAAGGATAAGGAACGCGAGCGCGGGTATAAGCGCGTGCGGACTCCGCACATCGCGAAGGAGTCGCTCTACCAAACGAGCGGACATCTTCCGTATTACAAGGACTCGATGTATCCTCCGATGGAGTGCGAGGGAGGCAGATATTACCTGAAAGCGATGAACTGTCCGCATCACCACAAGATTTACCTCGCCGAGGCGAAGAGCTATCGTGACCTACCACTCCGCCTCGCGGAATACGGCACCTGTTATCGCCACGAGAAATCTGGCGAGCTGTTTGGGCTGATGCGCGTACGCTCAATGCAGATGAATGACGCTCACATTTACTGCGCCGAAGAGCAGTTTGCGGATGAGTTCAAAAAAGTAAATGACCTGTATTTGGAATATTTCAAAATCTTTGGTATCGAAAAATATGTCATGCGTTTCTCAACCCACGACCCGAAGCGGTTGGGAGAAAAATTCGTTGATGAGCCGGCTCTGTGGAAGAAAACAGAAGATATGGTGCGCGAAACGCTCACTTCGTCAAAGATTCCATTTGTGGAGGTGCCGAATGAGGCAGCGTTTTATGGACCGAAAATTGACGTGCAGGTATGGAGCGCGATTGGCAGAGAGTTCACGCTTGCCACCAATCAGGTAGACTTCGCCCAGCCGCGCCGATTTAATTTAACCTACACGGACAAACACGGTAAGCCGCAAACACCGCTCATTATTCATCGCGCCCCGCTTTCAACTCATGAACGATTTATCGGATTCCTTATTGAGCACTATGGTGGGGCGTTTCCATTTTGGCTTTCGCCGGTGCAGGTGAAGATATTGCCAGTTGGAGAGAAATTCTTGGCGTACGCGAAGAAAGTAAATCAGGAGCTTTTGTCCGCAGACATTCGCTCTGAACTGGACGAATCAAACGAAACCCTCGGCAAAAAAGTGCGTACGGTAAAACTAGAAAAAGTCCCTTACTGGATTGTGGTCGGCGGGAAGGAGGAAGCGGAAAAGACGGTTACGCTCGAAGGCCGAGCTGGAGGCAAGGAGACCTTAGTATTGAGTAGTCTTGTTCCGCGACTGGCAAAAGAGATTCAGAAAAAGAAATAGGGTACCGAAGTTTGCACTTGGTACCCTCTTTGTGCGCTGGGGAATCATGAAAGTTCCTCCATGAGCTTCTTCCCGGACTGTATCGCTTCGTCGTGAGAGCAAGCAAGTTCGGCGAGAATCAGCTCCATTTCCCTCTGACACTCCTGCCCACAGGCGTTCCTCGAATCTCGCGCGGCCAACTCAATGTATCGCAATAGTTTCTTGTTTCTTTCTTCCATAGCTTTTATGTTTGAGGTTGCAGTGAGTCAAAGGTAAGCGTGATGGCAAATTTCATGTATGCTGTTCGATTTCCAGCAAATCTTTCAACGAAAGAGCCGTCCCGACCTCGTCGAGAAAGTTCTCGGGCCAAAATATTTATGCTGTCAATCGTGGCATCGTGCGTTCGTGTCCGTTTGGCATCAATCTCGTAATATTCACCGCTTTTCTTTGACTCCTCTCCTTCCGCTTCAATCTGCAGGAAACGAGCAACATCTTCAGTGTACCTCGCACATTGCTCCAAGGTGCCGTGAAGCAACTCGGTAAGATGTTCATCTCCCGCGCACAGTTGCAGAAGCCGCTCTACAGAGATAGCGGGCGCAAGCATCTTTTCGCTACTTACACTTCCGCGTAATTCTCTGAATTCATTTGAAAAGTCAAAGGAGTCTTCACGCATATCTACGGTTGATTATGACACGACGAGGAAATAATAACAAGTCCTGCTATATCTATATATCAAGCGTTGCCTTCGTCGCGTTAGATTGGATAAAGCTTTTGCGTGATGGGACATCCTCGCCCATGAGGATATCAAATATCTTATCTGCTTCCTGCGCGTCTTCAACCGTCACTTTCTTGAGGGTTCTCTTTTCCGGGTCCATAGTCGTCTCCCAAAGCTCTTCTGGATTCATCTCACCGAGGCCTTTGTAACGCTGGATGGAAACCCTGAGAGAGCGTTTAGCGTTTAGCGTGGAGCGGTTAGTGTCAGCTTCTGCAGTTTCTGCCTCAATTTCTTCTTCACCATCTTCCACGCCTTTCTCCTCGAGTTCCTTTACTTCAACTCCTTCTTTTTTCAAAAACGCGTTCTTTTCTTCGTCGGAATAGAAATAGTGGAACTCTTTTCCGCGCTTCACCTTGTAGAGCGGCGGCTTGGCGATGTAGATGAATCCTCCATCTATGAGTTGTCGGAAATAACGAAAAAAGAGCGTGAGAAGGAGGGTACGAATGTGCGCGCCGTCAACATCCGCATCGGTCGCAATGATTACTTTGTGGTAGCGAAGTCTCGAAATGTCAAAACTGTCCGAAATGCCGGTACCAAGAGCAATGACTAGCGCTTTTATTTCCGCAAATCCCAGTATTTTGTCGAGCCGCGCCCGTTCTACATTCAGAATCTTGCCTTTGAGTGGAAGAACCGCCTGCGTTCTTCGATCTCGCCCCTGTTTGGAGCTATTGTGTACAAATATGCCGCTCGCAAGCCCAAAATTGTGAGTTTCGGGTACTTCTAGATCATATACGTCAATACGCTCTGAAAGAGGTAGTATCGCTTTAATGCGGTGGTTATAGTTCACGACCGCCTCTTGAAGTTTGCGACGATCGTCCTCGAAAAAGCGTTGCGCGATAGTTTGCACTTTGATTAAACTTCTGTCTCTTCGCTCTTTTCGGATTCGGTCATAGGTATGCTCGTCTATGACACCCGAGTCCTTCCATATCTCATGGAGGAGAGATATGGCTTTTCGGAGATAGGTACGATTGTATGCCGCTTTCCGCCGCTCGCGAAATTCGGGTGTCCATTGCTTTCTTGTTTCCACCTTGCGCCATGCTCGAAGTCTCTCATCATTCCACTGCAATACTGCAGATGTTCGAAGCGCTTTTTTTTGTTCGGGGTGGTCAACGAAAAATTGTTCGATTCGCTTTGACTGCGCTTGTCGATTAGCTTCTTCGCTCCAGTATTTCTGCTGTGCCTCATTAAGCAGAGCGTTATTTCGCCCTCGATACTCTGCATTTTCTCGATAAAACGCAAGAAATTTCTCGGTCATATATTTTTTGTATTCAGGGTTCTCCCATTGCTTCTTGGCATTAGCACTGAAAAGCTCACGTTTCTCAAGACTCTTCTGTCTAGCAGCTTCTCGATATTTTAAAGTTTGCTTAGCCTTAATAGACCTTAACTTAACATCCGGCCGATGTAGGGCGCCTTTCATATAGGCATAATGCAATGCCATGTGTTCTTCGTAAGTTACGCGTTTGATATTGGTTGGACTGTTGTTTCTCTTATTAAAATCAGAGTGATGCCGATGGTCTCCTTTATACGATTTATAAGCACCATTTTCTAGGTTATAGATATCAGCTAATATGTGAGTAAACATCCACCCTTTCTTTTTTGGATCGAAGACCATTTCATATCCATTTAAATTTGTTCCGTCGCCTTTTTTTGAGATTTTACGATATAAGGGCGAGATACTTTGAGAAGGTGTTAGTTGAGATGCTTGAATATAACTTCCGTCAACAAGTCTAAAAAGATGGTCGGGGGTGCAAATTAATTCTTCGCCTGTATCAAGAATTATCTTGATTACAGAAGCATTATGTTTAGTACATCGCGGATTTAATATCGGAGCAATGCCTACATGTCCATCGTTTCGCATTGTATAACAAAAATTTTGCCTGCCGTTTTCGCTTTCTTTAACTAAATCTATAAAACTTAATTCCCTTCCATCCACTAAAGAGATTCTTGTGTTTCCACTCCAACAGCCTCCGGCCGAATCGCCTTCCACCAGAAATAATTCAGCTTCGTCCGCGCTCTTGGTTTCGCAGTCAGCGAGCTTCCCCGGAAGCGTCATACCTTCAAGCGCGCCTTTTCTAAGCACCGAATCTTTGGCCGCCTTCGCCGCTTTGCGCGCTTTGAGCGCCAGAATGACTTTGTTCACCATCGCCCGCGCGTCATCTGGATTCTCCTCGAGAAACGCGGAAAAAGATTCCCCGAAAATCGCTGCGACGGCGGATTGCGCCTCCATACTGCCGAGCTTGGCTTTGGTTTGTCCTTCAAACTGTATCTCACGGAGCTTGACTGATATTACAGCAGTGAGACCTTCGAGCACGTCCTCACCGGTGAAATTTTCTTCGCTCTCCTTGATGTAGTTGTTATTTCTGGCATGGGTGTTGAGCGTTCGCGTCAGCGCGGTTTTAAAACCGGTGAGATGCGTTCCTCCTTCAGAATTGTAGATATTGTTCGCGAACGGCATTACGCGGGATGATATATCGTCCACATACTGAAGAGCAATTTCAACCCCCTCACTACCTTCAGTTTTTCGCTCGACATAAAAGATGTTCTTATGTACCACTTTGAAATGCGCGTTGTAATGCTTTACGAGTGAAAGTAATCCTCCGTCAAAATAAAAAGTCTCCGACGGCGCGTCGATTTCAAGTTCGCGAAAGTAGAACACATCCGCAAGGTCTATGTTCCCAAAGCTTCTGGCATCAATGACACTGATGCGTAAGCCTTTTACCAAGTACGCCTGCTGGCGCATATGATTCACGACTTTGCTAAAGTCGAATGCAATGCCTTCCTTAAAGATTTCGGCATCCGGCTCAAAAGTAACAATCGTGCCGTGGAGGTCTGATTTGCCGATTTTCTTGACTGCCGCCTTTCGTTTGCCTTGCTTGTATTCCTGAAGGTAGATGCCCCCATCGCGATGTACCACGACCTCGCAATATATAGAGAGAGCATTTACCACTGAAGCGCCTACGCCGTGAAGTCCTCCGGAAACTTTGTATCCTTCCCCGCCGAACTTGCCTCCGGCATGAAGTGTGGTCATGATTGTCTCAAGCGCCGAAACCTTGGTCGCCTTGTGCGTGTCAACGGGAATGCCTCGACCGTTATCCACTACGCGCACGCGATTATTGGGGAGAAGTACAATTTCAATGTCATTGCAAAAACCGCCCATCGCTTCGTCGCGCGAATTGTCAAAAATCTCGGTAATGAGGTGGTGCAGTCCGTCGGGACCTGTCGTACCGATGTACATTCCCGGACGTTTCCGCACCGGCGCAAGACCCTCTAAAACGGTAATAGACGAGGCGTCGTAGTGATGCCCGCTGCCGTTTGCCGACTTCCTTGCCGCAATTTCTTTCTTACCCTTGTTTTTAGCCATTTCGCGGTGTCAAAAAACTCTAAGTTCTAAATTCTAAATTCTAATCAAGCTCAAAGTCCCAAACCTAAAAAAACAAATAAAATAAGCCACTTTTGGCGTTTTTCTAACACTTAAAGTATACCAAATCCCCGTCCCTTTTGGAAGCGGCTTTTGAAGTAAAAAGTGGATAAAAGATTCGCCTGAAAAGTTGACGGTTCATTCTTTCTATGCTTCAATACATCCCAGGCCAAAACAACATCATGACTATCATAACCGCAGTCCTTTCGTCATTCTCTTTCGGAATGGCAGCACTAGCGCAACACAACCTCGGTCGATCTCTGTGGATCTTCCTTGGGGCTTTCTGTGCACTAGCAACCGTCGCAATGCAAATCATTATTGCTACGCGAGAAATCAAAAAGGCGATCAAGGAGCAACAGGGGTAAGAATTTCAGTAATCCCTGCCACCACGCGCCAGACACACAAAGTGTTTGGCGTTTTCATATCTACGACTGTCCGTAAGGTTGAGCCTTTCGGTTCCGTAAGGTTCAACCTTACGGCTGACACGAAACAACGCCAGCCTTCTTGAGTTGGTGTTTACCCATCCTCTTTCAACGCCCTGTGGTCAAGTCGAAGACAGTCGTAGACTGGTGCTGGGTTTACTTTTTATAAATTCTTAACTAAACTATTAAAATATGAGAAGGACCACTTATTTTGCAAGTCGTAGCGAAGAAAAGAAACTTCTAAAGAGTTTGGAAAAAAGAAGTGACAGTGAAAGCAGTAGAATAAAACGCTACTTGGCTATGCCAGATTTATCACGCAGAGCAGGCAGTCCTATTGCCGAAGTTGTTGAACGAATACTTTCTTTGCCAGATTTCAAAGATCTTGATGTTATTGAAGTGCCGGAAATAGTACCAGCCGACATAAGTTTCGACTTGTTTGATTTCCCCTCCGACCATCCCGCGCGCGGAAAGTCTGATACATATTATGTAGACGACAGACATATTCTTCGTACCCACACAACTGTGATGTGGTTCTACTATCTGCAAGAGCCCGATGTAAAGCGCAAAATGGAGGCAAATGAACCAGTTGGCTGTTTTTCTTATGGCAAAGTCTATCGTAAAGACGAGATTGACAGAAACCATATGAATGTCTTTCATCAAATTGACGGCTGGTATTTGGCGCCAAAAGATAAAAAAATAATTGGCAAGGAAGAGTTAAGTGATGCGTTGCGTGGTATCGCACGAGCCGTATTCGGCCCTGATGCCAATCTAAAAATCTTTCCTGATACATTTCCCTACACCGACCCGTCACTTCAAATGGAGGTTGAGAAAAACGGTAAATGGCTGGAGGTGCTCGGTAGTGGCGTGGTAAAGTCAAGTGTTTTAGAGAAATTCGGTGTTGATTCATCAAAGTGGAACGGGTGGGCATTTGGACCTGGAATCGAGCGTTTAGCGATGGTTTCCATGGACCTACCGGATATTCGCTTACTCTGGTCAGAGGATCCAAGAGTAAAAAAACAGCTAAGAATTGGGAGTAAGTTTTTTGAGGTTAGCAAATACCCGCCAATTGTTCGCGATATTTCTTTTATTGTCCGTAAAACCTTCATCCCAAATGACTATTTTGATTTAGTGCGAGACACTGGCAAAGATTTGGTAGAAGAAGTGGTGTTGCTAGATAAATACGAAAATGCTGATAAGTTTGGAAAAGATAATATAAGTTACGCATACCGAATCACGTATCGCTCTCTAGTTAGAACTTTAACAACGCCAGAAGTGGACGCTATTCACAAAAAACTAGAGGCGGTGACAGCAAAAGTATTTGAAGCTAAAATACGATAGCTATTTTATAGAGTGTCTTGTAGAAAACTGGAGCCGCCTCCCAGATTCGAACTGGGGACATCCACTTTACAAAAGTGGCGCTCTACCAACTGAGCTAAGGCGGCATATGTGCGGGACAGGCAAAAGCGTTGTTTGCCAACTGCTTGCCCCGTAGTGAACCGAGTCTCCGAGGTTCCACTACTGGGGAGCTAAGGCGGCATTCCTGAGGAAAAGAATATCGGTTGCGCGCCGACCTGTCAAAAATTAATGCGAGCCGGATTCTTTGCTGTCTTTCTCCGTCTTTTCGAGGACTGTTTTAAGATGAGCGGAGACTTCGTTTCCGTGGCGTATGTGTAGACGACGCGTCCGAAGATATCGATTTAGACGCGCCGTTATGCCATGCACAGTAGCGTAGAATGCAACTTCAATTTTCCGAACCGTTGTGCTGACCCAAATTACTGATGCGTGAAAACCTGCGGACACTGCTTTGCGTAAGCGGTCTCTACAATACACCCAGCCGTGAGTTAAAATAGGGTCTGCGACGCGTCGGAGTGGAGTAAGAGGAGTTTTGGTGTTCCAGTTAAGCTCCAGCATTTTGAAACCAAAGAGCGCCAAGAGCCCCAAAAGAGAAATCGCGAATACTGCAGTAGATAACATGATGGTGTTATGTCCGATTGCCTGCCGCTAATCGCGCGAAACGTGTCACCTCAATCTTCTCGCCAAACTTCTGCGTAGCGTTTTCTATAAGAGAGCGAATCGTCTGGTCAGGGTTCTTAATGAATGGCTGCTCCAAGAGTATCCTCTCGGCAAAGTATGAATTAAGTTTGCCTTCAAGGATCTTTTCTTGCATTTCCTTGGGTTTCCCTTCCACCTCCTTTCTGAGTACTTCCTTAGCGCGCGCGAGTGTTTCTTCGCTCACATCTTCGCGCCTCACAAATTCTGGTCTTGAAGCCGCGATATGCATGGCAATATCATGCGCAAGAGCTTTGAACGCTTCGTTCCCAGAAACGAAATCTGTTTCCGAAGACAGCTCGACAAGCGCGCCAACTGTGCCGCCGTGATGAATATATGCCGAAACAGTGCCAGCTCCGAGCGTTCTGCTTGCTTTCTTTTCCGCGGCGTCGGCGCCTTTTCTTTGCAAGACCACTTTGGCTTTTTCAATATCGCCATTTGCTTCCTCCAGCGCTTTCCTACAGAGTATGATGGAAACACCGGTTTGGTCACGCAACGTCTTAATTTGTTCGGTAGTTACCATAGCGTTTAGCGTTTAGCGTTTAGCGTTTAGAAAAAGACACGGAAACTGTTTTCCCGAATCTTACTAACCGCTAAACGCTAACCGCTTCTTTAGACTTCCCCGCCTGATATGCTTCTACTATTCTCTCCACAAAATAGGTGATGCTTTGGCGGGAAGCGTCGTTCCCTGGAATCACGTAATCTATTATAGACAGATCGCAATCGGAGCTTGCAAGAGCGATTACTGGAACACCTTCTTTTTTTGCTTCTACAACGGCAATATGTTCCTTGCCGGGGTCAACGACGAATATAGCCCCTGGAATAGCTTTGAGCGGAACAAGGCCGCCGAATAGTGTTTCTAGGCGAGTAATTTCACGGTCAATGAGCAGGCGTTCTTTTTTGGTGTATTTCGCAAGCTCTCCTTTCTCGCGCTTCGAAGTAAGGTCGAGCATTTTGTCGACACGAGCGCGGATATTCGCAAAGTTGGTGAGTGTGCCTCCAACAAAACGGCCGAACACGGAAGGCATACCAAGCTTTTGCGCTCCATTCTTTATCGTGTCGCTAGCTTCGCTTTTTCCTCCAACGAACAGAAGCACTTTCCCTGATTGCGCGAGATTTTTTACAAATTCCTCCGCTTTCTGGAGGGCTGGCTTGGTCTTTTCGAGGTCAAAAATCTCAACGCCATTTTTGGCGCCGAAAATGAATGGAGCTGCTGTCGGATGCCGCTTTGAGCGCCGGTAGCCATAATGAGCGCCGACCGCGAATAGGCCGTCGATAATGGGGTCGCTTGCTGTCTTCAGACTCTTATCCATGGTGTGTGAGTGTAACAAATGTTTTGTGAAGAAGCAACTTTGAAATAACCAATCACCAAGAAACAAGCTCCAAACAATAACCAATCACCAAATTCTAAAGAGTTTTTTTGTTTGAGTTTTGTGTCATTGAAATTTGTTTGGTTATTGTATCTTGGTTATTGTTTTTTTAACTCCCTGTCTGCCGCTTCAAGCGCTTCCAAAATCAGGTCGAGATTCCCCTCAAATATCGCCTGTAAATTGTGCCACGATTCTTTGATACGGTGGTCGGTTATCCGGTCCTGCAGGATATTGTAGGTGCGAATCTTTTCTGACCTGTCCGCTGTTCCAATTTGCTCCTTTCTCTTTCCGGCGTATTTTCTCGCTTCTTCTTCTTCTTTTTTCTGCTGGAGCTTGGAGAGAAGAATGCCCATGGCTTTCTCGCGATTGCGCCCTTGACTTCTCTCCGAAGTGCACCGCACGACAATGCCGGTGGGTTTGTGCGTAAGGCGCACGGCTGTTTCAACTTTGTTGACGTTCTGTCCTCCCTTGCCGCCGGCTCTTGAAAATTCTATCTCTATATCAGACGGCGGTACTTCAAAATCCGTTTTCTTCCTTATCGGCAGTATAGCTACTGACGCTGTCGAGGTATGCACACGGCCTGATTTCTCGGTATCGGGTACCCTTTGAATGCGATGCACGCCAGTTTCGAATCGCAGCGCCTTATACGCGTTCTTTCCGCTTATCTCAAATGACGCTTCCTTGTATCCGCCGATGGAAGTGGAAGATTCATACATGAGAATAAACGCCCAGCCCTGTCTTTGCGCATAGGCTTTGTACATATCGGCGAGCTTTCGCGCGAACAACGCGGCTTCATCGCCTCCGACTCCGGCTCTTACCTCCAGTACGAGTTCGTTCGGAAATGTATCTTCTTCCTCTGCTTCCCTAAGGACTTCTTCCATCTGCACTTTGAGGGTGCTTTTTTGTACCTCAAGGTCTGCAAGCTCTTTTTTCGCAAGCTCGGCCATGGAAGAGTCTGTCTTGAGCATTGCCTTTATTTCCTCTTCCTCCTTCTGAAGCCGCTCTAAACTCTCGGCTAGATAGGCCGTCCTGTGGTTTGATTTGTATTTTTCTAAATCCATCTTAATAAGCTTCACAAAACACAGACTGCACAAAGTCCAAACAAAACACAAACTTTTTCAAAACACAAACTCATCCCGTCCACAGGTGTCGACATTGACCCTGTCGACTTCCTTTTTGGGTTTTTGTGAACTGTGTTTTGGGTAGTTTGTCTTCATTGTTTGGCTTTTTGTGTACTGTGCTTGAAATGTTTGTTTGGGTTTTTGGACACTGTGCTTTGTGTTTTAATGCACGCCAACACACCGGCCTATACCGGGCTGGAATAAAACAGGAAATACACTACGCTTTCTTTTTGGTAGCTTTCTTCGCGGTGCTTTTTGACGCGCGCGTTTTAAACCGTTCAACGCGGCCCGCGGCGTCAATCATCTTGTCATTGCCGGTGTAGAACGGATGGCAGGCGCTGCAGATTTCAACTTCAATCTTTTCTTGGGTTGAACCAACGGTGAACTTATTACCGCAAGCGCAGGTTACTTTGGCTTCGGGAAAATATTGTGGGTGGATGTCCTTTTTCATGGCTGATTTGTAAGGAGCGAAGCGACTATATAAATCGCCACCCCGTTAAGTAAAAATCGTTCTTACGATTTTTCCGCCTTCTTAAGGCGGACTTAACCGGGGTTATTTCGCTCCTTCGTACTCCGTAACCCTACCAGAAAATCCAGAAATTGACAAATTGAAGTAAGGGTCTTCGCTTTTTTTAAATTGGGATTTGGGATTTGGGATTTGTCTAGAATTTAGAGTTTAGGATTTAGGATTTGGCAGTTCGCTCCTACGAACTGTTCAATATATCTATCTGTCGCTGATATTTTTCCGCGAGTTCCATCACATCATCTCCATAAAATGCGTAGGCTTTTTTTCCGGCGTTCGCCCACCCCGCTAGATAGCGAAGAGCAGCCAGGCGCTCGGCCGCTGGCGTACCCTTATCAGCTCCGTTATCCATGAGCAGTAGAGCCGAGGCCAGAAACGCGTCAAATGGTTCCCATGGATTCGGCGGATTATGTCCAGTCGCTTTTGCGATGCGCTCTTCATAGAGTACCCATGTGGAAGGGATGAATTGCGCTGGCCCCATGGCGCCACCATAGCCGTACCACGGCTTCTTTGAGACGGGCATTTTGTCCGGGTCAAACCCGAGCCTCCTTGTAATATCAAGGAAGGGTTCCGTATCTCGGGGAGCCTTCATGTCTACGCGCCAGTTTCCGGTGCCGACGTTTTCTCCAAGGTTGGACTCTTCGGCAATTATGCCTAAGATTAACGCGGGACGGACTCCGGTCTTTTTGCCGGCCAAGGTTGCGTATTCTAGCGCCTTGCCGAACGGAATCGCGGCGGAGCCGCGCAGGGTGAAAAGCTCGGCGCGTATCTGCGCGGCGCTAAGCTGTTTTATTTTTATAATTTTCTGATACTCCGCCTCAATCCCCTTGGAAATCTTCAGAATTCGTTTTTTCTCCGCTTCTTGCGCCTCTATCTTCTTTTTTTCTAGCTCTTGAAGTTTGCGGAGCTGCACTTCTTCTGTCTGCCTTAGGTCGAGCGCCTCCTGTTCCTCCTCGGTTTCTTTTTTATCGGTTGCAAGCTCTTTGTATGAATCGCGAAGCGCTCCCTTTATCACCTGATATTCTTCTATATCTTGAAAAAATTCTGAAAAGTTCTTGCCACCCAGAATTATTTCAGGGAGTGAGAATGAATCGGCTTTGTCGGCTTTTCTGATAAGCTCTCCTATCGACTCTTTCTCCCGCTCAATCTTGGCGCTAAGTCTTTTTATGACAACTTGTTTTTCTCCAGACTCCTTGCCCAGTCGCTCGATTTCAAGGCTCCTCGCGCGAATCGAGAGTTTTGCTTTTTCGATGGTGGCATTGAGAATCGCGATATCGCGTTCGAGCGTGACCGATTCCCTGGCGCGAGCATTGAGTATATTTTGCTGCTCTTCTATCTGCGCTTCCACCTCTTTGAGCTCTTTTTCAAGCAGCGCGCGGCGCTCTGCAACATTTTGCGCGAAGACCACAAGAAACGGCGACAAAATAAGTGCCGTTACTATGCCCGTCATACAGAAATTTCTCCGCATGCGTGCCATTATAACATGCAGGAAAAATGTGCGCGGTCTCCAGGAGAAATTTACCCAGCACCTTGAACGCCCTGCGTAGAAGGTGCTGGGTTTACACGGGTTGTCATTCCCGTGGAAACTTGTCCTCGGCCCGATCGGGGACGGGAATCCAGATTGAATCTTTTCTGGACCCCCGCCTGCGCGGGGATGACACAAAGAAACCTGTGGCACACCACAGGTTTCTTTGTGTCACTTTTTCGCGGCTTTCTTTTCTTCCTTCTTTGGCTCCGCGGGAGAGCCAGCTGGCGCTCCTTCGGCGGCTGCATCCGCTTCGCCAGGAACGGGTTCTTTGCCTTTCTTCGCAACTTCAATGGTTGAGAGGTCAACCGGCGCTTCCTCCACGACCTCCTCTTTGGGCTCGTAGACGGACGCGATGACATCATCGGGAGAAACGACGAGACCGACACCTTCCGGGAGTTTTATTTCCTTCGCCGTAATGACATTGCCAAACGCCGCAAGGGAAGAAATATC
The DNA here is from genome assembly GCA_001003605.1 of Parcubacteria group bacterium GW2011_GWC2_48_17. Taxonomy (GTDB): domain Bacteria; phylum Patescibacteriota; class Minisyncoccia; order Phycocordibacterales; family UBA10002; genus UBA10002. The sequence goes on from LCPL01000004.1 coordinate 48,159, forward strand.
CACCTGAATTTTCTGCGGAAGGTCCTTGGGGGCGGCTTCAACTTCCAAATCGTGTACCACCTTGACGAGCACAGCGCCCAGGTCTTTCACCGCCGGAGACACGCCCGTAAATTCTATGGGAATCTTAATCTTAAGCTTCTGTCCCTTTTCAAACACATAAAAATCTGCGTGCCTTGGCGCTCCGGTAACCGGGTGCTTGTCCACGGCATGCAGAAGCGCTGGTATGTCCTCTCCCGCCCCGAGAAGGTTGACGACAGTGTGTTCCCCCGCCCTTTTCCAGACCTTTTCAAAATCGCGAGCGGCAATGGTAATGGGAGTGGATGTTTGTTTTCGTCCGTAAAAAACCGCCGGGATTTTGCCGGCCCTTCGTAGGGTGTTGGGGGACACTTTCGTGTCCCTCTTTTCAAACGGTAGCACAATGGCCATAGGGCGATACTATAGCCAAAGCGCGGAAAAAATGCAAAGTGCGTGAACTACCGAAGTTCTAAAGCGTAATTCTTGCCATAGTTTGTATAGGTGCCGTTCGAGCCGGTGCCGTTGCAGGTCGTTTGAATGTAGGCGATGTCCCCCGCAGAAGGATTCTCCAAGGTGGCGGAGATGGCCGCTCTTTTGTAACTGTCGCATAAGTAAATCATATAACCGGGTTTGGTTTTGGGGTCATCAATGAGGGGTGCGCCGAGAAATCCTTCATTATTAAGAACCCGCGTGACCGATGTTGGGTAATTTGCCCCATTCTCATAACCAAGAAATCCCTGCCCGCCACCATTCCACCCGCTACCGGCAACTTTGTAGGTGCCGTATTTATCAAGGTAAAACTCCAGAGCCGTCCGAATCTCGTTCAAATCCGACTTGCGCCTCGCGTCCCTCGCTTTTGACCTCGCAGTATTTAAACTCGCAAGTACTACCGACGATAAGAGGCCGATGATGGAAATCACCACCAGAAGTTCAATGAGAGTGAACCCGCGCATCTTTTTCACAGAAGCAGAGGTCATCACGGGTGAAGAATGCTGAAAGATTTCGGATTGTCCTCCTCCCCAAACGCGCCGTCCAAAAAAAGATGTTCGGGTGAAACCGCGTCGATGATTTTTGCTCGTTAAAAATTTCATACCTACTACACTTTGAATTACGAAACTCGTCGAAGGCGCGTGTTTTCGGGAACCTTGCGGAGCGCGACGGCGCGAGCAGAGCAAAAAATCAGCAGATGTTGATGCGTGCTCCCGAAAACACGCGCCGAGAAAAGAGTTTCGTAATTTACAGTGCTACAGAGAATAGGTCGGCTGCGGCGTATTGATAATGTCTTCAGGCACCGCGTGCGACTCCGACGCTCTGCCGAATACGAAATATACGGCGACGGCGGCAATCAAGAAAATCACAACGAGTATTATAGAGAGCGTGTTGACGCCGGATTCCGTCTTGACGAGACCTGTGCGCAGAAGAAATCTTGCCAAAAACCCTCCTTGGCCGGAGGCGGCATTCCCTAGCGGAGCGGACGGATATGTTTTGTCTTCTTCAAATACAACGCTCATAATGGTTTGAGTTATCAACTTACCAGATTTGGCGGCGTTTTCCCCTCAAGCGCCGCAATGATATTCTCCGCCGCCATGCGCGCCATGTCAAGGCGGGCCTCTGTGGTAGCGGACGCAATGTGGGGAGTAAGGACAACATTTGAAAGTTTTGCGAGACCTTTGGCAAGTTTCGGCTCATATTCAAAGACATCAAGCGCCGCTCCGCGAATGACGCCAGCGCGAAGCGCTCCCGCGAGCGCGTCTTCATCAATAACCGGACCCCGAGAAGTATTGATGAGATAGGCGGTCTTTTTCATGAGCGCAAGGCGAGCTTGAGTTATGAAGTGTCTTGTCTCCGGCAGGAGCGGCACATGGATTGAAACGACATCCGCCTCCCGAAGCACTTCCTCCGGTGTCTGCCGAAACTTGGCGCCGCAGGATTTCTCAAATTCTTCGCTTCGTTTTACATCATAGTAGATAACCGACATTCCCAGACCTTTCTTTGCTATGTCGGAAACTCTCCCGCCTATTCTTCCCGCGCCCAAAATGCCGAGCGTACGCCCCATAAGCTCATCCCCAAGAAAAAGCTCCGGTCCCCAGCCTTTGAACTTGCCCGTGCGCAGGTAGACATCGCTTTCTACGACACGTCGTACAAGAGAAAGCATAAGTGCAATCGTGTGCTCGGCAACCGCCTCTGTCAGCGCCCCGGGGGTATTAGTCACCGTAATGCCCCGCTTCTTCGCCTCCGCGACATCAATGTTATTGAATCCGACCGCATAGTTCGCAACAATCTTTATGCTCGGCGCGGCATCAAAGATATCTGTGTCTATCGTGTCGGTGAGAAGCGAGAGCACGCCGTCATAGGACTTCTTCTGGAGCGCGCGTATGAGCTCTCGCTTGGTGAGCGGCCGGTCTTTTGGCGACACATCTATTTCAATCCCCTTCTCTTGAAGCAGGCGGAGGCCCAGCTCGGGAATCTTTCGAGTGATATAAACCAACTTTGGCATATGCGTATGGTATCACATGTTAAGCATAGACAAAAAAGCCGCGGGTCTCATCATGAGAACCCGCGGCGCATCCGCCTGTTGCTAGGGCGGACGGAACCAATCTCGACGGATGCTTCAACCTCGAAAGCGAAAGCACCATCATGCATCCTCCTTAGTATTGATTGTATACTACATGGCGCGGTTGACACAAGAAAACAGTTTGTGTAGATCATTTTTCCTGCACCACAAACTTCTGCAAACGCATGGAACCTTTATTGCATTCAGTTGAACCTGGACCGAACCAGCACTTTTTGGAGCTGTCATACGTCCAGTCCCAGGAAGCGACGTAGTGGGTGCCACTGCCTCCGAGTTTGTCGGATATATATTCGGCATCAAGGACCAGAGATTTAATACCTTCGTTCATGGTACACCACGCGTCACTTCCGCAGTTGGGACCGTGGGGATACTCAACCCATGTCTTCGTTACAGGATTAGAAACAAAAATCTTTTTGTAGATATATTGCGCTGAATTCTGGGGAGCAAGAGTGATGACAACGGGGTCGCCGGAATCAATGGGAGAGTTTGAAACCGAGAGCACGGGACAGGGGTCGGCGGTGGCATCCGCCAATGCGCTTTCCGAAGCGCCGAAGTACGGAGGTGTGCACGAAGAACCAACGGAACCTACCGTGACGCTTATGAAAGCGGAGGCGCTCCCGCCTTGCAAGTCGTACGCGACGGCTTTAAGGATGTATGAACCTGCCGTTAATCCGAAGTCGTAATTGAAAGGAGATGTGGTTTGATTAGCCGTACCTTGAAAAACATTGTTTCGAAAGAAATCAACGCGTTGTATTCCGTCTGAATCTGAAGCGGAGGCACTAACCCTGACAGTTGCCGGTGCTGTCGGGAAAGGAGCGCCGCTTTGTGGAGAGGTGATGGAAACCGAAGGCGGCTTATTTTCTCCGGAAGAATTCTTTAACATCTCGCTCAATTCTTCCGTCCAATATGTCGGAAGCGAATCCCACGGGTTTGAAGTGTACCAATCATTGGTAACATACACATAGCCGGCGTTCCGCTCCCGTGCCAGCCGCAGGGCGTCTGTCATATCGCTTGATGTTGGGGTGTCATGCACAAGATGAGCGATTTTACTTGAAGGATAGTTGCGCCCCCAAGACAGAAATTGGGCCGAACGATAGGCATAATAACTGCTCTCAAAAATCACCACGACATCCGCGACATTCATATATCCTTCCGCCGGAACTACTCCTGGATTAAGAACGACTATGCCTCCGCTTATCTTGCTTTTAACATAATTCGCCAGGTCTTGGTAAAACGGAATATGACCATCGTCTGACGCCGCTTCGTCAAAAAAGATGCCGTCAACGCCATACCATGATGTATAGCTGTCAATTTCGGTTTTAATGAGATTGGCGCCTCGGACACGAGACATCGCATCCATCGTCTCCACATACCCAATGACTTTTACGCCTTTGTCCTTCACAGAAGCGAGGACGGGCAAGTAATCTGCGTCAAGACTTGTCCCCGGACCATTAGAGGGATTCATAATCACGAATCCGGTCGCCGGTGGGGACTGGTTGACCATCCGACTCCACAAAGTCGTTGTCCGGTCATAAAGAGTCGTCGGACTAAAGTACGCCGGCACGGCCATTTTCAATGCTGGCTGGCTTGGCGGAGGGGTGTCCCCACCACTACCACCACCGCCTCCCCCACCGCCGCTGATACTAATAGGACAACTGCCGTCGCCGCCTCCGTATTCATACGCACCGATGTCATAGGCGCTCCCCTGGGGCCGCGCCTTACAGGTAATATCTTCCCGAACGCCTGATGGGGATGCGCCTTTATTTATACCCGGACTGCTTGCTGATAGATGAAAATCGGTTCCAGACACGAATTGAGGATTTTCTATCACACTACCGGTACCGCCGGGCAGTTCGCGGCTCGGAAAAGCAAGATTGTTACTGCTTACAAAACCTCCCGCCCCCGAATCAACCGTGTAGGCGGGGGCGGAACCGTCCGAGTAGCCGACATAATAAAAGATGTTATTTTGTATCCTTGAATTTGTTCCCAGACCTCGGCCGCTCTCGCTCCGTATCATCGCCGCCCGACCATTCCCCTCCCCCGAGTTGGCGAAGGTGTTATTGTAAATCAGCGTCCGCGGACAATAACTCTGGCCGGCGGAGTTTACATTTGAGAACACATTATTCCGAATGGTTATGAGCTCGTCTCTCCCCGCTTGAGGACAATCAATCATCCATGCTTGTCCCGGCCAGTCGCGCACGAAGTTCCGCTCAAAGGTGAGATTGCCGATAGGTCCCCACGCCTGGAAGATGTCCATATGGCCGCCGGTGCCGCCGCTTCTGATGTCATGGAATGTGTTGCCCCGAATAATGTGGTTAAATCCAAATGGCCGGAAGGCATCTTCGTGCATCACAAGCGGTCCAAAATCATTTCCCTCAATAATGTGTCCTTGTCCGCCGAGTCCGACCATGACGCTGACCGTGGTGTTGCCGTAAAACTTATTTCCCCGTATGAGACAACCACTGGGCCCTGTGGTATTGCCCCTGTCCATCTCTATGCCGTTTTCAACATTGCGGAAGTCGTTGTTGAGAATCTCACAATTATTTCCGCCGGGGTTAACCGATACGGAGGCGGCGGCACCGTCAATCATGAATCCGTCCACGACCGTGTACGCGTGGTTGATATTGAACCCGCTCGCGATGGGTTTGCCGCTCGCTCCTTTTATGTAGATTTTTCCTGACGCGGTGCCCGACCGAACTGTTGATATGTTCTCGTTATATGTTCCCGCGCTGACGAGGCAGGTATCTCCCGCCTGCGCTACATTCGCGCATCTCTGAATTGTCCTGAATGGAGCACTCTGGCTCCCCGAATTAGAATCATTTCCGTTGGTGGCGACATACCAATTCGCCGCAAAAGCGTCCTCGGCGCCGACAAATAAAAAGACCGCGAACAAAATCCCGAAAACAAAAAGCTTCTTCGTTTTCATTGCGTTAATTTTACCACAGTCGCCGAAAGAACCATGATGCTTCCCCTGTGCACAAGTTTATGGCACAGCACGAGACAATTTAATGGTTTGGAGGTTGGGACCTTCAATCGCCGAGTCGTCCGTCATTTTTGTAACTCTCCACACCTGCCGAAAAATCCTTAATTTTCGGTGCAGTTTTTCGTCTCAGTTTGTCATTCCCGCGCAGGCGGGAATCTAGAAAATCGTTGCAAATACTGGATTCCCGCTTGCGCGGGAATGACAGAGGTGTGGACACTTACACCCAAGGTCCTTGATTTATCTCCATGAGTGTGATATCCTGCCCGCAGGTTCTTTGAGATGCTTTAGTCACAAAGAAAGACTTCACACAGCAATTCCGACATACAGAAATAAATATGAACAGCAAAGCAGAGGCAGAACAAAATTACTGGACCGCATCGGCCCAGAGCTTCAAGTGGCAGGTCAAAAGCCGGACGGTACAGGTGAGCGA
>LCPL01000005.1 GCA_001003605.1 Parcubacteria group bacterium GW2011_GWC2_48_17
GCTTCCTCACGCTCAACGCCTGTCAGACGCCGGTATTGTGTTGGGTTGTGCATACAGATATGATACTCATATCCGTTGCGTTAAATGTCTGACTCCAAGTTGTTATTTCACGAAAGAATAAAAATTGTTTGTTTGTGCGAGTAAATCATCAGTAGAGTTTTTTAAGTCAGGAACTAACTCCCGGAGAAGAGCGGTGGTTTTGAGCGAGGTCTTCCTCACTCTTTCATCCACGGTATCTTCTTCCCAAGAAGCGTTCGAAACACCACTCGCACGCTCCTCCGGGTCGCCAACAGGAAAAAAGGCGCCTCCAACTCCTACAGGACCAAAGCGGCACTCTCCCCCTTTCTTCAAGACCCGCCGTATTTCTTCAATAAATCGACTAACATCCTTTCTGTCAAAAGCGGCATGCAATGGAATGCTTGCGTGAGATACCACAATGTCAAAACTTTCGTCCGCAAAAGGCAGATGATCTCCGGATCCTTGAACATACCCTTCTTTCTGATACGGCGCGACTCCTTCATCGTCAATCAACTTACGATCAAGCGAAACCACCTCAATTCCTTTTTTCCGAGCCGCGGCGCCGAACTCCGCTGAACCAGCACCAATATCCAGAATTTTCTTCCCTCGCAAATCCTCCCACGAGAAACCAAGCCGGCCAAGAATAAAATCCGCTCGAGCATCTACTTGATCCTCCGGAGATTCCTCTTGAGGCATGTTGTCGGGAAAATCTTTCACCATGAGCCGATGGCCGCTGAAAAGTTAAAAGTTATTAGTTCCGCCTACGCTTCAGTTGTTAGTTTTCGAGACTTTCAACTCCAAACTCTAAACTTACAACTACTCATAAGCCGATGGCCAGAATTGCACTGGCGACCTACTCCTTACCATGGAGTTGCTCTACTACCTGAGCTACATCGGCGACAAATAGCTTTTAGGTTCTAGCTTCTAGTTGCCAGCCTTCGTTATATACTATTTTAGTTTTGCTGATTTTGCAAAACCGTGTTGGCGACGGTAAGTGCTGTATTACGGAAGCGAGATGCGTACCACTGTTCCCTTCCCCAATGTTGAATCCACGGAAATCGCGCCGCCGTGTTTTTCAATAATTTGTTTCGCGATGTAGAGGCCGACGCCGCTTTCGTTCGGGTCAAGCAGGATGGCGTTCTTTCCGCGATAAAACCGCTCAAAGAGATACGGGAGGTCATCGGGGTGGATTCCGATGCCATTGTCGGCGACTGTTATCCCCGCGCCTCGATCGTCTTTTTGAAATGTTATCTCCACCTTGCCGCTCGGCGAATATCGGATAGCATTGTCCAGCACGTTAAGGAGAGCGGCGCTTAAGAGTTTTGGGTCCGCCTGAATTGATACTGGAGCTCGCCGTACGACAGAAACCGTAACGTGTTTTCGAGAAGCGAGGTATGTAAGCTCATCAATCGCGGAGGCAATAAGCGCATCGAACTCAACAGACACTTTTTTAGGAGAGAAGCGCGCGGTCTTCATCTCCACCGTCCGGAGCATTTCATTGACTATACCAATAGCGTCTTCGGCCTTTTTTCTGCTGTCCGATAGAATAAGTCTGCTTTCCGCTTTAATTGAGGCATCGGATAGCAAATTCTCAAGGCCCCAGCGAAGTCCGGAAAGCGGCGTGCGAAGTTGATGCTGAGCAACTGTTAGAAAATCCGTTTTTACTTTGTCGAGTTCTATGAGTTCAGAAAATTTTCGCTTGGTTTCTTCTTTTTCGTATTTTTGCCGCAAGGTTTCTTTGACGATTGAATACATGAAATAACTGATAACTCCGAAAAGGGTGGCACGCAGGGCATGTTTAACAATCGCCGAAGGGTCCGCGAGCGAAATCGGGTCGAACGCGATGAGAGCGCCGAAAAGAGAGGTTAGTAGGATGCCGATAATGAAAGTAGCATGCTCATCAAGGTCGGCCGCCGAAACTAGTAGAGGAAAAATGAGAAGAAAAAGAAACGGACTGTGCACTCCGCCGGTAACATAGACGATGGCAAGAAAGAAAAACACCCATATGTACCTGCTTATGACAAAAAATACTTTACTTCCTGTTAATTCTTGCAAAGCGAAAAGTATAGAATGGAGAATGAAGAGAGCGACAATTAGAGCTACAACAGCGTTTGGATGTATCAAGAAAAGAAAATATTCATGGTACAAATATATTGACCCGCCAACCACCGCAAGCACAATAAGCCCGCTTATCTGAGTAAGATAGTACAAGCCGCGAAGTTTCCAGTTGAGAGGTTTAGTGTCAGACATATTATTGCCCCGTGAGAAAATCAGAAACACCCGAAAGAAGCGAAACGGCGTTACCAAGCGCGTCTTTTCCTTTTGAAAAGCTTCCCATGAACTCCGCGCTTCCCTCCTCGTCGATGTACAGGAGCGCGCTCCGAAGCTGTCTTGACGATTCCAAAAATTGCGAGAGGCTACTCACTAGGTCACCAACCTTTCCTGCGTACGCCACGGGGGTGCGAGCATCGCGGAAGTCGGCTATTTTATTCTTCGCTTCGTCAAAAAGAATCTTCCCTTGACCAATATATACACTCGCGACAGAAACGATCGCTGTTACATCCCGTTTGCTGTTTATCTCGGCGATGGCGTTATCAAGCTGCTCTTTCCCCTTTTGCGCCATATCCCTATAAATCCGAAATTCGTTGAAGAATTTCTGTTTGCTTTCCTTCTCAACTTGCTCCATGAGCTGCTTCGCGCGTGCCTGTTCCAAAAGAAGCGCCACTTGTTTGTCCTCCGAGTCCTTTTTGTATTGCTCGGCCTTTTGTTTTGCTATGGCAGTTTCAGACCTGCTTTGTGAAATGGAATTCTCTTTTTCCGAAAGCGTTCCTTCGAGCGATTTCTGTTTCTGCTCGAGTTCCTGTCGTTTGCTCTGTTCGGTCTTTGCCCTTTCTTCCAGGTTGGAAATAGTTACCGCCGCTTTATGAGCCACACCCGCCGCCAAAGCTTCAGCTTCTTGCAGGAGTTTTTTCGCTTCCTCGTAATATTTGAAAGACGAATTGCTCACTGCTTCGCTTCTTGTAAGGAGCGCGCGAGCGTCTACCCATCTTTCTTCTTTAGATGCTTTGACCGCCTGCCTATAGATGTCTTCAGCAACTAAAAACCGCGCGGTTTGTGTGATAGTTGTTTCAAGTTCCTCCGTTGATTTTCCTGCTTCTTTGATTTTTCCGGCGGTCGCGAGCGCCGCTAAATAATCACCAGCTTCAAGGCGATCGCGGAGGACCTTTCTAAGCGCCCGTACGCCGTCTTCTTTTACGACAAAATATCCACCAATCGCGAGCACACCGAGAGCAACGACACTAACGACAAATTTGAGTAACATGCGGATAAGTATAACTCCTCTACGGCTGTTGTAAATTTAAAGAGCGACACCGCGCATGGCGTTTACCCTGCGCGTAAGCGCATGGTGTCTTATTCGTCCCGTTAGAAGTCTTACAAAACATGGTATGTGATGAATATATGTTTGGAGCACTTATCGTATTTTTACCACTCAAATAAACTTTCGGGCTTCTAACGGGATTCGTAGCCACTCGTATCATTCGCATAATTCGTATATTCGTATGTTTATCTCACAAAAACAAAGACGGCCTTGCGGGCGTCTTTGGACATCTGGAATTACCGTGCTGTTTGTAACCGCGCCCACAACTCCTCGACTCGAAAACCAAGCTCGGCCCATGTCGCATCCGGTTTCAGACGAAAAATTACGACAAGTCTTTCTCGTCGCTTCTCTGTGCATAGACTACGAATAAGCGGCATTTGAAGCATCTCGTCCCACGCGGCCGTTCTGTGGAGCTTCAGAAATCCGGCCAAATGCGGACGAAGTTCTTCAACCGTGGCGCTTTCGGGAAGGTGGAAGAAATCCGTCACCTTTTTGCGTGCTTCTCCGTACTTAACGAGATACTTGCGCTTTGTTGCTGTAAGTTCCGAAAGTGAAGAAATGTTCCTATTATCGCTTTTGGTACGGTGACAGCCGAAACAGGAGATGAACACTGCGCAGAAAAGAAATAATCTCATTGGTAGCCTTTCCGTAGCCAATACTAGCAGGAACGTGGAAAAAGAAAAGAGCCGACGAGAAGAGCTACACTGGACTTACTCCACGAGTATAAGAAGAAGCATCAAACCGAAACCGAGTACAATCGCAAAGAGCTGAATGACCGTGCGGCCAAACCCTTCTGTCTTATGAAGCTCCGGCACCAGGTCGGAACCAGCGATGTAAATGAACGCGCCGGCCGTGAATGCCGTTGCGACAGGTACGAAATTCTCCACCCCCTCGCCCAAGACAAGTACGAGCGCGACTCCTAAGAATGCCGATAAGGCCGTAAAGAAATTCCAAAGAAGCGCTTTTCCGCGCGACCAGCCAGCGTGGATGAGCAGGCCGAAGTCCGCGATCTCCTGCGGGATTTCATGAAACACCACGGCAATTGTCGTCGCGACACCAACCTCCACACTGACCAGAAAACTCGCGCCAATAATGATGCCGTCTATCGCGTTGTGCACGAAATCGGCGGATAGAATGAGCGCGCCAAGACGCTTTGGCGCATGGTCATGAAGCGTGAGTGTGTCCGCGGATTCTTCATGCACCCCATGACAGTGGTGCCAATACAGGAATTTTTCAAGCGCGAAAAATAGCAGGATGCCGGACATGAGAGCGATGCCGGTAGTAACTTTGCCTATCCCGCTCCCGAGCGCTTCGGGAATGAGGTGAATGAAGGCGTCGCCAAAAAGCGCGCCGGTCGCAAGACCCACGAACAGGAACACTATGCGCTTCAAAGCCGCCTCGCGCATCGCTATCGCGACGAGGCCGGAAAAGGAAACGAGACTCACTATCGCGACTGCTCCGATGGCGTATAAGAAAGCCATACCGAAAGGATACCCTATTTGACGCCACTCTTCCATCGTCGGGATGTGGAATCGCAAAAAACCGCCGGGCGCGTTGGCGACCAGCGGCTATGTTACGACTTTCGTGTGATTATCCCTTTAAGGGGAGCGTTATATTGCGGCGAGCCCCCTGGAAAGGCCGGCGATAATATCCGAGACGTCCTCAAACCCAAGCGAGAGCCGGAAGAAGCTGTCTCCGATTCCGAGCGACCGCCGTACGTCGCTCGGAAGACTTTTGTGGCTCATAAGTGGGGGGTACGCGAGAATAGTCTCCGGACTCGCTAGACTCTCGGCGTAAACAATTGGACCTTCCTTTCTCGCGAAATCCACAAATGTTTTGAGTTTTTCCAGTCGTGTTTCCGTAAGTTCAAACGAGAGCACCCCGCCGTAACCGTGTCGCATCTGCCGTTTGGCGACCATGTGCCCGGGATGCGAAGGCAGACCTGGATAGAGCACCCGCTTCACCGTGTGGCTTTCGGAAAGAAACTTCGCCACGCGCATGGCGCTCTCACTCACTTGATTCCACCTTATCTGAAGCGTCTTCACCCCTTGAAGCACTCTATAGCACTCGTCGGGCGAGAGCACCGCCCCCATGGTCTTTAACATGAAGACCAGTCTTTCATAGAGCGACGCGTCTTTGGTGACGACCGCTCCGCCGAGAATATCGTTGTGTCCCGCAATGTATTTGCTCAAGCTGTGAATGACGGTGTGCACGCCGTACTCAAAGGGCCGCGTGGTGCACGGCGGGGCGAAGGTTCCGTCAACGACAAACGGAATCGCTGTCTCTCGGGAAACCTTCGCCACGAGCGCGAGGTCAATAACATGTAGGGACGGATTGGTAGGCGTCTCTACCCACAGCCATTTTGTGTTCGTTAGGATAGACTCGCGAATGCCTGCTTCTGAGCTGAAGTTGGCATAGCTTGCCGTAATGCCGAAACGATGGAGTAGTCCATCCAAGAGGCGAAACGTTCCTCCGTACACCTCCTCACAGCAGAGGACATGGTCCCCCGGCGAGAGTGTGAGCAAAAAGGCCGTTTCGGCGGCGAGGCCGGAGCCGAAGAGTACCGCCTTCCCCCCTCCTTCAAGGATTGCCAGCTTTTCCTCAAGCTTGTCGCGGGTCGGATGCTTCCCCCGGCTGTATTGGTAGGTCGCTTCCACGCCGAAGGTCGCTTGGGCGAAGGTTTTGCTGCGAACGAGGACGGGCGCTATCGCGCCGGTCGCCTCATCAGGAGCTTCTCCGGCATGCACGAGCAAGGTTGAGAATCCGGGCGAGTGTTTTGTAGTGTTCATTTTTATGTTCTGTTTTTCTTGATGATTTGAAACGATACCCGTCGTTCCAGAAGAGCCGTGAGTCGTTCCTGTGAGGTCACACCGACCGATTCATCCTTGAAGACGCTAAAACGCGCGGTCCCGGCACGCAATATGCCGAGGCCCCGTATCATTGCCTCTCGGCTCGAAAATCGTGTCCGAGCAAAGATGGACTTTCTAAAAAGAAATGCGAACCACATAGATTGTTGTCAACGAACACACCGCCCATAATCGGGCGGTGTATCAAGGAGATATTCCAAAAACTGAAACGTCGAGAGTCAGTTGTATCTTTCCCCGCGGGGCGGGGCTGGAATTGGCACTTTATCCTTACCAAAATGGAAGGGCAAGTTGCCGATGGAGCGTCGGGCCATAACCCTTCATATCTCCACACTCTTGATACACTCGTGTATTTTCTGCTTCTATCTTATGCTCGCGCGTATGCAATGTCAAGCCGATTTCGTGATTTTCTTTTTCTTGACGCGCTCCTTAGTAGACGCTGTTAGAACTACTTTTGAGCGGCTCAACAAGCCCATAATGCATTCCGATTATTTTCCGAAAATCTTAACATACTCTGAAAAAGAAAAGAGCCGGTTTCTTTTATGACCCGTAAGTTCCTTAAGGATACCGATACGCACAAAAGCAGAGGTAAGTGAATGTGCTGACGGTGAAGTAACTCCCAATTTTTGTGTGATTTGACGCACATTAACAACTGGTTGTGTGTAGAGGAAACGCAATAATTCCCGGCCGATATGAGCGCGTTTTCCCAATGTCAGAATGGCCTCTTCTGCCTTCTCACGAAGGGCAACAATCTTCTCAAACGTCATTTTACCGTTTCGGGAAGTCTCAGCGACACCGACAAGAAAGAACTTGATCCAATGTTCAAGGTCGTTTGAACTTCGTACGCGTGTAAGTGCATCATAGTATTCTCCCTTATGGCGTTCAAAAAAATCCGAAAGGTACAGCGTCGGTTTTTGTAAAACCCCTTTATTAACCAGATACAACGTTATCATCAGGCGACCAATGCGTCCGTTACCATCCAAAAAAGGGTGGATAGTTTCAAATTGGTAATGACTTACTGCCACGCGTATGAGATGCGGCGTAGGAAGCTTTTTGTTATGCCAGAACTTCTTCAAATCCCCAAGAAGTCCGGGAACATCAGACGGATGCGGGGAAATGAACACCGCATCCTTTAGAGTAGCACCGCCAATCCAGTTTTGACTCGTTCGTATTTCTCCAGGCATTTTATGCTTCCCACGCACACCACTAAGGAGGATTTTATGAGTATGTTTAAGAAGCCTCATTGAAAGTGGGATGTTCTTGAGTTCAGTAATGGCATAATTCATCGCTTTGGTATAATTTTGGACTTCCGCCCAATCATCGCGTCGTTCTGGATTCACTTCTTCTCTCGGGAGAAGTGCTTCATCCATTCCTGTTTTTGTACCTTCAATTCGACTTGAGGTTGTGGCTTCTTTGTATATATGCATTTGGATGAAAAAATCAACGTCTGGCACCAATCGCGAATAGGCATTTAACTCGCCAAGATATCGGGTCGCATCTTCAAGAAGCACATTAATTTGTGGGTCATTCCATAGGTAAAGCGAATTAACCGAGGTTGGTAAAAAACTCCGATATTCGGCCTGACTTTTGTAGATTCCTGACTTATAGCTTTTTTGCAGCATTGAACTTTTATTAAGATTCTATATAGTTAAAGTTTACAGGATTACTTTAATTAAGTCAATTTATAGTAAAAGTGGGGTGTTAGTTTGCAAGTAGTGTTCGTATGTAAGAGCATACCACAGTTCCACATCCGTAGGACCGTAATGGTTTCTACGGCTCAATTTCTTAAGCTTTTTGATGCGCGCCCGGCCGGATTTGAACCGGTAACCTCTTCCGTGACAGGGAAGCGCTCCACCAGGTTGAGCTACGGGCGCACTGCTTCGCTAAAGCTACGCAGTGCAAGCATGTTATATTGCTTAAGCGTTTAAAAATGTAGCAAATTTCAGAGCCAAACACAAACCCCTACGGAAAGCGAGGTTTGAGGAGAAATCTAGCGTTTGTAAAGTCTCTGGAGGTTAGACCTCAATAACTTTAGCAATCTTGTGCGAACGCAATGCCGGTGAATGGAGTCGCACCATTTTTTAGGGTTTATGAGTCCCTCGTTCTACTGTTGAACTACACCGGCGTGGTTTCAATACTAATACGCCCCGTTAAGGAAAACAAACTGCGTCGCAGTTTGTTTTCCTTGCGGTATCGGTAACATTATTTCACCAAAATCGGCGCGCCGAGATGTGACAGACTGGCAATGCGCTTACGCCTTAAGTCGCGAAAAGAAGCAAAGTCAATGTCGTAAAGATTAACGCGCACCACCCTGCCCTGCCGATCATAGTCGATAACGAGATTGTCATGTATGTCAGAATCAACGCTTTTTCCGTTGCGAAGTTCTATGGAAAGCACTTTGCTTTCTTTATCATATGCGATTTTTTGTTTCTTCTTTTTCATAAAAGCACTTTGTCTTATATAATTGCGTCGTTCGGTCGAAATGTAAACGCAAAGCCGTTTCCGCTTCTTCCTCACTAGCAATTATAAATATTTTGAGATTTTCGTGGTGTCTATAATCGTAATGATACATAACGTTTCGCCCTCCCATTCCGCGGCGAGGAGCAACAATCGTTCTTTTTTTCTTCTCGTATACAGCATTTTGATGAGCAGTCGCCCACGAGAATCTTTCTCTATCTTTGTTGAATTCTCCAATGCAGAAGCCACCATTGCTTCCGAAACAAGTCGTTCCGACATTCGCTTTCTCGCATGTTCGGGAAGTCTAAAGCGCATGGTATCGGCAACACTGAAATTACCAGTCGGACAAGCTTATTATACATAACGATTTACTTTACACAAAATCTCTTGTAAACTACACAGACTTCTTCCTAAAAGCTACCTGTCCGCCGAAGCGTCGGCACAGGCGGGGAAGCTAATAGCTAACAGCTATTATGACCGCGGGGTGGAGTAACAGTAACTCGCAAGGCTCAAAATGGGCTGAACTCGGTGAAGCCTCATCTGCCAGATGGCGGATTGGTAATACCGAGCCAAGCCCGCCCAAATTTTGTAGAATAAAATTTAGGCGGGAAGGTGTAGAGACTAGACGGCGAGCCCCCGCTTTGGACGGGGTGAAGGTATAGTCCAGACCACAAATTCGCTTAAGGCGAAATGACGAAAGTCATAGCGGTATGCATAACCTTGAGATTCCGGGTGCGATTCCCGGCCCCGCAACAATCAAAACAAAACCGCCTTCAAACTTCAAAGGCGGTTTTGTTTTAGATTTCGCGAAAGCAGTGAGCAAATTGCTTTGCTCATGTCGGTAATTGCAAGGCGCAGGCATATTCCACGCTTCGCGGAATGTCGAGCCGGGGCCGCGACCGAGCGAGGCGACGGCCGAGCGAGAGTTGTGACCGCTTCCCGGCCACGCACGAGTCCTCACTACTATACTTTAAAGTATAGAAGTAACACACCGAAGAAGAGCGAGTTTTGTGTGAAAACGGAACGGGCGTTACGATATACAAGATACGCGGAGGACTGCTAATCGCTTCTCTAGATGTAGTGAAATTCCCTAAACACCTCCTCATAGAGATTGATTACCCGCTTCGCTTCCCTTTCGGTAAGTGCAAACGCGGCGCCTTCGTGCGCTATTTTATTACGCACGGCGTGCGCTTCCCATGCCTTATCAAGCGTTACAAAATCGCTTTTTTCAACGCCACGGAGCCGCTCGCCGAGTGAGTCGCCGTGATAACCCATATGAGTAATCATTTCATCCAAAAGCACATCGGCTTCAAGCACAGCAAGACGCCAATCGCTTTCTCTTTCTGAATCAAGACGAGTCATTATGCGCCCCCATCTTTTCTCCGACGGATTTTCCCCATGCCAGCCTTCGCCCTCTTTTCCTCCATGGCCGTGACCTTTGCCGTGGCGCTTATCCTCGTGCAAAGTATCACTAACAATCTGTTCAATTCGCAAAAAACAGTACACGACGCCGGTGATTAATAGGAGAGAAAATACGGTCGAATAAGGAGTCAGCCACTCCAGGGAAACAAACACCTGCTCCTTGGAATTTATCCAAGAAGAAGTGAGTAATTCGCTTAAGTCGCTCAAAAGCATATAAAAAAGGTGGCTATATTATTTCGACTCGAATTTCTTCCCGAGCTTGAATAGTAATTTATCATGCCCGTACCCTGCCATGATTTGAAACCCGAGCGGCAATCTCTTTCCGTCGCGCTCCACAAAACCTGATGGGATGCTGACCGCGGGAATAGCGCCTATATTTGCCGGTACCGTGAAGATGTCCTCCATGTACATGGAAAGCGGGTCTTTTGTCTTTTCTCCAATTTTAAACGCGGGTGTAGGTGTCGTGGGGATTGCTATGATGTCTACGCTCTTGAACGCTTGAGTAAATTCTTTCTCTATCATCGCGCGCACGCTAATCGCCTTTCTATAATACGCGTCGCGGTACCCCGACGAAAGCACGTATGCGCCAAGGAGAAGCCGGCGGCGCGCTTCCATGCCAAATCCTTCGGTGCGCGTCGCCACATAATCGCCAAGAAGCGACTCTCCATCCTTATGGAACCCATACTTAACTCCATCAAAACGTGAAAGGTTGGTGGAAAGCTCCGCGGGCATTATCACGTAATACGCCGCGAGCGCGTGCGGTACCGTGGGAAGCGTAATATCTTGTACTCTGCATCCGAGCTTTTGGAGCCTTTCGACAGACTCGCTGAAATTGGCGAGAACATCCTCGTCAATACCTTTTGCATCAAGAAAATTCCTCGGCACGCCCACGACAAAGCGTTCAGCGTTTAGCGTAGAGCGTTTAGTATTGAGTTCGATAGAGGTGCTGTCGAGCACGTCCTTCCCTCTGATTGCGTCAAACAAAATCTCACTGTCTTCCACAGTCTTTGTGATGGGTCCGATGATGTCAAGCGACGAGCCCATGGCAATGATTCCGTGGCGGGAAATGGAACCGTAGGTCGGCTTACTTCCGACCACTCCGCAAAAAGCGGCAGGCTGGCGCACTGAACCGGCCGTGTCGGTCCCAAGAGACGCGAGGGCAAGGTCGGCGCCGACCGCGGCCGCGGCTCCTCCAGAAGAGCCACCGGGAACACGGCTGGTGTCGTATGGATTTCTTGTCGGACCGAAGTAGCTCGTCTCCGTGGAACTCCCCATGGCAAACTCGTCCATATTGGTGCGACCGAGCACCACCACCCTTTCCGCTTTGAGCTTTGAAATAGCAGTGCTGTCGTACGGAGCGACATATCCTTGGAGTATCTTCGAAGACGCGCTTACTTTTTTGCCCTTCATTAGAATATTATCCTTAAGCGCGATTGGAATACCGGTAAGCATTACGGCTTTCCCGGCTTTGATGAGTCGGTCCGCTTCTTTTGCCTGTTCCCGCGCGTCATCAAAAACTTCCAGATACGCATTCAGTCCCGCGTTTTTCTTTTCAATCTCCGAAAGATACGCTTCGGACAGCTCGAGGGCGGAATACTCGCCATGTATGAGAGCGTCGTGAGCTTTTTTAATTGTTAGAGTTTTGAGGTCAATAGACATAAAACGTGTAGCGTGTAGCGTGTAGCGGAGAATCATCCTGGCGCTATACGTTACACGTCTTGCGTTACAGTATTTTCTTCACTTTGACATAGTTTCCTTCCCTTCTCGGCGCCGCCCCAATAAGTACGTCTGTGTATATGCCGCTTTCGTGCGGAGTACCATCCTCGCGCATCACATTCACCGTCGCTACGATTGAACGTATGTTTTTTGCCGAGGCGGCGGAAACGTTGCGTATTGAGGCGACATATCCCAAAATCGCGTCAAACTCGCCGCGCATCCGCTCTTTCTCGTCTTCCGTAAGTGAAATTCTCGCGAGCGCCGCCAAGTTTTCTATTTCCTTCAGAGTAATCACAAAGACATACTAACATATTTACACACATGAGCATTTCTTGACGAAGGCCGAAAAGACTGATAACTTATTCATCGGAGAACTGCGGTATATTGTGCCGCTTTTGCTCCTACAACAAAGAAGTCAACACACACACATGACAAAGCGAACGAAAAGGCCCTTTAAAAAGGGCGACCTCATCACTCCGGTACACCAAGCGGTCAAGGCGCTTAATCGCGCACTTGTGGCGACAGCGGGGAGAGTTTTCAGGGTTGTTTCCCTACTCCTTTGCCCGCGCATGGGATGGATTGTCTGCGTGACCGGCCATCTGAAATTCTTGGCGGAAAATTTCCGCAAGCTGGTCGCCAATCCGCCACCGCCTCGTAGGAGGGAGTCGAATCGGGTCTTCAGAAGACCTCTGCCCTTCGCGTAGTCCGCGCTCAATTTCCAGAGACCGATGGCAACCCCATCGGTCTTATTTCTTAATCAACTTCAAGAACTCTTCCTCCGACAAAATATTAACGCCGAGAGTGCGGGCTTTATCGGCTTTGGAGCCTGGGCTTTCTCCCGTAACGACGAAATTGGTTTTGGCCGACACTGATGAGGCGGGGTGTCCGCCGAGGGAACGGATTTTTGCTTCCGCTTCTTCGCGGGACATAGACTTAAGCGTGCCGGTAACAACAAAGGTTTTGCCGGCAAGCGGAAGTTTAGAAACATCAAGTGTTTTGGGCTTCTCAATTATAATTTGTTTGAGTAAAGCTTCTAGCATCTTTTTGTTATCTTTGTTTGTAAGCCAATCAATGATGGATTTAGAGACGACGGGGCCAACGCCTTGTATTTTTTCCAGCTTTTCGGCGGTCGCTTTTTGAAAATTGAAAATTGAAAATTGAAAATCCTCCGCCAGGAGATATGCCGTCTCCTCGCCGACTTGGGGAATTGAAAGGGCTGTTAAAAGGCGCGCAAGCGTCACCGCTCTCCCCTTTTCAATTGACTCTAATAGATTATCAACAGACTTTTCGGCAAAGCGAGGCAACTGAAGAAGTTCATCGCGCTCTAGAGTAAAAATATCCGCATAAGTGGAAATAAGACCTTTATCCAAGAGCAAATCTACAATTTTCGGACCCAATCGCTCAATATCAAAGCAGTGTTTGCTGACAAAATGATAAAATCGCCGTCTTTGAATCGCGAAAGAATCACGATGCGCGCAGCGCCAGGCCGCTTCGCCTGAAATACGTTCAATTCTGCCATCGCCGCCGCACTCACTTATTTTATTCGGCCAAACAAACGGTCGGGCGGTCTTTGGCCGAAGCTCATTCACCACTTTGACAACTTCCGGAATGACATCGCCGGCTTTTTGGATAATTACCGTATCACCAAGTCGCACATCAAGCTCTTTTATAAAATCCTCGTTGTGAAGGGTTGCTCGGGAAACTGTTGAACCGCCGACAGAAACCGGGCGCAAATTGGCAACTGGCGTTACGACCCCGGTTCGGCCAACTTGAAATACAATGTCTTCCAAAACGGTTGTTACTTGGTCTGGCGGAAATTTGAGGGCAATTCCAAAGCGGGGCGCTTTTCCGGTGTAACCTAAGACATCTTGAAATCTTTTCTTATCAACTTTTACCACCACGCCGTCAATCCAATAATCTTCTTTCGCGAAGCGGCTCTGCCACTCTTTCCAGTAAGCGATGACTTCGCCTATATCACGGCAATGTTTGAAGTGAGGATTCACCTTAAAACCAAGTTCCTGAAGCAACTTTAGTTCTTCAAATTGACGTTTCGGAAGCGCCTCGCTTGATTTGGATAGGTCATAAACAAAATTATCAAGCCGCCTCTCTGCGGCAACCTTTGGGTCAAGTTGGCGAATGGAACCGGCCGCCAGATTTCTTGGATTTGCAAACTTCTCTTCGCCTTTTTTTTTCTGCTCGGCATTTAATTTCTTAAGCGTTGATTTTCCAAGCCATATCTCTCCTTCCACAATAACATTAATTGGTCGTTGCAGTTTAAGCGGTACTGATTCAATCGTCCTTACATTACTTGTAACATCCTCTCCTACTACTCCGTCGCCCCTTGTGGCCGCGGTTTTAAGTAAACCTTTTTCATAACTCAGCACGATTTTTAAACCGTCAATCTTAAGCTCGGTGGTATAAGTTGGATATTCGTCTCTGCCTGTTTCCTGTTTTAGAAATCTTTTAACGCGCGCGTCAAAATCTCTGACATCTTCCTCGGCGAAAGCATCGTTAAACGACCATTCCTCCAATCCTTTGCGAAGGAGAATCTGGAGTGATAAGCTCCGGATACTGTTCCTCAAGGAGCGTAAGTTCGCGCTTCAATGAATCGAGTGCCTCTTCCGAAATCTCCTGTCGGTCAAGCACGTGATACAAATAACGATGATGTTCTATCGCTTCCCTCAGCTTTTTTATCCTACTCTTTATTTCTGTGGATGCTCCTCTCATACAACAATAGCGTATAGCGGTTAGCGGTTAGCGTCTAGTAGACACGAATACTAAACGCTGTACGCTACACGCTAAACGCTTGTTTAGTATCGCACCCTCAACGCTCTTTCCACTCTAGCGGGATTTGGTCCGACTCCGCAATCATTTCTGCCGCGAGATTCTATCACAGTAAAACCGGAAACGGTCTTGCCGACCGTGACTATCGCGCAACCCTTAGGCGTAAAATCGAGCGTGAATGTGCTCGTTGCCGCGGCAGTATTGCCGCTAACAAAAGACACTGAAACATTTGGTGCGCCGTTACAGCCAATAAAAGCGCGCCCTATGTCGTCGTAGGCAGACGGAAATACGAGTTCGGTCTTCCCTGCATTGATATCCCAATAAAGCGCGCACTCGATTCCAGTGTCAGCGGAAAAAAACGCGTATTCGGATTCCTTGCCGGCCACTGAAAGAAGAATTTCCCTTATAGACATATGCGCGATTGCGAGGCCAAGGGAGAAAAGGAGGCTCGCGACCAGCACGGCAAAGAGGATGGTGAAGCCCGAAGAAGCGTTTAGCGTGGAGCGTTTAGTGGAATAGTCGTAGACTGCGTTTAGAAGGTACGCGCATTTGTGTATTTCTCTTTTCATTTTTTTACTAACCGCTTTACGCTAACCGCTAGACGCTAGTTCTGGATGTACCAATTAAATATATTCTCGCTAATAGTTGTCGTGCGAAGCCCTAGCGAACCGGCTCGCCAAGTCATGCTCACCGTTATTTTTGCTTCTACGTCATTCTGTATTTCTTCTACAAAAACCTTCCGAATTAAATCTGTTTTGGTCCACCCGCTGTCAGTTCGATGTCCAAACAATCCTGTAAACGAAATATTGGACCCGGTATATTGATATAGGGCGCAATTGTAGTTAGAAGGCCTACAACCTATTATCTGCAGGCCCAGAGGCGCCGTCGAGTCAATACCACATCCTTCAACTTGTAGGCACTCGTTCAATCCTTGTAGCCAATTTGCGCCGCCTCCTTGTCCATCTATAGCATTTCCATCTCGAACGTTGCGAACGTATTCGATTGCCTCCTGCGCGAGATAAAAAGCGGTTATTTCATGGCGTGCCGCTTCCGTGGCGGCAAGGCCTTTCTCTGCGATGGTTAGCGGAGCCGTTAGGGAAAGCAACAGTATTGCGATTGCGACAAGGGTTTCAATGATGGTAAAACCTTTTTGAGATGAAGTATGAAGTATGCCCGCCCGACTGAACGATTCCAGTCGTTCGGGCGGGAAGTATGAAGTATGAAAAAGCCAAGAAAACTGATGTCTCTTTCGTCTTCCTTCCTTAATTCTTAATTCAGTATTCATAATTCTAGTTTTCAACATCCAACAGTCTCTGCGATACCATCGTTTCAATGCCAAAGCTCGATACTGTCTTGCTTTTGCCCTGCACAGAACCTTTCACTAGGATAAGAACGCGCGGCTGCTCTTTGTCCGAAGTTAAGGTTCCGTCAACGTAAAAGTTCAGTTGCTCGATATGAATCTCTGGCGAGGTGATTGGCACGAATGTCGCGGGGTCAGCGAGAAGTCCTTCCTCTCCCGCTCCCACGACTGCCCTGTCAATCGTGCCGTAACTTTCAGTCATAGGTGTGTATTTATACACCATACGTTTCCCATTGCGAGCCGTAAAGATAATTGAGGAGGCGGGATTTTGGGCGCAGTCGCGTGTTTCTGTAAGAGTGCCTTCTGTTATGTCGCAGTGGTAAAGAAAGCCGGTGCGAAGATTTCTCGAGATGTTTTCAAACGCGAAGTAAAGATTATTGACCACGGTCTTCTGTGAGCGGGCTTTGTGATTTGCTTCGAGGAGCGAAGCGAGACTACCGACTGATATGACCATGATAACCAGAAAAATACCAAACGCCACTATCATCTCCACGAGGGTAAATCCAGAAGAAGCGTTTAGCGTATAGCGTTTAGTGGAATAGTCGTAGACTGCGTTTAGAAGGTACGCGCATATGTGTATTTTTCTTTTCATGTTTTTACTAACCGCTAGACGCTAATCGCTAACCGCTATTTAATGGATATTTGCCCAGTGTTGGCAACCTCGACTACCCGCTTATCTCCCGACGGAGAAATGACATATATTCGTGCCGCTTTATATTGATGACCAAAAACGCTTTGATTTGTCTTAATGATAGCATCAGGATTCGGACGCAAGAATGTGACGTCAAGATAAGTAATCGCTGGATTCGACGCGGGTAAAGAGAGCGTGTTGCATTCCTCATTCTTCTCGCTATCTGGAGCATCCCGTCCCAAATCTCCAGTAGGAAGTACTCCGCAAAATTTGTATATGCGGTTTCCCTTCTCCAAAAGAAAGACGTTCATGCATTCGGTGGCACTAAGACATCCTGTAGTGTTGTACGCCGTCCCGTAAGACCCGTTTAGGACTGCGTCGCCACTCTCGCCTCCTTGGTCCGCAAAAAGCGCGTACGTGTTTAAGCTCTCGGAATCAAAGTGCAGTCCATATCCAACGTTGAAAGTCCCGGCCCCTCCGCCTTGGAATTCGTGAACGCTCACGCCGTAGCTTTGCGCCTGACGCAGTGATAAGGCGAGTTCGTACGCAAGCGTGGTAACAAAGAGTTGATTGCTAACTTTTCTGTACGATAAAAGTATGAGAGTGGCTATGGTGCCAAAGAGCGCTATGGCGACTAGAAGCTCGACGAGCGTGAAGCCCCTTCGGGGAGAGAAGGTAGAAAGTAGAGGGTAGAGGGTAGAATGAGATTTCATGATATTGCTAGAACCTAGAAGCTGACAGCCAAAAGCTGATCTAAACCGGTTACATCCCACCCGAATAAATACACCAGAAACAAGCCGAATACCAAAAATGGGCCAAGTGGAAGTTCTGTCTTTGGACCAAGAGCGCTTAGTTTCATTTTGTAATTCGGTGACAGGATGTTCGACAAAAATGGCAGAAAGGCTTTGAGTAGAAGCGCGCCGAGAGCGAATGCCGCGCCGATCCAAAAACCGACAATAAGCGCGGAGAGACCCTTCGCGAAGCCCAAAAGCCACGGAAACAAGACGACGAGCTTCGCGTCACCGAGGCCCATCGCTCGCCCGCTTGAGAAAAACCACAGTAGAGCGAAAGGAGCCGCGATAAGAAAACCAACCCAGAAATCAAAGAAGTATGAAGTATGAAGTATGAAGTATGAATAAAGGAAAAGAAAAAAGGAAACAAATATGGCGCCGTAGACAAGTCTGTCGGGGATGATTTTGTGCCTGAAATCGTAAACGGAGATGGCGATAAGGAGAGACCAGAAGCAGAGAGAAAGTAGAAGGTAGAAGGTAGAAGGTAGAGAAAGAGAAGAAAGAATGAGGGAAGATTCTTTCCAGGCCACGCCGAAAAATACGAGGCCGGTGATAAGCTCGACCAAAGGGTATTGGATGGAGATACTTCCCTTGCAGCCGAGGCACCGTCCTTTTTGGACCAAAAAGCTAAACAGCGGAAGAAGTTCAAACCAGCTCAAGGTCTTGCCGCAAGATAAACATTTTGAGCGTCCGTTAAGTCCCTGCGCGCCATGTCGCAGGACGATTACATTCAGAAAACTTCCGACAATCGTGCCAAGCGCAAAGAAAAACAGGAGAATAATTGTGGTCATGGCATTATTTCGTCTAGCGAGGAGCGCCGCGCAAACTTCTTAGTTTGCATGGCGTCCGAGCGAAGACGAACTATAAGGGTATTAATACCGCTTTTATTGTATCACGCAAAAACCGCTCCGACCTATGCCGGAGCGGTTTTTGAAGTAACCGTGTTAATTATTCACGTCGTAGGTCCATGGGTCAGCTGTATCAGCGCCACTGAACTTTGTTCCGCCGCCCCAAGCAGTAGAGTTTGCGTCCGAATCGGCGGTATCAAGGGTAGTTTGAGTCATTGTTTGCTCCATGGTCGCCCCCAGATGATACTTAGTTGGGCTAGCGAGCGGGTCCCAAGAGAACTTGTAAGCTGACTGGTCTTTCGGGTCGGTTGGGAGTACTGGGAGCGAAGCTCCTGAACCCGAACCAACGAGCGACGAAAGCGCTACCGGATAAGAACCGTTGGCATCATAATAAAGCTCCATTGCGATTTGAATCTGCTTGAGGTCCGCTACGCGGCGAGTATCGCGGGCCTTCGTTCGCGCGCTGTTAAGAGAAGCGAGTACCACGGAAGAAAGGATGCCGATGATTGCTATGACAACCAAAAGCTCAATCAGCGTGAAACCGCGCGAGTTCTTCGAAGAAGAATTCATTTGGGTGAATCCCTTGTGATTCGCCTTAGAGAAGAATTTCGACATACATAATAAAATTATCGAGTAAAGGGCGTTAACCCATTTGTTGCGTCTTCACTCGGACGAAACGAAAGTCAGAAGAATTTTCATTTCGATCCTTGCTGGCCGCAATAACAACTTAAAGGCTCTCTTCCGACCGGTAAGAAAGCGCCACTTATTTTGACTCCATTATAGTATACCGCTAAATAGGCATATTCAAGTAAGTAACTGGGGATAAGTACACTAGGTAATAGCTACTCCCCTCCAACAATGCTGTAAATCGGCATAAGCACCGAAGCGAGCAAAAATCCCACCCCAAGGCCAAGAAGAACGATTAGGGCGGGCTCAATGAGCGACACGATGGTGTCAACCGCGTTCGTTACCTCACGCCGATAAAACCGCGCCATGGTTTCAAGGATATTGCCGGTTTCCCCGCTTTCCTCTCCCACCCTCATCATTTGAATCATGATGCCTGGAATAACACGACTATGGGAAAACGCATCGGAAATTGAAGAGCCGCCTTTAACTTCTTCCGCCGCGAGTATAATAGCTTTTTCGAAAATCGCATTATCCACCACTTCGGCCGTAATCTCAAGTACCCTTATTATGGGAATTGCCGCGGAAAGTTGCGTATGCATATTGTCGGAGATGCGTGAGAGATACAATTTTCTATATAGGTCACCAATATAGGGGAGTCGTATTTTAAGCTCGCTTAGCGCATAACGGCCGCCTTGTGTCCTTGAAAACCTCCATAGGAAGAGTCCGGCCACGATGAGAAGTACGAGCAAAAACCAGCCATAGTGAACGAAAAAGAAGCTCATGCCTAGCACAATTTTGGTATAGATTGGTATTTCCTGTCCGGATTCTATTAGAATTGAACTTATGCTAGGTATCACGGTCGTAAGCATTAGAATCATCACGCCGATAAATGTCACAATGACGAAAATTGGATAGACTAGAGCGCTCTTCGCCTTGGAAGTTACTTCATAGGTTCGTTCAAGATAGTCCGCCAAGAATCCGAATATCTTGTCGAGCCTTCCCGCCTCCTCGCCGGAACGCACCATGTTTACATAAAAACTGGAAAACGCTTGGGGATGTTTCCCCATTGCCTGCGAAATGGAGCTTCCACCCTGAAGGTCATCTGACACAGATGTGAGTACCTGTCGAAGCATTGGGTGGTCAATCTCACTAGCCAAGAGTCGGAATATTCTCATAGCCGAGACTTGCGCCTCAAATAGCGTGGATATCTGGCGCGAGAGAATAACGATATCCTTGCTTTTAATCCGCTTCCAAAAAGATAAATCGCGCTTAAAAATAGATGAACTCCCCGCAGGCGCGATGGTAGAAATTGTAAAACTTCGTTTCTGGAGCGCGTTAATAGCAACTTCTATGTTGAGAGCTTCAATACTCCCGTTTATAGCCCGTCCGGAGGAATCAGAGACTTTGTAGATGAAGAGCATGGCGTGTAGCGTGTAGCGTGTAGCGTGTAGCGTGTCTGACTGTTTTGGACTTGCGTTACACGTTATACGATTTGAGTTTCGCGTTATAACAACCGGTCCATTATCTGCGGATTAGGCGAATAGGCAAAAGCATTTTCGGCGGTAATCTCCCCTCTACGCACCAAATCCGCGAGGCTTCTGTTCATATCGGTCATACCCTGCTCAAGTCCGGTTTCTATAACGGTATTTATTTCATGCGTTCGCTTCTCTCTTATAAGATTAGCGACGGCATTATTCGCGATAAGGAGTTCATAAGCGGGTATTAGTCCTCCGGATATTCTCGGCACCAAGCGCTGCGAGAAAACTCCCGTGAGAGAAGAGGCAAGCTGAAGTCGTATCTGCTCTTGCTGCCCAGGAGGAAAGATATCGATTATGCGGTCTATCGACTGAGCCGCGTTGTTTGTGTGAAGCGTAGAAAATATAAGGTGTCCGGTTTCAGCGGCGGTTACAGCTGAGCTGATTGTTTCCTGGTCGCGCATCTCTCCTATGAGCGCGACATTTACGTCTTCTCGAAACATAGATATGAGCGCCGTGCGGAAATCTTTCGTGTCAATGCGCACTTCGCGCTGGTCAATAATAGAGAGCTTCTCCTCATATACATACTCTACCGGGTCTTCAATCGTCATGATGTGTTCGGAGCGGCTTCCATTAATTATTTCTATAAGAGAAGCCAGTGTGGTTGATTTTCCGTGCCCCATTGGCCCCACAACAAGAAAAAAGCCTTGTCTTTTTTTGGTAAACTGCCCAAGCGTCTCTGGAAGATTGAGTTCTTTTAGGCTCGGGATCTTTCTGGGGATTAGCCGAAGCGCGATACCGATGTTTCCTTTTTCGAAATAGGCATTGCCTCTGAAGCGTACTCTGTCGCCAAAATTATATGAAAAATCGATTTCTTTATTCTGCAAGAAAAGTCTCCTATCCTCCGAAGAAAGAATTCCTTCAATAAACGCCGACAAATTATCCGCAGTAAGCAAAGCCTTCTTTACGAGAGGCGTAATCCCTCCAGAAACGCGGAGCACGGGGTGACGGCCTACCAAGAGGTGGAGGTCGGACGCGCCCTCGTGAATGGTCGTTTCGATGAGATTTGTTAAAAGTTCTTTGGACATAGCGTGTAGCGTGTAGCGTGTAGCGTGTAGCGCGACTCTGGCGTTATACGCTTTACGTTACACGTTTTGCGTTACTTTAGCTTCTTAGCTAAAATGGCTTTGACCTCTGCCACCACTTCCGATGGAGTAGCCGTTGCTTTCACTATATATCCGTCAACTCCTAGACTTTTGGCGCGTTCAATATCAGCGGATTGACTTGTGTTCGTGAGAACGAGTATCGCGGAATCTGGAGAAAGATGTTCATCTCTTAGCTTTTTTATGAATTCAAGCCCGTCCATAGTCGGCATTATAAGGTCACATAGTATCGCGTTTGGAGAATAGCCATCACGAAGCGTCCGTAGCGCAGTATCCGCGTTATTTGCCGTTTCAATGTCAAATCCGGAATTCTTGAATTTAAGCGCGTACATGTTCAAAAGGAACTGGTCATCATCAAGAAGAAGGAGTGAGGTCTTTTTCGGTTTAGTTTCCATATGCCTATTATAGCAGATACCAATATGCTAATGGGTACGAATGATACTAATAATACGAATACCGCGATTTCCTATTGGTACTATTCGTTTCATTAGTATACATTGGTATATTTAGTATCTATAATTTATTCACTTCTTCCCATGGAATCTCGTGTTTAAAAGCCTTGATAATGGCATCTTCACGCAAAGTAAGCATGCCTTGCTTTCTTCCGACACGCATAATCTCCGCTTCAGACGGATTCTTTAATATGACTCCCTCAAGTTCACGGTCCATCTGAAGAATCTCGAAGACTGCCGCTCTGCCGCGCGTACCTTTCGGGCAATCGGGCGTGATGTCAATTAGAAGTACGTCCTTTGAAAAAGGAATGTCTTTCTTAAAGGCATCCGACAGGTCGCTAAAGTCCTTGTCAATCGATGCCTTGATGCTACCTTCAACCGGCACGACTTTCCCCGTATTGGGACAAATGAGCTGTACGAGACGCTGGGCTATCGCGAGAATAAGTGTTGGCGCTATGAGAAACGGGTCAACGCCCATGTCGATTAGGCGCGGAATTACTCCGGCGGCGTTGTTGGTGTGGATGGTCGAGAATACGAGATGTCCAGTGAGCGCAGCCTGTACGGCAAGTTGCGCGGTTTCTTTATCGCGTATCTCACCCACCATGATTATGTCGGGGTCCTGCCTTAGCGTGTGCCGAAGGCCTGCCGCAAAAGTATACCCAATTTCAGGCCGTATTTGCGACTGACTTACGCCAGGGATGTTGTATTCTACTGGGTCCTCAAGCGAGAGTACATTGCTTTTATCGCGGTCTATTTCATTTAACATCGTATACAAAGTTGTTGATTTTCCTGAACCTGTGGGGCCGGAAATCAGCACCATGCCATACGGACGCTGAATAGCCTCGCGAATGAGAGCGAGATTTCTTTTGGAGAGCCCCATCTCCTCCAATGGCTTCACTCCCTTCTCGGTGTCCAAAATACGCATCACGGCCTTTTCTCCGTAATAAGAAGGAAATGTGGAAACACGAAAGTCAATGCGGTGTCCCTCTATACGCGCGCTGAAGCGTCCGTCTTGCGGTTTTCTTTTTTCATCGAGTTTCATATTCGAGAGAATTTTTATGCGCGCGAGGAGAGCTGCGTGTACTTTTGTGGGGAGTATGAGTGAAGTGTTCAGAACTCCATCTACTCTGAAACGAACGCGGATTTCATTCCCCATATGTTCAATGTGGATATCCGAGGCGTTGCCCTCGGCGGCATAGTGCAATATGGTGGCCACGATTTTAGTTACAGGAGCGTCTTCTGTAATGCGGGTTTCTGCGTTCGCTCCGATAGAAGAAGCTCCATGGGTGGACGATTCTTCAGGACTTAGTTCCGTGTCGAGCTCGGATAGCGCCTGGGTTACTTCGCCGGATAGACCTTTGTACGACTGCAGTACTCTTTCAAAATCATCCTCCGATATGAGGTACAATTTATACGGCATGCTGAGCTTGGAGGATATGAAATTGATAGCATCCATCGCCTCCAGATTGTCCGGGTCTACGATGCCAAGAAGAAGAGCGCCATCAGTAAGTCCGATAGGTACGAAGCGATAGAATGTAGCCGATTCCTCCGGAACATATTTTAATATTTCAAAAGAGATATCTTTGCCTTCTAGGCTCTGAAATGGAATGCCGTGGAGTTCAGCCTTACCCGCAAAAATGTCTTCGCGTTTTAAGCCGTAGTTAATAAGAGCGGTCTCAATGTCCCCGCCGAGCGAGTTTGAGCGTTCGGAAAGCGCTGGAATATCGGCTTCCGATATAATTCCCTTTTTAGTTAAAATCTCAAGTAGTGTCATGGCTGATTTTTTTAACGAGCGGAGCGAGTTTTTAAAAATCGCCACCCCGTTAAATCCCGCTCCGCGGGAATCCGCCTTTGGCGGATTATTTAACGGGGTAATGTTCGGCAGCCGCAGTTTCGATATTCAGAGACTGAATCCCGAAACTGCGGGCCGAGCCATTATTCTATATCAAATCCATCCGAAACTGGCGCTTTTGGCGCGGAGGTCGGCTTGCTTGACGCGCTCTCTGTGGCCTTTGGCTTGGTAGAACTTCCTCCTTTCGTATCTGCTGTCTCCTCGAATGAAGCGAACGGATTGCGGCGACCTATCGGCTGAGGCGCTATCTCGACTCCGAAATCTTTCAAACTGTTGAATACTGGGTCGTCAAAAATAGTTTTATCCAGCTTGGTGGACTTCAGTTTAGCAAGCGCGGCAAGAAGTTCGCGGCCAAGTTTGGCGTCAAGCGGAGAAATCGGAAGTGTGGTTATCTCCCCGGAATCCGAACGCTTGTTTGAAAGTGAATAGAATAAAAATACAATCAGCAAAACGACCATAAACAAGAACGCCAAAATCGTCTTTTTATCTATATTTCCAAAAATGTTCATGGCTGATTTCGTATAGTTAAAGAGTGAAAAAATGAGAGGCTATTTTGAGATGGATTCTAAAAGACGTTTGCTGAATCAGCGCTTAAGCGATAGGTCGAAACTGCTACCACATATTCGTATAAATCTTCTCTGGAACTAAATGAAATCGTCTCTATATCCACAAGTCGGAGGCTTTGCTCTAAGTCCCGTATGAACGAGCGAAAGTTATCGTAGGAACCATCCACGCTGAACTTAAGACCAACAGACTTGAAACGTTCCTGCGCTGGACCTAAAGTAAGCGAAGCCGCGGGAGCGGTCGCGGAATCGGACTGTGTCAGACTTATGTTCTTTAGCTTCATTCCGTACTGCGCTGCCATATTGTTTACGTCAATGATAAGTCTGACAGAATCAATATGGTCAGGGAGTAATTTTTCTATTCTTTCACGGCCGTCGGCAGGTATGCGGGCATATTCTTCGAGTAGACCGGTTCGCGCTTGTTCTATTTCTTTCGTCTTATTCAGCGCGTCTATATAACGGCTTTGCTCTTCTTTTAGCTCGCTTATGCTTCGCTCGCTTAGTTCCACGTTCCCGGTTACGGCTCTGTAAGTGGGGCTCACATAGCCGAAAAATACGCCTATGGAAACGAGAATGAGAAAGATTGAGATAATATTGCTCATCCCGTTAGAAGCAGATCGCGACCACGCGAACCTGCTTAACTACCTTCTTTAGTGATTCGACCATGGTATTGAAGTGATACATAGAAATAATACTTTAGGCGATTGCGGCTTCTAACGGGACTCATGTATAAATGTTACTTTGCTGATGCCTCATCCTTTGTGTCCGAATCATCTTTGCCAAGTATGGTTTCGCGATACAAAAGAAGTTTCGGGTCGACTGTCGTCTGAAAATTGAATATGACATCTCCGCGCTCGTTCAGGCTGAAGTTGGAGAATATGGGGTCCTTGAATGAACGCTCCGTGCCGAACACATCGGATTGCAGGGCTACGGAATTAAAGCTCTTCGCCTGACCGGTCATTCCAACAGTGACTTCACGCTTTCCCTCGGCGTTGAAATGGAAATCTTGGAAGCGAACGCTTTCAAGCGTTTTTTTTTCCAGAATGTCGAATAGCGGCGAAAGTGCTCGGTGTGAATTAAGGAGCTCTTTCGCGCCTTCAATTCTTGCGTTAAGCAAAGAGGCCTCGGCTATAAACTCGGGGTCAAAGCTCTTCTTGGCCTGGAGGAGCGAGGCGTCAAGTTCGGCAATTGACTTAATGAGATATGATTTATAGAAAAACACGGATACCGCGAGACCGATTACGACGAAAAAGACTAGTATGGCAAGAACAAAGAATAAATTGATGCTTCTGCCGCCGATTCCTTGCGAGGTTGGCAAGGCGCTTGGTGTTTTCTTGGGAATGAAAGAGGTTTGTATTTGAATAGGCATGGTAGGAAAGCACAAATCTTGGAAAACTGCCCAAAGCACAGACTGCACAATATCCCCGCCTGCGCCAACCTGTCTGCCGTGCCAACGGCACAGGCAGGGGCTATGGCGGGCAGGCAAACAAAGCCACAAACTACTCAAAACACAAACGGTTGGGAAGTTTGGGACAGTGTGTCTTGTCTGGGTTTTTGTGTACTGTGCTTTGTGCTTTTATCCCTTAATTGTACCGTACTTCTGCAAAGAACATATCCCCTATCCGCTCTCCTGAAGTTCTCTAAAGGCAATGCCGAGCGCGACGGTGAATTCAGGCCCCGCATTTTTGAGCACTTCTTCCAAAAACGCCGGAGCTTCTACCTGCTTAAAAGGGTCGGCCCTTTCAACGGGAATTGAAAAATTCTTCTGCGCGAGCGTAGAAATGCCTCCGAGATTGGCCCCGCCGCCGGAAAGTATAATATTTTTTACTTTTCGCCCAAACTTGTGTTCAAAACTAAGTAAGGTGCGGCTGGTCTCCGAAAAGATGACATTGAGGATGGCAGTGAGCGACGCGGTCTCTTCACGCCCTTCATTTTGAAGCCCTTCTCTTCGTTTCATCTTTTCCGCTTCTTCCACGCTAATGCCGAGCGCGCGGGAAAGCGAGAGCGTTATATCTTGCCCGCCATGACTTATTATGTGAGAGGTGCGTATAAGCCCCCTGTCGATTATATAGAGTTTGGTTTCTCCGGCGCCAAGGTCAAGCACCGCGTGCGGTTCAAGGTCTTGAGGAAAGAGAGCTCGTATTGTGCTAAAAAGTTCAACTTCTAAAAAACTTGATTCAAGACCGCTATCCTTAACTATATCGCGATACCGATTAAGAGCTTCGTTATGGATGGCCGCGATCAGGATTTTCATATTTATCGGAGTGTCTGCTCCTTTACCGCCTGAATCCGCGGAAGGAGAAACTTGGTCAGAAGAGTTCGGGGGAGTTTGTCCGCCAACATTTTCTTGCACCGTTGGCTCCTCCGGTATAACCCACCAGTCTAAATTCACTTCGGAAATCGGGACGGGAATATATTTCCTCGCTTCGAGCGAAACAACGGTCGCGAGCTGTCTTTGGTCGAACACGCGCATATCCATGGAAGTCACGAGACTTGAAGAGAACGGGATGGCGAAGGCCGCTCGTTTTGACGTGGCGTGCGCTTCGCGAAGAATGTCACGAAGCGCTTCGGCTATTTTGTCGGGGGGGAGATGAGTCGCCCGTCCAATTTCCACTCCGGCATATGGTCCAAGCGCGAGCGACCCGTATGTTTCAAGGACGGCCTTACCGCTCTTTCGCCGAAGCTGCACTATTTTGATGTAAGCGTTACCGATGTCCACGCCGACCACACTGTCATTTTGAGATTGGAGGTTCGTTAGCAGATTTTTGAGCCGATCAAACATAATGACAGTATAACAAATTACTAAATAACTCATAACTGAATAACGGGAGCGGAATACGCTTGGGTCATTCAGTTATTCAGTGATATGTTATAGGTTATGTTCGAATTCTTGCTCGATATCATCTTTCCCAAGAAGCTTCTCGTCCAGGAGCTCGAGCGGATGGACGCGTCCGAATTTGCCTCGCGGGCAACAAGAGGTGCGTCTAATTTCGGCGGCGCGAACGACTCTGCAAAGGGAGGACTAGAACGGACAGGCCGAAACGCCTCCGCAAACAGCGGACTCGGACGGGCAGGCAAAGAAATTCTTTCGTGTTTCGACTACCGCGACAGACTGGTGCGGCAGGCTGTCTTTGAACTAAAGTATCGCGGCAACAAAAAAGTGGCGCGGCTCCTTGCGACGACGCTTTATGACGAACTTCTTGCCTTTCTTGAAGAATACGCGCCTCTCACAAATTTTACCGAGCCGCTTCTTGTGCCGATTCCTCTGTCAAAAACTCGGGAGTCGGAGCGCGGATTCAATCAGTGTAAACTCCTTGTAGATATTCTTTTGGAAATGGACGGCGGCAGGAATTTTACTCTTTCCTTCGCGCTCACAAAATGCAAAGACACCGGAAGCCAGACCAAAATGGACACGCGAAAAAAACGACTTGAAAATCTCAAGGGGTGTTTTGTTGCGGACGGCAAAGCCGTCGAAGGGCGGAACATCATTCTCATAGATGATGTGGCGACTACGGGCGCGACGCTTGTGGAAGCGCGAAAGACGCTCCTTCGCGCTGGAGCGCGCAAAGTCATCGCCTTCACCGTGGCGCATTGAAGAAGCGTATAGCGGTTAGCGTTTAGTTTGGAGAAATTGAGTACCTCCTTTTCGGAGTTTCCGTTGTTTGTAGATGATGATGGCAAGCGAGATGAGGAAAAAGAGCGGGGGCAGAAGAACGGTCGCGAACTCTTCGTCGCTTCCCCAGTTGACCCACCCGCCCATTTGGGACTTGTTGTTGTAGGTGTAGAAAATGACGGCGAGCATGACGGCGAAAGTGGGCGCCGCGAACTTCGCCCAGGCGATAAATGTCTCCCGCCGGACAAATAGGAGGATGAAAGAGATAGCGAGAAGCGGGAGGAAAGACCAAAGTAAAGGTTCTATTTTCTGTTCAAAAAAACCATTGCAAAGGAAGTTCTCAAAAGCACTGGTAGAACCCCAACAGTCTATAGAAAAGATAAGAAGTGACGCCCCTCCTACAATTACTAAAGAGATAATAAAAATTATTGATACAAATTTCTTGTGGAACATAAAACTATTCTACCACCATATTCATAATGTTCTCCAACATAGTTATCAACTCCGTCGCCTCTCCTGCCGTGAGCAGTTTCTTCTTTTCATAGAGAGAAATGAGACGAAAAACCTTGGCAAAGGCCTGTTTTGTCTTGAGCTTCTCCAATCGCTCTTTCTTACGCTCTTTCATAAGCTCCTTCTCCAGTTTGTCCATCCGTTTTAGAAGCTCCTTTTCCTTCTTCGGCGGTAGCTCAAGCGTCTTTATGAGTCCCTTTACAATGCCGACAAGCTCCTCGGCCGTCAGTCCCCCGGGTGTTACTTCCGCGTCTGTGTTTCCATCTCCGTCAATGTCAAGCGAAAGCACCGGGGAAACACTCCCTCCCGCCTCAAGTGTTGCAACGGTCGTGGTTGCCGTAGGAATATCCTCAAAAATCGTCGTGGTTGCGACCTCTCCGCCAAGGAGTTCCTCGATATCAATCGTGAATGTTCCAAGCCCCGAACCGTAGAGGGTAACGGTCGTGGTCGCATCGCCTCCTGCTCCGGCATACTGCCCTTCGCCGATTCGCCAGTAGTAGCTGTTGGGAATCTGCTCTTCGACAAGCTTGAAGTCCGAATCGGGATTGGTATTGGGAACCGGCCCGGTGTGCCGGCCGAGAGAGTCGGAAAGGTGAAGCAGAACCGGAGAGTGGGCGCTCAACCGTACTCGTTTGTCGGCGTCGGTAATCTCCGGCCGTGTTGATGAAATAAAAGCTGGGAGTGTACTTGTGGATTCATTCTTGATAAGTGCCGTGATTAAATCTTGAAGAGAGTTAATTTCAAGAATATTTTTGTGTTCGCGGTTGAGATTTCCGGGGACTTTATTGTATCTATATACATCCACATAATACCTCTCTCCTTGAAGCGCCTCGGCCGATGGGACAACCACCGTCGCATCGCCTTCAAATGTATCAAGTGGCTCCGGGTCAAGCACATCGGTCATTAAACACGCGGAATTGTTCTCGTTACACACGCGCTTCCTCGCTGAGGCGTATTTAATTCCGTACGGCGTCGCAAGTCCCCAACCGACAACTTCAATCACCGGAATCCCCGAAGGCGGCGTCCATGTATCCGCCGCGCCATGATACTCCTCGGCGTTGCTCAAGAAATTCTCCTTGAGCACATTGGGCACATCCACCTCACTCGTCGCCGGCTCGGCGCGGCTCCCGTCTTCGCCACGAAGAAACCGCCGAAGCGAGTCGTAATCGGAAATGGAATCACCGTAGAGAGTCCTAAACTCCTCCGTCACATCGGTCGTCGTAGAAAACTCAACCATCGGGCGCATCAAGGGCGCGCCCTGCCTTGTGAAGTATTCGCGCGAGGGCAAAAGCGCGTAGGCGCTTTTCATATTCTCGCCAAGCTCCCGCGTGGCTTCACGGCTTGGAAGTCCGAGGAAAAATTCGCTGCCATGCAAGAGCTGAAGAACGGCGTCAGGCGTCCCAAGCTCCGGCGCGGCAACCATAATCACTCGGTCAATCAAACCAGCTTTTCCAAGCCGCGCAAGCTCGCTTAAAAGCTCCTTCGCCACGAGTCCGCCGTTTGAGTGCGTGATGAGCGTCACTTTTCCCGTCTCCGACGAGGTGGCGAGCGCCTCAATGCGAGAAACCATTGCGTACGACGCGCCATCTTGAAGCGCGATGTCGCCGACAGCGACATCGCGGACGTCAAATCGCCAATCATAGGGCAGTGGCTCAAACGCATTGATAACGCCGTCCGCGACAAGACTCTCCATACGCGCGATAAATTCTTTGTAAATGTTGCCTGCAATCGGAAAGCCGAGTGGCTCGTCAAGCACATCGCGCGTGTAAATTCCGGCGTTGACACTTTCGCCGGTCGTAGTCGAGAGCGCGAGCTCCGCCACATCATGATTGTTGTTCGGCTCCCACAGCTTGTCCTCAAACAAAATGCCCTCCTTATACAACCGGCTCGCCTCAAGACCGGGAATAAACGCGACCGACGAACAGCACAGAACCTCCGCAAGCGGGTCGCTTGAAAGCCAATCAGAAAAGTCCACATTGTCCGAAACCTCATCGCCAAAACCAGCGGGGTTCAATGCCGGATGAAACGGGCCCGTTGCATCGCCCCAAAAATTCGCGCGAGCATCCACTACTGTAGTAGTCGAATTAAAGAAACCGTAGAAAAGATTTCCGAAAATCGAGCTGTTATCAACGGAAACATTTGGCTGAAATTCGAAAGTTGAGCCTACTCGCGCACCGTATCCGTTGCCGCGAAGCGTTGTCCTCTCAACCAGCGCCGAACTCCCAAACACCGCCAGACCAAAACGACCAAAATCCTCAATCGTTGAATCGGCAAGATAAATGGAAGAGCCACCGAAACTGAAGTCGCGATACAATTCAACTCCTGAATCCATGCCGCTCGCGAAACGAGACGCAGTCGCCGTCGCGTGAGCGCCGTAAAGTCCGAGTGCCGCTCCAAAACCAACTCCATCCACCAAAAAATTATCTAAAAAGATTTTTGCCCCGCGGTAGAAACTGGCCGCGTCGCGACCTGCCGTAACATCGCGAATCTCAGAATTAGCGATAACAAAGACACCTCCGTCGCCCCAGATTCCATCGCCGGCGACGTTTTGAATGGAAACATTTTCAAGTCCGATGTCGCTATTCCCGCCCGCCCCAATCGCGTCCGTGATGTTCTCAAACCGGACATCATTGAAATCCGCGCTCGTGCCGTAAAAAAATAAGGTGTCGTAAGAATAAGAAAAATCCGTATGCTCTATTTTGTGGGGTCCAGAGCCAAAATTAAAGTTGATATTCCATCTATCAGACTCGCTCGGCTCCGTTAAATCGGCATCGCCATTCGTGTCGCCGCTGTTCGCGTCGTTTCGAAGCGAAGTTAAATACGCTGGTTTTTCGGCGGTTCCCAAAACGTTGAGGGTGCCGTTTACGTTTATCCCCGAATTGCTTCCGGCCTTAACAACCGCGCCGGCTCCAATGGTAAGTATTACTCCCGCGTTCACCCGAATCCGGAATCCGTCGGGAATGACATAAGGACTGCCGGCTTCAGTCCAGACCGTATCGGTGGAAATGCTCCCGGTGACTTCAGTTGCCGCAAAAGCGGTGGGAGTGAGCATAAACATGGCGACACTCGCCACTAAAAAAACAGTGAGAAAAGAAAAACGAGTGGAGCAAGAACGGTAGGAAATTGCGAGGTTGGACATCGTAGGGGTACGATAAAAGATGCCAAAATTGTATCAACCAACCTATCCCGCGCGCAAGCGCGTATCTGGTGGGACTCCGTAAACTATTTTGCGCTAAGAGTGCGTATGTCCCTAACTATGAAATCAATTACCACCGTCAGAGGCGGTGGTATGAACTTCAACCTAAAAGGCATTAGCTGGTAACCCAGTACGTCACGTTCCTGCTGTCATTTTACTTACTTCCGTATCTGCTCCTCATCAGCTCCGATACAGATACGTGCTCACTCCGCGTCTATCTGACCGAGCATCATGATGGATCGGTGTTTCTCTGTCCGGTATTTAGCAATAGTATGCTATAGCATACTATTGCTAAGTGCCAGATGACTTGAATACACCTGCAGAGCCTTGTGTTAGAGTCACCGCCGGAGGCGGTGGCTTAGAAGAATCAAAATATTTCTTAGCATTTGCTCACGGCCGTGAGTAAATGCTAAATGGAGAATACCCTAGTAGCACTTGAATCAAAATAAAGGGTACTAAACCGCAGGGCAAGCCCTGCACCCATAATGAGTTCGCAGACTCGCGCTTCACCGCCCCGAGGGGCGGGGTAGTACACCCTTTGATTCGACTTCGTTTTGACGCCGTGCAAACTAGCAAGTTGTCGTGGCTTTCCCTACGGGAACGGTACACCTTTCGCAGGTGAAGACACCTGGCTCAAGGTCTTGCGGAAGCTCCATGCATTCGCTTCCTCACCTCGCTTGTCGAAATAAGAAATTCTTGAAGCGGTGGCAAGAATAGGATATAGTTCACATTCTAGTGGAGGGTTGGCTGAGCGGTCGAAAGCAGCACACTGCTAATGTGCTGTCCGGGAAACCGGACCGTGGGTTCGAATCCCACACCCTCCGTTTGAGTCCGCGAAAACGGATGGTAGAAAGCGTGGGACGCTTTCGTGTGGGATTCGAAAAGCTTTTGAGCGTATGTTCGAGCTTCAAAGCGAAGAACATACCCAAAAGGTATACTGCTCATGTAATGAGAGAAACTCCCACACCCTCCGTTTTTACTTAAGCGCAACAAAGAATTGAAGTTGTCGAACTTTAAAGCTTTGCGATGATTTACAATAAAAGCATCAATATTTTAAATAAATCTTAAACTTATGAACTTGGAAAGATATTCTGGGTGGCATAGCAATAATTTTGTTGATTGGTGGTTTGTATAACTCAATAGGCACACTAGGTTTTACTTTGGGGTCTAGGGCAGAGGTACTCGGTTCCAACTCTTTTACCGCTCTTCTTTGGATAGGCACAATTTGGTTTTTGTATCGAAAACTAATTAAGAAAGTCTGAGAAACTGTCTGAAAAACTCCCATACTCTCCATATGACAACCAAATACCGGAATCCGATTATAAAAATTGTTATTATTACACAAGGTTTCTTACTACTTCTTGGAACTCTTTTCTCGTTTATTTCTGACTATTATGAAGGAGTTACTGATAACAAGATTATCGAGGTAAATTCTCGTTTTCTAGAACTTATGAGGGAAGAAAACTCTATTTCAGATAGTAGGTTGGAACTTCTTGAGATGGCTACTGTAAAAGAGCATCTGGTATTGGATAAACCACAACTAGAATCTTTTAATATCAACATAAAAAAAATTCTTGAAAGATATGATAAAAAGTTAAACACATACAAGCCTGACAGCTATAGAGAAATAAGATCTTTTTCTAATGAAATTTTAGAGGATGTCGAGCAAAAAAGAATGATTTTCAAAAATCTCGCATTAATGCTTATCGTGCTAGCTTTCCTGATTAATGCATACGGAGTATGGACAATCAGCAAATTTCCACTACAGAGTATGCCTTAATCTATTTTAATGAGAAACAAAATTATAGGAAGAAAATCTAGAGAGGCTTCGACCTCATGGGGAAAGGTGGCAGAGTGGTACGACGAAACCGTTGAACAGAAAGGTTCATACCAGCAGGATTTGATTCTTCCGAACCTCCTGCGGCTCATGGAAATACAAAAAGGTGAGAGGATTCTTGACCTTGCTTGCGGGCAAGGACTTTTCGCGCGCGCTTTTTATGAAGCGGGAGGAAAAGTGATTGCCTCGGATATCTCGGAGGAGCTACTTGATATCGCGAAGAAAAAATCTCCAAAGGAAATCGCGTACTATTCCGCGCCCGCTCATGCGCTCCACTTCCTTAAAGACGGAAGCGTAGACAAGATAGCGATCGTGCTCGCCATTCAAAATATTGAAAACCTAAACGAAACATTTGCGGAATGCGCTCGTGTGCTTGCCGCGCGTGGCAAACTATACATAGTATTGAATCACCCTGCCTTCCGAATCCCAAAGGAAAGCTCATGGGGCTTTTCCGCCGAAGGTGGACCCGCCTCTGGCGGGGATGAATCCAAGAAGAAGTGGGTACAGTACCGACGTATTGACCGATATCTCTCGAATGTGAACATAGGGATAGATATGCACCCTGGGAGGAAATCAGGCGAGCAGACCTTTTCCTTTCACCGACCTCTTCAGACTTACGTAAAAGCTCTATTCAAACAAAACCTTTGCGTAAGACGCCTGGAAGAATGGAGTTCCGGAAAAACCAGTCAAAAAGGTCCGCGCGCGGAAGCGGAAGACCGCGCGCGGAAAGAGATTCCGCTTTTCTTGACAATAGAGGCGCAAAAAATGCCGCGTGGCGATTAATTCTTGCGCGTGACCAGAGAAACTTGATAAAATGAAGGACGAACCATTCTTTTGTTGAGGTCATTACAAACTAGCTAAAGAAATACATGCGAATCAACACAAAACAAGGACTCGCGCCAATTGCGGCGATTATCATCGCGCTTCTTGTCATCGGCGGCGGAGCGTACGGAATTAAAAAAGCGATGGATAAAAAGGCAGCGGGAGGCGAACCGGAAAAACAATCGGCAGAAGAAGTGGAAACGCGAATGCCGGTGCCGGGTACCGACACGAAAGAAACCGATATCATGAAAGTGCCGCCAGCGAAGAAAGATTCCGCGGTGACAAGCGACCCGACGACGCTTCAGGTCAAACTGGACGAGCAAAATATGTCGGGCCGAGGAGGACAAGCGGTCATCGTACAAATAGGAACCAGCACAGTGCGAGTCATTGTGAATCTGGTTGGGAAGCCGTCTCTCGAGGCGGAACCGGCGCACATTCATCTTGGTAGTTGCCCAAATCCCGGCATTGTCAAATATCCGCTCACAAATGTTGGAAATGGCGCGTCGCAGACCAATATTCCCAACATGACGCTAAGGCAATTGCTTTTGGAACTTCCGCTCGCCATCAACGTGCATAAATCCGCCGATGACCTCAAGGCCTATGTTTCCTGTGGAGATATTCTGGCAAATCAGGCGAAAGTTAAGGTAACCTACAGCATAGACGGATTTACTCCTGATACTATTAGAATCAAGAAGGGCGATACGGTCTTGTTTGAGAATGTAACCGGCAAACAGGCTTCGATTGCTTCAAATGAACACCCGGCGCACCTTTTGTATCCGGAGTTTGACCAGTACAAAACGAACCAGCGCGGAAAAACCGAATTTCGCTTCACCTTCGATAAGGTTGGTACATGGAAGTACCATGACCACCTTAACTCAACAATGACGGGGACAGTAGTTGTGGAGTAAAATTCCAAATCACAATTCCCAAATCACAAACAATGCACAAATTATCCAAACTCTCCAAACCAAATTTTCGTCTATGTTTTGAGTGACTGTGTTTTGTTTGGATTTTTGGATACTGTGTTTTGTGTTAGGGTCGTAAACATACATGAGCAAAACATCAAATATACTCTTGCGAGTCGCGCTTGCTTTTGCGTTTTTGTATCCTGCCTATGGGTTTTGGAAAAATCCGTTAAGTTGGGTTGGGTATATTCCGTCGTTTGTGAAAGACTTTGGACTTTCGCAGGATACGCTTCTCATAGGACTCGCTGTGGTGCATGTTATCATCGCGCTCTGGATTCTTTCCGGCTTGCGCATTGCCATCCCATCTGTCGTGGCGGCACTCTTTCTTGGGAGTGTGGTGTACTTCAACTGGAATCAAATTGATATTTTATTTCGTGACATTTCGCTCGCACTCGCGGCGCTCGCGCTCGCGTTCTCCAATCGGCGTTAGTTTTACAAGGTCGGACCTTGTAAATAATGCCGGGTAAACCCGGTTTTCGTCGAGTTTTTGCGACATTCCCATTCGTCTTAGAGTTGTAGTGGTTACCGAGAGCAACCCCAATAGTAGTCCGCCTGAGGCGGACACTACGAGGTGGCTGTTGCAGAACACAACAGAGTACAGCTAAAGTATATGTTGTGACCCTGTTAAATCCCAGCCGGAGGCTGGGAATCCGCCCGCGGCGGATTATTTAACAGGGTGGCGATTTTGTAACATCTCATCTTCGCTATGCTCGATTCGATTAACAAAATCAGCCATGTGCGGCATTATTGGATACGTCGGGAAAAAAGAGGCGCTGCCCATCATTCTCGATGGGCTTCATCGGCTTGAATATCGCGGATATGACAGCGCCGGAGTCGCCGTCCAAAGTAGCGTGGGGATAAAGACCGCTCGCGCGGTTGGCAAAGTTGCCGCGCTTGCCGAGCGATGTGAAGGGAAAAGCTTGGCGGGAACGGCAGGCATCGGCCACACGCGCTGGGCCACTCATGGCAAACCGTCTGAGAAGAACACTCATCCGCATACCGATTGCACCAAGTCTTTTTTTATCGCGCATAACGGCATCATAGAAAATTTCCAAGAACTCAAGGAACAATTATCAAAAATCGGACATACATTCAAGTCTGAAACGGATTCGGAAGTAATCGCGCACCTCATAGAAGACGCGTACAAAAAAACACTGAACCTTGAGCAAGCGGTGCAATCTGCTCTACGAAAGCTCCGCGGGACATATGGGCTTGCGGTGATTTCAAGTTTGGAACCGGAAAGAATCATTGCCGCCCGCATGGGGTCTCCGATTGTGATTGGGTTTGGCGAGGGAGAAAACTTTGTTGCCTCCGATGCCTCCCCGCTTCTCTCTTACACGCGAACGATGCTCTATCTTGAAGACGGCGAGATGGCGACCTTAACTCCGCAGGCGCATACGGTGCGTACGCTTAACGACAAAATTGTAATGAGGAGCGCCGAGATGATTGAGTGGGACGCGAATAAAATACAAAAGGGCGGATTCTCGCATTTTACATTAAAGGAGATTATGGAGGGACCTAAGGTGATTGAAAATACTCTTCGCGGCCGACTTATTGCCGAGGGTGGCCTCGCAAGGCTCGGGGGACTCCAAACTATCTCCGAAAAGCTCCGCACGGCGAAACGTATTATCATCATCGCGTGTGGCACCGCTTTTCACGCTGCGCAAGTCGGCGAATATATGCTGGAGGAATACGCTGGAATACCGGTAGAAGTGGAGTTTGCTTCGGAATTCAGGTATCGGAAGCCCATTATAAATAGCGAAACCATCGTTATCGCCATCTCACAGTCTGGCGAGACCGCGGATACCCTTGAAGCTATACGTGAGGCGAAGCGAAAGGGCGCGACGGTACTCGGTATAGTAAATATCGTCGGTTCTACAATCGCGCGCGAAGTAGATGCCGGCGTCTACAACCATGCCGGACCGGAGGTGAGCGTTCTATCGACCAAAGCGTACATTTCACAGCTTGTGGTGCTTGCCCTGCTCACCATCCACATAGGGAGAGAGCGGCAGATGTCACTCTCCGTAGGGAGGCGAATAGCGAAAGAGCTTCAAGAACTTCCCAAGAAAATG
Source organism: Parcubacteria group bacterium GW2011_GWC2_48_17 (assembly GCA_001003605.1). Lineage (GTDB taxonomy): Bacteria > Patescibacteriota > Minisyncoccia > Phycocordibacterales > UBA10002 > UBA10002. Next base: position 37,418 of record LCPL01000005.1, read on the forward strand.
GAAAAGATATTTGAAAGCGCGAAAAATATAAAAAGTCTCGCGAAAAAATACGCGAAGTACGAGCATATGCTCTATCTTGGACGAAAATATAATTTTGCGACCGCCTTTGAAGGCGCGCTTAAAGTGAAAGAAGCGTCATACATCCACGCAGAAGGGTGCGGCGCTGGAGAAATGAAGCATGGATTTATCGCGATGATAGACAAGGAGTTTCCGACCGTTGCTATGGCGCTCCAAGATAGCGTGTATGATAAGATGCTGTCAAACATACAGGAGATTAAAGCGCGAAGCGGACGAGTCTTTGCGATAGCAACGGAGGGGGATAAAAAAGTGGCCAAATTCGCAGATGATGTGGTGTTCATTCCCCAAACGCTTGAAATGCTCTCCCCCATTCTCGCCGTGATTCCGCTACAACTCTTTGCGTATTATTTAACGCTTGAACGCAACCTCGATCCTGATAGGCCGAGGAACTTGGCGAAAAGCGTAACGGTGGAATAGCTTATTAGCTATTTAGCTTACTAGCTTTCTAGATTAGTAGTCAGGATTTTCCTTAAAAGCTAAGAAGCTGATAAGCTAGAAAGCTCATACTATGCGCGCATTAGTATTTGATACAACTCTCGGCTCATGGGACGACACACGCGGTTTTGAATTGCAGGATGTCCCGGAGCCAGTGCTTGATGAGAAGAAGGACCCGACTGACGCTGACAAAGTGCTGTTAAGGGTGCATTACGCGGGCATCTGCGGAACCGACCGCGGCATTTGGAACCGCGCCGCGTTTCGGGACCAAATCCTCGGGAGCATCACAGCGGAAGGAAACACTCGGCGGATCTTGGGGCATGAATTCTTCGGCGAGGTTGTCGCACTTGGAAGTAAAGCGTCTGCATTAGCGCCATCCCCCTTAATAAGGGGGGTGCCGAGGTCTTCCGAGGAGGGGGTTGTTGCTCCGCTCAAAATCGGCGATTTTGCCGCACCCGAATCGCATGTTGTTTGCAACAAATGTTTCCAGTGCTTGCGTGGCGAGAAGCATGTCTGCACAAATGAAAAAATTCTAGGCATCTCGCATGACGGCGGCTTCGCCGAATTTGTAAAATTGCCAGCGCACATAATCTGGAAGACCGACACCTCAAAGATTCGGCCGGAGCTCGGAGCGATGCAAGAGCCGTTCGGCAACGCCGTGCATGCCGCGAGCAAAGTCCCGCTTCAGGGAAAAACAATCGCCATCTTCGGCCTCGGACCAATCGGCCTGTTCCTAATACTGGTGGCACGCGGTCTTGGCGCAACGACCATCATTGGCGTTGAGCCGAATCCGATATCACAAGAAATGGCGAGGCGCCTCGGTATCGACTATATTATTCCTCTTTCTCCCCGACAGAAGGACACCGCTGCGCACCACCGCGATGAGGCCGTCATCAAGAAAATCGAAGAGCTGACGGAGGGCTTGGGAGTAGATGTATCCTTTGAAATGGCGGGATTCAATTCATCATTTAACAACTGCTTGTTTGCAACGCGCCGAGGAGGAGATATGATTGCTTTCGGTATTAAAATGGGCGACTTCGTGCTTGAAAACTATAACCGATTCATCATTCGAGGAATCACCATGCACGCGGTCATTGGGCGCCGACTTCCGGAAACATGGGAGATGACGCAGAGACTTTTCTCGGATACGAAAAATAAAATTCAGGAGAATATATGGAACATCATTCTCGCGCAGGGTAAAGATACGATTCTTTCGCTTAAGGACTATACTAAAGAGCGATTCGAGGAGATGATGGCGAAGCACCCCAAAATACTCATAGAGATATAACATACGAAACAACGAATTATGCGAATATACGAATTTGCTACGAATAAGATTTCGGATTCGTAGCCATTCGTTGGTTTTTAATTCGTATTTTCGTATATCACCATGTATTCAAACGAACTTAAAACCCAAATAGAAAAGGAACTCCAGGCCATGCGCGATGGGGGAATGTTCAAGGTGGAAAAGACTATTGAGGGACATCCAGGCACGGAGATAAAGGTTGACGGGAAAAAGCTCATAAACCTTTGCGCCAACAATTACCTCGGCGCCTCCCAGCAAAAGAAAGTTATAAAAGCCGCTCAAAAAGCATTGAAAGAATATTCGCTCGGCTTGAACAGCGTGCGCTTTATCGTCGGCACCACCGACCTGCACAAAAGACTTGAAGCGGCTATATCGAAGTTCTTCCAAACAGAAGACACTATATTGTATACTTCCTGTTTTGACGCGAACACTGGACTTTTTGAAGTCCTACTCACAGAGGAAGACGCTATATTTTCCGATGAGCTGAATCATGCCTCCATCATTGACGGCGTGCGACTCTGTAAGGCCGAGCGTTTTCGTTTCGCTCACGGCAACATGGAGGAACTTGAGAAACATCTCATTAAAGCAAAGGGCGCTCGGAGAAGACTTGTGGTTACTGATGGCGTCTTCTCCATGGATGGAGAAATAGCGAAGCTTGATGAATTAAGGGCGCTTACGGATAAATATGACGCCATGCTCGTCGTGGACGATTCGCACGGAACTGGAGTACTCGGCAAGACCGGCCGCGGCAGTATTGAAGAAAAAGGAATCTTGGGCAAAGTAGATATACTTACCGGAACATTCGGAAAGGCGCTCGGCGGCGCTGGCGGCGGATTTACGACGGGACGCAAGGAAGTGATTGATATTCTTCGCCAGCGTAGCCGCACCTATCTCTTTTCAAACTCGCTTATGCCGGCCATTGCTGGAGCCGCGTTGTATGTAATAGAGCATTTCGATAAGGAGTTTTTGCCACTAAAGGAAAAGCTCACTGAAAACACAAAATATTTCAGAACAAAATTGGAAACATTGGGTTATACGTTGGGAGGTACTCCTTCTCTTTCTTCAGTTAAGGATGAAGGATTAAAGATTAAGGATTCTGCCTCCCACCCCATCACCCCCATCATGACCATGGATGAGCGAAAAACCATGGCGCTCGCGGATGAACTTTTTAAGGAAGGCGTATATGTGCGGGGCTTCGCGTACCCCGTGGTGCCGAAAGGAAAAGGGAGAATCCGCGTGCAGATTTCCGCCGCACATACAAAGAAGCAGCTTGACGCAGCACTCGGGGCGCTGGAACGCGCAGGCAGGAAGCTGAAGATTATAAAATAAGGAGGGACAAGAGCTGTTTAGCTTATTAGCTTGTTAGAAAAGATGGGCTAGGAAGCTAGTGGGCTAGGAAGCTAAAAAGCTATGAAAACTGTTGTTATCATCGGCGGCGGCACCGCGACTTTTACTCTACTGAAGGGACTTCGACAGTTCCCAACTAATAATATCGTCATCGTCTCTACTGCTGACGATGGGGGTTCGACTGGTATTCTAAGAAAAGAGCTTGGCGTGATGCCTATGGGGGACATCAGGCAGTGTCTCATCGGCCTTTCATACACCGTACCGGCGCTTCAGAAGCTTTTCACATACCGCTTCGAAAGTAGCTCACTTAAGGGGCATAGTGTTGGTAATATCTTGCTTGCCGCACTTGAAAAAGTGACGGGAAGTCCTGAAGGAGCAATCGCCGAAGCTGCTCGCCTTCTCAATGTGCGAGGCGAGGTGCTTTTTGTTTCAAAACAACCGACCACGCTTTCGGCAAAGCTTTCCGACGGCACGCTTATCAAAAGCGAGCATGAGCTCGATGAACCGGTGACAAAAAAGCGCGCGCCTATCGCGAAACTCATGCTCTCAAAGGCTGACGCGAATCCGCGTACCATCGATGCAATCGCAAGGGCCGACGCAATCATTCTCGGACCAGGAGATCTCTATACCTCCACTTTCCCCAATCTCCTCGTACCCGGCGTTGCTGAAGCGATCAAGACATCAAGGGCGAGGAAGGTGCTTATCACCAATATCATGACCAAACTCGGTCAGACCGATGGATTTACCGCCTCCGATTTTGTGCGCGAAGCGAATATGTATCTGGGGGCGGACAAAGGAGTGTCGGTCATCGATACGGTCATTGTCAATACTAAAAAACCCTCGTCGGAAGCGCTTGTACTGTATAAAAAGGAAAAATCGTCGTTCGTCGAACTTGATAGTGATGCCCTTAAAAAGATTGGTGTAGATGTTATTTCGGATGCAGTTATCTCAAATCAAATCCATAAAAAGCAAAATGGGGACATCCTAAAGCGAAGTATTGTCCGGCACGACCCTCTAAAAACCGCGGAGATTATTTGGAAGCTGATAAAGTAGTGTAACGCAAAACGTATATCGCAAAGCGTAAAGTTATTGTAATTCGCATCTGACGTTACACGATATACGCTACACGTTCTATATGTCATGAGGATACAGAAAGAAACAAGGCAGGAGAAATACGCGATACGGTTGTCCATGACGGATGGTGGTGAGGAGTTGGGGGCGCTTTATCTGTACCTCATACGAAACGACTCACATAAAGAACCGTACGGACTTATTGAAGACCTTTTTGTGAAAGAAGCGTACAGAAAAAGGGGTGTGGGCAGCGCTCTAGTTAAGGAGGCAATCAGGGAAGCGAAACGGCTTGGCTCCTACAAAGTTATCGGCACGAGCCGCCTCTCCCGCGAAGAAGTGCATCGCTTCTACAAAAAACTTGGGCTAAAAAAATATGGTTTTGAATTCCGCATAGACTTGTTAAAACTAAAATGAGAGATATTTCATCTCTACTATACTACAAAGTATAGTAGAGATTATAGCTGTTTCACTTCTCCCTTTCCTAAATGGAGTGATAAGTCGTAGTATGTGACAAATTACGACTTATCGAGTGATTTCTGTATCGCCTCAAAGAATTGGGAGTGGAGATGAGTGTTGGTACTTAACATCTTTTCAGGCGCGGAAAGTGTATAAGGATTTCCTTCAAAATCAGAGATTTTTGCACCTGCTTCCGAGGCGATAAGAATGCCCGCCGCAATGTCCCACGCGTGGACTCCCGTAACAACATAAAAATCTAGTTTTCCCTCGGCGAGAAAACAGAGTTGCATAGCAGAGCTTCCCAGTACTCGTATTTTTCCGATATTCGGAATAAGTTTTGCAAAAAGTTCACTGGCCTCTTTTCGAGTCCCCCATCCAAGCGCCCCGAAAGAGAGATTGAAATCAGAAACTTTGGAAACAGTGATTGGTTTTCCACTTTTGAATGCGCCTATGCCTCTTACCGCGTGGAACAGCTCACCTGTTTGTGGATTTGAAATGACTCCCACAAGCGGACCGGTTTTATCCGCAAGACCAATAGAAATACAGCAAAAAGGGATGCCGTGAATGTAAAGTGAGGTTCCGTCAATGGGGTCAAGGTACCATGTATACGTTTCCGAAACGGGTGCGTTTGGAGAAAACTCTTCTCCGACAATACCATGATGAGGAAATTGTCGTTTGATCTCCGCGACGATAAGCTGCTCAATTTCTCTGTCCACGTCGGTCACCCAATTGCGTGGATTGTTGCCTTTTGCATGTACCTCTCCTGGATTGCCAAAATATCTCTTAAAAATCGGCTCAGCTTTCTTAACCGCTTCAAGCGCCACATCCAAAAACTTCTTTGTATCATCTATCATAGTGAGTACCATACTATCACCAGCAGTTATTCTCGCAAAATGGTGATACACTCTTAAACATTATGCAGCTTGCCGCACTAATCGAAACTATTTTTCGAATAACGGAATCGCAGCGAAAAGCGCTTCATAAATTCCGCATAAAAACGATTGAGGATTTGCTGTATCACTTCCCTTCCCGCTATGGTGATGTCGCTGAAGTGCGAAATATTGAAAATCTTCAGAAAGGAGAAACAGCCGTCGTGTTCGGACGAATCTCAAACCTAAAAGCGACTAAAGCATTTAGAAAAAAGATACCGATGGGTACGGGCGAGCTTCACGACGATACTGGGAAGATACAGATAGTATGGTTCAATCAGCCCTATCTTGCCAAAATGATTCCGGAAGACGCTCTTGTTCGCGTCGAAGGAAAAGTATCGGAGCGACGAAAGAGTGGCACGCTCTATTTCAGCAACCCAAAGATTGAAAAAGTTGAAACTATTCCGCATGAGGTCGGCAATTCTCTTTTTCGTAAGAGTCAGACTCTCTCCGCCGAGAGTCTGACTCTTACACCAGAAAATCATGCTCTCCACTCCGTGTACTCCGAATCGCGGGGAATTACTTCAAACTGGTTTTATCATGCAGTCCAAAAAATCCTTAAAACCGGCGTACTTGAAACCTTGACCGACCCGCTACCGCAGGAAATTCTCAAGAAGTATCACCTCCCCTCGTTCAAAACCGCACTGATTTGGATTCACGCGCCGCAAAAAGAGTCGGACGCCGTTGCGGCGCGAAAACGCTTTTCGTTTGAAGAGGTATTTTTAATCCAACTTGAAAAACAAAAAGAAAGGCGGCTGTGGCAGAAAGAAAAATCATTTACCATTGAAAAGGGCGAGGAACATATTGCACGCTTTACGAAACGTTTTCCTTTTTCGTTTACCAATGCTCAAAACAAGGCTGTCAGCGGAATTCTTGAGGACTTTAGAAAAGGCGTCCCTATGGCGAGGATTCTCGAGGGTGATGTGGGAAGCGGCAAGACCGCCGTTGCGGCTACTACCTCCTATGCTGTAGTCACAAGCCGTCCCCAAGGACAGTCCTATGGAACATTGCAAGTTGCATATATGTGCCCTACCGAGATTCTTGCGAAACAGCAGTTTGAAAACTTCATCTCCTTTTTTTCTCATCTCCCTATCAACATTGGCCTCATTACCTCTTCCGGCTGCAGAAAATTCCCCTCCAAAGTAAATCCACACGGCGCAACGGATATTTCCAAATCACAACTCCTCAAGTGGGTGCAAAACGGCGAGATACCGATTCTAGTCGGGACGCACGCGCTTATTCAAAAAGTCGTGAAGTTCAAACATCTTGCCTATGCCATCATTGATGAACAGCACCGGTTTGGGGTCGCTCAAAGAAAAGCGTTGGTACATAAAGAAAAAATTGTACCTCACCTCTTAAGTATGACCGCGACCCCTATTCCACGAACCCTCGCGCTCACAATGTACGGCGATTTGGATTTAACGATTCTTGATGAGCTACCGCCAGGGAGAAAACCGATTATCACCGAATTAATAGCACCCAAGGATCGAGACACGACGTATGAGAAGATACGCAAGGAATTACAGACTGGCCGCCAGTGCTACATCATCACGCCTCGAATTGACGAGCCGGACCCTGATAAGGAATTCGCAGTTCAAGCACGGTCGGCAAAAGCGGAGGCAAAACGGCTCAAAGAAAGAGTCTTCCCTGAATTTGAGATTGGCGTGATGCACGGCAAGCTCAAAGATGCCGAGAAAGAATCGGTGATGGAAGACTTTAAGGACGGCAAAATAAGCATCCTTGTTTCAACATCAGTCGTCGAGGTCGGCGTTAATATAGAAAACGCGACCGTCATTGTCATTGAAGGCGCCGAGCGTTTCGGGCTCGCGCAACTCCATCAACTGCGCGGCAGAGTGCTTCGCAGTACCCACCAAGCGTACTGTTATGTCTTCACGGAGTCTGGCGGAAAAAAAGTCTTGGAGCGCTTACGAGCTTTGCAGGAAGCAAAAAACGGTTTTGAACTCGCAGAGTACGACCTCAAATTCCGCGGCGCGGGCAAACTCTCCGGCAGAGAGCAGTGGGGAGTTTCAGATGTCGCGATGGAAGCCCTCCAGAATCTTAAAATGGTAGAAGCCGCCCGTTTTGAAGCGAAGCGGCTTCTAGAAGAAGATGCGACTCTTTCACAGTATCCCTTTCTTATTGAACATCTCGCTTCACGTAAAAAAGAAGAGATTCATTTTGAGTAAATCAGGAGTAGATGTCGTGGTCGCCGATCTCATGAAAAGTTACCATCTGGTTTTCTCCAAACTCGAAGGTGATTCTGATTTTTCTGGTAACGAAAAACGCCCACAGGTCAGATAATCTCCCGTGCAACTTATGCGTTTCCAACCGTGCGTCAAAGGGATTCTGACGAAATATATGTTCTCTCACCTCCGCGCGTTGTTGAATATCGCGCTCAAGTTTTCGGTAGAGCCGCCGAAAAGTCGGGGAGTAGATAATCTGCATACTGGCTAACGCAAATCTTTAAGTGATCGAAGAACTCTGCCTTTTCCAGCAGCAATTTCGGCTCGGCTTTTTTCCACAGTTCGCATCAACTGCTCCGTATTCCACACACGAATCAAATGGCGCATGAACTCGCTCGTGGAAGCAAACTTCCCCGCCTTCACTCCGCGCCTAATGTCTACCACCATCTCTTTCGGCAGTGATATGTTTACGATGTTTCGCATATGCTCATATTTTAGTTGTAACAATCTGTATTACAGAGTATAGCAAGTGCTACCTTCGCCGTCAAGCTCAAACGGTAAACTTATTTTGAGATGGCCATTCTTCTAATTCCCACTCTGCGACAGATTTGTACCTTTTTTTTCTTGCCTTTTCAGTAATCGCCATAATCGCCCGCTGATAATCGCCCTTTTGCATATCCGGCCAAAGTGGCCCATCCCAGTCAATTTTACCCAACACTTGTCCATCAACTGGACAGTGTGGTGGATCAAAATCTATTTGGCGGGTACACCACAAGTATTTCAAGTAAAGATTGACAAGTTTCTGAACAGTACCGAAGGTAATTTTGCTTTCGTTATCTTTATTAAGGATATCTGAAAATCCTTCATCCACTTCCTCCTTAAGCTTATCCATGCAATCTTCTAATTCCGCCGAGGACAGCTGTTTCTTACCTCGCCACTTAATATCTACATATTTTTCAAGAAATTCACGGAGAAAATCTTTGAACTTTTCCTTCCTTTTGGTGTCGGGGAAGGGTTGATATACACCACGCTTACGCCCATCCTTTCCCTTGCCCCTTTGAGCAAATGCCGAGAAAACACTATTGCTAAAAAAGATATGTAACAAAAATTTCTTTTTTGGGTCGTCCATATCCATAGTGGATTAGTTTATAACTCCTAATACCCTCGGCAGGATTCGAACCTGCAAAACCTCGGTAGAAGCGAGGCAGTTTATCCGTTAGCTTACGAGGGCAAGACAAAGAGGCGCGACAGTTGCGCCCAAATCTTCATCTTCTCTTCCTCGTAAAAGAAAACATATTACTTAAGATAACAGAAATTACATAAATCTCCAATCCGCCCCCTTGGACTCGAACCAAGAACCCCCGAGGTATATTTCATATAATTGCTTCACTCGGACGAAAAACAAGAACGCTTTGCGCGTGCTAGGACTCGAACCTAGAACCCCCGAGGTATAAGCTCGGTGCTCTAACCATTGAGCTACACGCGCATTTTTGTTTTTCGCTCCTCTCTAGCAATTATAAGCTCGGTGCTCTAACCATTGAGCTAGGGGCGGGATAACGCTCTTACCATTGCCTGTCTGCCGAAGCTTTTAGCGTAGGCAGAAGCTACGGGCGTATGTTGAAATCGTAGCGCATATACGTCACTTTCGCAAAATCACTTAGCACATCTATTCCACTATTCGCGCGAATAATGGAATAGATATGACTTGTTGGAGAATTTGGAATTTGTGGATTGTTTAGAAATTAGGAATTACCTGCCCGCCGAAGCCGCTTCGGCGCAGGCGGGGATATTAGGAATTGCACCAGAAATAATCCGCCAGCTGGCGGATTATTTCTGGTGCTCTATGTCTTTCTTCTTTTTCGGCATGATGCCGTGCGCGATGATGATTTTTTCGTATTCTTCCTGCTCCAGCGTCTCAACTTCAATGAGCTTCGTCGCAATAGCATCAAGCGCGACGCGGTGCTTCACAAGAATAGTCTCTGCTTTTTTGTATGCCTCCGCGATGATTTTCGCGACTTCCGCGTCAATCGCGTCACTTACCTTCTCGCCATACTCTTTTTCCTCGTGGATGCGCTGTCCGCCGAGCCGGCCGAGCAATGTTTCAAATGCAATCGGACCAAGCTTTTCAGACATGCCGTATTTGGTCACCATGTCCCTTGCAAGCGCGCTCGCCACCTGGAGGTCGTTCGATGGACCGGTCGTGATATCGCCAAAGAGCATTTCTTCGGTGATAAAGCCTCCGAGCGTCACCGCTATGTCGTCCAAGAATTCCCTGCGGGATTGCAATTTTCTGTCCTCAAGCGGAAGCTTCAGCGTGTACCCCCCGGCTCGGCCTCTCGCGATGATGGAAACTTTGTGCACCGGGTCGGCGTACGGAAGCACCGAAGATACAAGCGCGTGTCCGGCTTCGTGATAGGCCGTTATTTCTTTCTCCTTTTCCGAAAGGAGATGGCTTTTCCGTTCCGGACCGAGCATAACCTTTTCAATGGAGCGAATCAGGTCAAATTGAGCAACCTTGACCCGTTCCTCGCGCGCGGCAAGAATCGCCGCTTCATTTACGATTGAATGAAGGTCGGCACCGGAAAATCCTGGCGTTCGTTCCGCGACAACGCGCAAATTCACATCTTCAGCGAGTTGTTTTTTAAGCGCGTGTACTTTAAGTATAGCCTCGCGGTCGTTTCGATCGGGAAGGTCTACGACAACGCGTCGGTCAAACCGTCCGGGACGCACAAGTGCGGAATCAAGAACGTCACTGCGATTAGTTGCCGCCATCACAATCACCTTGTCATGCTGTTCGAATCCGTCCATTTCAACCAGTATTTGATTAAGTGTCTGCTCGCGTTCGTCATTGCCGCCACCGACTCCGGTTCCGCGCACGCGGCCGACCGCGTCAATCTCATCAATAAATACAATAGCTGGCGCAGCTTGCTTCGCGAGTTTGAAGAGGTCGCGTACGCGCGAAGCGCCGACACCGACAAAAAGTTCAACGAACTCCGAGCCGGATATAGAAAAGAAGGGTACGCCCGCCTCGCCAGCCACCGCACGCGCGAGAAGTGTCTTTCCGGTGCCGGACGCGCCCATGAGAAGCACGCCTTTCGGAATTTCCGCGCCGATATCCAAAAACTTCTTTGGGTTCTTCAAAAAATCAACAATCTCGGCGAGTTCCTGTTTTGCTTCCTTCACTCCGGCAACATCTTTGAATGTTACCTTCTGCTTTTTATCATGCGGAAAAATGATGCGCGGCTTTGATTGCCCGAAGGTGAAGGCCTGCATGCCGGCGCCCTTGACTTGCCGAGTTAAAAACCAAATGAATACGGCGATAAAGAGAATCGGGATGATGAACGGCGCGAGGTTGAGGAACCAATACCCGAAGCCTCCTTCTTTTTCCACGGAAATCTTGACATTCTGCAGCCGCTCGATTGGCACTCCGTAATTAACAAATGTCTGTGAAAGTCCGACTCCGGGTTCTTTCCGCGACTGTTTTTCAATGTTGCCTTTTCCGTACAAAACTGTGACGGATTCCCCGGAAACTTTTATTTCAGTCACATCTCCGCGAGCTACATCAAAAGCGACTTCAGAAATTGGAACATCCGAAACGGGAGCGCGGTTCTCTGCGATGAATGAATACAGCGTCATAAGCGCAAGGAAAATGAAGAGCACTCCCATTGCCTTGTTCAAAAATTCGCGCCCGGGCTGAATTGGCGGGCTATTTTTGTCCTTGCTTCCCTTGTTAGAAAGCGTCTTGAGGACTTTTTTGCCTTTTTCCTTTACCTCTTTCATGTTGTCTTTAAGGGGGGTCATGACGCCAATTATACATAATTTTTCCTTTATGGAAACAAAGAGGTCTGCTACTATTGACGCATGCTAATCGAAAATCGCAAAGCAAAATTCAATTATGAATTTCTTGAAAAACTTGATGCCGGAATCGAGCTTCTTGGCTCTGAAGTGAAATCTCTGAGGGCAAAACTTGGTTCGCTTGAAGGCGCTTATGTGATTGTCCGCGGTAATGAGGCATTCATGGTTGGCGCGTATATTCCCGCTTACCAACCTAAGAATACTCCAAAAGGTTACGATGAACGGCGAAACCGTAAGCTCCTCCTCACAAAAAAGGAGATTGCCTCGCTCATGGGGGCAGAGGCAAAGAAAGGATTGACAATAGTGCCGATTTCAGTATATAATAGGGGCCACAAGCTAAAGGTTACATTGGCAATCGCGCGCGGCAAGAAGAAATTCGATAAGCGCGAAACAATCAAACTGCGCGACACCGAACGCGACATCCGTCGTGAGATGCATGGATAGGCTCGTACTTTGAAAATAACTGTCATTCGTCTTCAGTCCATGATTTATTCTTACCTTAATTCATACTTCATATCCCATACTTCATAGCTTGAGGGGGGATGACAGGCATAGACATGTGGTCTCCTTCTTTCCGCGCATTGTGGAACTCCAGTAATTCCTTAAACTGCTGGAACAATTAAGTGCAAAAACCTTAATTTCAAAAGCTAAGTCTATCGTCTCACCATATTTTGGTGAACGCGGGCTCGCTTTCGCTTACGCTTCGGCGTAAGTGACATCTATTTCCCCGACGTCCGATAGGGATACATAGGTGTTATAGATTCGGAATCGAGCGTGCCGCAGGTAGTCGTAGACTATCTCTTTCTCGGCTCACGCTTTAACTTTAGAGAATCGGCATCAAGACGCTTCTGTTACCCTTTTAGTCTTGATGTTTAAAACCCGCAAGGGTAAAGAGTAACTACGCAATGTAGAACCGGAAAAAAGAATCATGTGCACGCGCGTTCGATTCGCGCCATCTCCATTCGATTCGCTTGTATCAGAATACAAGCTCACTTGTGGTAAATCACTGCAAATACACCACCAGAAATGGCATAGTTAATGAGCATCATTGTCGCCTATGGAGAGCGCTTGACCCGAATATATTCTCGCATAGCGTTAACAAATCCATGCGTAAATCGCTTCGGTTCCTGGTGTATTGAAGCAATTACATCCTCCAGTTTCATCTTTTCAAGAGACCAGACCTCCTTAGTGGGCTTGAACTTCCAGTTCATCGGCGCATTCGCTGTATAAATTGTCCAAAAATGATTAAGACGCGCGTCCGTGGGGAAAAAAGTGGACACAAGTTGTATCGGCACCGTGAGCCCGATTTCCTCCAGCATTTCCCGCTTGGCCGCGTCTTCGTATGATTCGCCTTTTCGCACATGTCCTCCAACTGAAAGATCGCATTTCCCGTATTTGTTGCCTGTCTGAAGGTACAAATTTCCGTCAGCGTCAAAAACAAAGACGCCAGCGATTCTGTGCCTAAGCCCTTCCGCATGCGCCGTCGCCACATCGGACTCCCCGATGATGTTATTATCCTTGTCAACGACATCTATCAACTCGGTTTCAGACATATTTTGTCTTAACTAGCGGGGTCTCATTTCGCTGTGATGCCGCTTCCATTCACGCACATGCTCGTCCTGTTGGGTAACTACATCAGTGACTATCTTCATCTCATCTGCATACGCTCGCTTAAGCTCCTTAAACTCAGCATTCTCTGACAACTTTGGCTCATTCGAATCGCGTAAATAGGGTCGATATACTTTAATTTCACGGAAGCCTCCGTGCCAGGAGAAACATCTTCTCCGATGACACCCAACTCGAGCAGCCGCTCTCGATTTTCGACAGTAACTGGAATATTAAATTCACATTCGTTTAATTCATGCCAAAGTTCGCCTCCCAGGGTTTTTCTTCTCGATAATTCGGCATAGATGCCTAAATTATCCGTCGAAAGATATTGGCGCATAAATTGCGGAAATCGCTTTAGCGGGAGTGGGACCTCAATCGGCGGTTTCACTCGACTGCTCGACAAAAGCGTATCGTACCAGAGTTTTTCAAATTCCTGGGTTTGCTCGCTGTGAAAATCAACGGGCTTTTGTCCCCACTCCAGCATTTCTGGAGAAAATGTAATGCCGATTCGTGAACACAATTCGCGCAATTGTTCCTCGGGGGCCGCTCGAATATCGGTTGTGTCAAAGACAAAGTGCTTTTTCCCTGCTGACTCCAAATATCTGACTTCTTCATCAAGTCTCTTGAACTCATCCTTCTCAAAGCTCATTCGTCGCGGATTCGCTTTTAGAATATCTTCAAAGAAGATGTAATCGCACTCAGCATACAATTTTCTTTCCACCAAATCCCTCCAGTTACTGTAACCATTTTTGCGCGCCTTGAAATTGAGCAGCTCGTTTTGGACGCTTAAAATTGAAGTGTCGTACAGGCGGTCTATATCTTCTCCGTTTCGTATAAAATCAAGCGGTTTCGCATAGGCACCGCTCTTAATGGCGATTAAGAAATCGCACCACTTTGAGAAGCCCCTCTCGGTTGCCACATAATCCAGCATTGCGCGCTGGAGATCAATACTCGATCTCATGTCCAATGTGCTCACCACGCGTCGAATGCGAGACTCAACAGACAATAATGGGTTGCGAACTAAGATTAAAATCGGATTACGCGTTAGTTCTACCAATCTTGTGTACTCTTCATTCTTTCCTATCCAGTGAGACATTTCCTTGACTGCAACACTCGTTTTTTCCATCGAATGTTCGAACTGCTCGCCGCCTATTGACTCGAATATCTGCTTATACCCATGGTCAGGATCGAAATCATCTTGGCGCGCCCCGAGAAAAGGTTCGTGGCACTCATGATGAATGTCAGGCGAATTGCCCATCACATGCTCCACCAGCGAAGAGTTAGTTCTCGGCGGCGCAATGATTAGATGCATGGATAAACGCCCGTCATCTACAAGCCCTTTCAATTTCTGATAATGTGAGCCGTTACTCATGAGAAAATGATAGCATTTTTTTCGTTGCTTACAAATGAATAAGAGAGCACAGTCGCCGTTATTCGCGCCCCAAGCACAGCGGCTTTGAGGGGATGACCATGTCTATAGGTGTACCCGCTAAACTACTATTTGAAGATTTCATAACGAAGGAGGTGGTAATGGTGTATACAGAAATTTAGAAAGAATAACAGGAGCGCCGCAAGTCTAAAAGCTGGAGTCGTGCCAGGGATTGCCAAAGAGCTTCTGCGGTGGCGAGAGCTTTATGGTGAATTGGAATGGGATACTTTACCGTCGATGTGGTGCTCTGTTCATACCATGCCTACTGCTACTGTTCTAACAAGAAGATGAGAAAGAAGAGATACAATCTAGCGTTGCGCTAAAAGGTCATTTCTCGGTATTTCTTCCGCTCGTGATAATCATGGATTACATCGGCATATTGAAAAATAAGGGTTTCTAATTCGTTCCAATCTTTTTTAACCATCTCCACCATCAAAACGAACACCGCCTTAAGGCGGTGTTCGTTTTGTTCCTCGTCTTGAATCTTGGGTGAGAAATCATGTATTGCTCTCTTTGAATTCAAAAATAGTTTATACTAGTGGTCATGCACATCGGCACAACGACGCTCGCCATTCTCTACGCCTATGAGTTCCCCGCACTTTTCTTCGGGGGATTCTTTTTTGGCGAAACCGTCATCATTCCGGCGGCGTTCCTTGCTGGACAAAATATCCTCTCGCTCCCCGAAGTATTTTGGCTGGCGTTTCTTGGCACCGTCTGCGCGGATACGCTTTGGTTCCTTGCAGGCCCCATTCTATGGAAGTTCGCCCACCGCTTTGAGACCATATCAAAGAGAAGTGAAGCGGTGCTTAAGCGGCTTGACGAACTCTACGCGAATCAACCGTTCCGCGCGCTTCTCGTGAGCAAGTTCATTTATGGCACGAGATTTCTTACGGTTATCTACCTCTCACTCGAACGAGTGTCAGCGATACGATTTCTAGTTATGAACTTCCTTTCGACGCTTTTGTGGCTCATCACGATAGTCGCGATAGGATGGCTTGCCGGAAAAAGCATCGTTAACCTCTTGCCGATTATCTCCGACGTGAAATACGCGCTTCTCCTCATCGTCCTCCTTATCATCGGCCTCAAGCTCGCGCCCATCTGGTTTCAGAAAAAAGTCATGCACGAGGAGGAGCCGCTCTGAACGTGCGGAAGAAACAGATAAAATAATTTTCTTTTTTGGTTCGTTATTCTTGAGCTCTGCTTGTAAGTTTTTTCATTATTGCTGATACGTGGGGAAAATTTTGATGAGGTTTGACAACTAACGAAATGGGCGTAGTCTTCACTGCAGATAAACCTCGACAAGAAAGGCATGGTGAACTATGCAAGGTATCGAACGAACCTACTGCAACATCTGTATCAATGCTCTCGTCGGCGCGTGGCGCCAGATGATGGAAACAAACGGCAATGAAGCGCTCCAACAAGTGCCCTATGGAAAAGGAGACACGCTCGGACTTGATGCAATCCCCGAAATTACCATCGCTCGGCGAATCGGGAATTTCGACCAGCACGCTATCCTTATCACTGAAGAGCTCGATGACCAGGCGATACGCCGTTGGCCGACGGATGCGGACCCGATTAAACAGCCGCTTATGTTTTTCTGTGACCCAACGGACGGATCTGCCCCGTTCAAGAAATTCCTTGAAGAGCTGACAAAAACCGACCGTGCGGCGAAGATTGGGCATCTTTTGGAGGCCTGCAATTCGGAGGGAATGTGGGAGGAAATGTTTAAGGCGCCAGCTTCCATCACAGCGCCGACAACTTCTATCACATGTGTTCGCAAGGGAGAGATCGTGTTCTCGGTCATCTTGGGCTATATCTGCGGAACAGTGTGCGTCGCATCAGACAACGGTGTGTACCGCTATAAATTGAAATCATTTTGTGACCCGCAGAACGAAGAGGTCACGCTTGCTGATGTCACTCACCGAGGCCAGCGCCTTCATTTCCCCAGTGTGCGAGAACTTAAATACTCGCCCGATGATTGCAGATGGTTTGCAACCTTCCTCGGGAAAAACGAGGTGTACTTGAAAAACTTCAGGGACAGCAAGCTTTTTGGCGAAGCAGAAAAAGCAGACAGATTTGTGCACTATCGAGAACCGCCAGGGCCGCCGCGACCGCTATTCCTCTCCGAGCTGCAAAACGGTCATGGACCGGTCGGTTTTATCCTCGCTAATGGGGAAAAGATTGGAGAATGGATGCATTGGCTTGCCTTTGTGAAATATGCCAAAGATGGGGATGAAAGCCAAGCGCTGCGCGCGTTCGAAGTCGCGCTTGAGCGCCCGTGGACTAAGGAAGGTGTGCTCATGTCAACCTCGGAGGCATACAGCATCTTCTGCCGCTCCGAGGGGAAAACGTACCTTGATATCAGCCGTCTGCGCAACTTCCCACGCCCGAGCCAGTTTCGGTGCATGCTGGTGGTGACACGGCACGACAATGAGCGTGTCATCCAGGTTCTGCAGCAGCATCAGTGCCGGGAAGTAACAAACTTCTTTTGAAAACTCTTGAAAACAGTTTTCTCGACCCGCTTCTTACAAGAGGCGGGACTCTTTTGTAAACTCCGCTCGCCCTATCCCTCTGCGGGAGCACAGGGCGTTCGACGAGCGAAGTTTCCTTTAAGAACCCTCGGTTCAGAACGCTCGTTCGCAGACTCGCTCACTGCTCTCCTCAACGGGGAAACTACAGTTTCCCCGAGACCCCTTTCGTTGACCAGCCATTCATCCCTGCGCGGAGCGCAGGGAGTTCTGGCGGGTCATTAATCAAGGGAATTAAATAAGCCCCCATGAAAGATATCAGGGGGCGGTAGGCGTCTGGCTTTCTTTTCTAGCGAAAAGCGGAGGAGAGTCTAGTGAGCGCTTCGCACACTTCTCGCATCACGGTGTCTTCCGGCAAACAGCCGTCAATTTCTTCCTTTGACAACTCTACGCGATGATACAAACCCACAAGAAGAGGGTGCAATCTTTCAAGATATGCGCGGTACCGGCGCATAATGGCGCCATGTTGTCGCCGGGGAAAATAAATCAACCGCTGCTCATACTTCGGCAACCGGCGCAGCCACGATTCCCCAGGCGGCACATTGATGAATACCACCTTGGCACGGGCCAGTTTTAACCTCATCATGTACTCGTCATAGTGCGACTTGGTATCGTGAATGCCGTGTGCCGCAGCGTGCGCGATGGTGAATATATTGCACTCGTCAAGGTATACCGCGCGATCTCCTTTGCGGGAGAGTACAGCATCCATGCGAGACAAATCACACCTTACTACCTCTTCCTCGTGTTCCGCTGTCATAAAAATGCCGCCGAGGAGAGCGTGTGTATGAACCACAATCTGCCGGCTTTCTTGGAGTGGAAACAGGAGTGGGCTTTTGTTCCTGGGAAAAAGCGGTCGTATGTTTTGGTATTGCTCAGTGAGTCTTTGTATAACCGTTGACTTCCCGGCAGCTTGCGGTCCAGCAATAATGATGAATTCGTTCATACATGCCTACAGTAAATGGTTTCAGTGAACGTAATTTCTATCTGTTTCTTACTCCTTTTTCCCTGCGTTGTCAAAACATTGACACAAAAACTGTAGTATGCTAGCATCATACACAACAAAGTCGCGTGTAGAAAAAGTCGATTCATAACATAAGTCTTTGTATTTATAAGTAGAAACCAAAGATGACAGGAACAATCAAGAAGCTCACTGACAAGGGTTTTGGATTCATCACAGGCGAGGGCCTTTCGAAAGACTTGTTCTTTCACAGCAAGGCGCTCGTAGGTGTGCAGTTCAGCGATCTCCAGGAAGGAGATAAAGTTTCTTTCGAGACTGAAGAGTCTCCGAAGGGAATGAATGCCGTCAACGTGCAGCGAGCTTAAGCTCCAAAACAAAACACCCCGCCTCATGGCGGGGTGTTTTGTTTTGCGGGGCGAGTTCTTTGCTTTATCCCCATTCCGTGATATAAATAGGTCTTTCATAACCTTTTTAGACTTTGGCCACCATAAGAATTCGGATAAATCATCAAATACGAGCTCCAGAACTGCGGGTCATTGGACCAGTAGGAGAAAACATAGGGGTTGTCCCCCTTCAGGAAGCTCTCAGCAAGGCCACGGAAGCAGGCCTTGATTTGATTGAAATATCCCCGAGTGCCACGCCTCCAGTTGCAAAGATTATGGACTATGGTAAGTTTCAGTACTCTGAAAACAAGAAACAAAAGGCCGCGAAAGCAAAGGTGCATACGGTAGAGGTCAAAAATATTCAGATAAAAATAGGAACGAGCGAGCACGACTTAGAGCTAAAGGCAAAACGCGTCGGTGAATGGCTATCTGAAGGGAATCGGGTAAAGATAGACCTTTTCCTTGTTGGCCGGTCAAAGTATATGGAATTCAAATTCCTGCAAGAGCGGCTAGCGCGAATCCTTAAGCTGATACCGATGGAATATAAAGTCGCTGACCCAATCAAGAAGGGTATGAAAGGGCTGACGATAATCATAGAGAAACAATGAGCGTAGCGAATATGTTTCTCATGACCCTGTTAAATCCCGCTAAAAAGCGGGCGCCCGCAGCGGGCGATTTAACAGGGTGATGATTTTCAACATTCGCTTCGCTCATAAGAAAATCAATCATGAAAACCAACAAATCATTCACAAAGCGTCTCAGGGTAACCAAGAACGGCAAAATCATGATGCGTGGCAAGGGACAGAATCATTTCAACGCCAAGGCGAGGCGTCGAGCCCAGCTCGGAAGGAAGCGCATGGTTTCCTTGCATATGAAGAAAGGAGATATCGCCCGTTTTTTAAGTTAAACATACGAACAACGAATTTTACGAATATACGAATTGCTACGAAACAGAAGTGACTTAATTCTTATTCGTAGCCATTCGCAGGACTTTAATTCGTATTTTCGTATAGCAAATTTATGAGTAGAGTCAAAAAAGCAGTAAATGCCTTGAAGTTTCGTCGCACGCTTCTCAAAAAAGTAAAAGGTTATCGCCATGGCCGCTCAAAGAAGGAGCGCGCGGCATGGGAAGCGTATGTCCATGCCGGCAAATATTCTTTTGCCCACCGCAAGGATAAGAAAAATGATTTCCGTGCGCTCTGGAACATCCGCATCAACGCCGCTACAAGGCCGCTAGGATTCTCCTACAGCAAATTCATCCATGCCATCAAATTGAAAGGCGTCAAACTCGACCGCAAGATCCTCGCCGGCCTTGCCAAGGACGAGCCAAAAACATTTGAGCGGGTTGTCGCGCAGGTGAAATAGAAGCGGGAATAACAAATAAGGAATAAAGGTTTAGAATGCATCGGGCTTTCGCTTAGCGAAGATGATGTATGCTTTTTGATATTTAATTTCAACAACGTTTCAAAACGTTTCAATGTTTGCTGTTATGTTCTTTAAGGGGCCGCTTTATCTTTGCTTTTTTCATAGGCATCAACAAATTCCCGCTTTTGTCTTTCGGTCATCGCCGCAATAACTTTTTTGACTTTCTCGACTCCTTCTGGACGAAGAGGATAACGTCTCTCCATTTCTAACAAAATCTTAACCGCAAAATCCATATCGTCACCGGCCTCTAAACATACGATTAAAGCGCCTTCGGCCTTAAGAGATTGCTTTCCGGGATTAGTAAAATCAAGATTGGAATCAAGATGAAGTATAGAACCACGATTTCGTTCCAGCCAGAAATCACGCTGATATTCAAAATTCTTATCAAGTTCTTCAGCGGAACCCATGCGTTTTAGTTCTTCTTTTGTGACTCTCTCCAAACCAGTTAAGAATAAACCAGAATAATCTTTAGAAAAGTGCAACTCTGGGAAAGCATCGAAAAATTTCTTACTGCCGCCCTTAGCTTGATACTCGGCTTCTATTCTGTCCCGCAACTCAACAATCTCTGCCTGCTGAGCATTTATCTTAAGGCGTGCATCTATAAAACCTGCTCTATCGCCCCTCAGTACATAATAGTCCTGTCGCCCCAACTCTAACTCACCCGCCGCATCAAATGAGCGCACTTTTTCATTTAACTCACCAAATAACGGTTTACATTTCTCTCTAATTTCTTCTTCTATTTTTTCTTCTTGAGCTTCCTTGCCTTCTGCCGATTGAGGTTCGGTTTCTTTGATATCATTCTTAACAGACGAAACAAAACTGTCTAATAAAAATTTTGGGTCATTTTCATTTCTCTTCCGTTCTTCTGCCTTTGCTTTTTCTAAAACGGCATCAAGCACTGGGTCTGATGTTGGTTGTTCGTTTATCACGGATATTAAGTTAACATTAATACTTGAATTATAGCGGGGGGGGTAAAAGCGCAAGCATGGAAAATGAAGATGTGATATGCTGTTGCTATGCGAATATTTCGCTCTCCGTGGGGAAAGATTGAACTTACCGAGGAGCGAAAGCGGCACATAAGTATATTTCATCCTGATGTCACGCCGTATGTACGGTATTTTGATGCGACGCTTCTTGCGCCAGAACATATTACTCGCTCAAAGCATGATTCCGATGTGCTCATCTGCTATCGTCAATTGCCTCGGCGAAGACTTTTTCTCGCCATTGTTGTGCGACTCAAGCCAAACAATAATTTCATTCTGACCGCATATGCAACAAGTAAGATAAAATCAACATGAAAAAACCATTGCAATATTTTTACGACAGAGAGGCGGATATATTTTATTTCTCATCTGGAGCGCCTAAATCAACAGATGCAACCGTGGAAGCTGGAGATGATGTGCTTCTTCGTCTTGACCCAAAAACAAAACGGGTGCGCGGTTTTACCCTGATTAACGCGTCAAAACGCCTTTCCTCAAAGGGACGCGCATCTTTGCTTCCTTTTTCGCTAGTGCAAACAGCATAACAACAAATAATTACTTACAGTTCGATTTCGACGGATTCGCCAAGTTCGGGAACATTCGCATCAACGCCCGCGTAATCGCGGATGCGCTGGGCGAGAAAGAGCGCGGAGCGCGGTTCGCCCATGACGACAAACACCTTTTTAAGCGCGCCGCTTTCCACCGCGCGTGCGGAAAACTCTAGGAGATGTTCACTGTCCATATGTGACGAATAGCCGGTAATCGTCTCTACCCGCGCACGGATATGGATATCTTCATGATTGATGCGCACTTTCTTCACACCTTCCTGAATCTGCCGGCCCAAGCTCCCCACCGCCTGATAGCCAATGAATAAAATTGTGTTCTTCGGGTCTCCGAGGAACCTCTGCTCATGGTCCAAAATGCGCCCGCCGGCTGACATGCCGGAACCGGCAATAATAATTTTGGGACTTTGCGCATGTACGATTT
Organism: Parcubacteria group bacterium GW2011_GWC2_48_17; assembly: GCA_001003605.1. Taxonomy (GTDB): domain Bacteria; phylum Patescibacteriota; class Minisyncoccia; order Phycocordibacterales; family UBA10002; genus UBA10002. Next base: position 59,376 of record LCPL01000005.1, read on the forward strand.
CAGAGGACGCTTTGGAGTCCATCGTTATTCGCAGACTCGGGAAGGAAAAAATGTCATCTCCTTTTCGCAAACGCGCTCTTGCTTCTTCATTGAAAGATTCCGCATAGCGCCGATAGACATCGGTTACTTTTATCGCGAGCGGAGAATCCAAGAAAACCGGAATTTTCGGAATCTGCCCTTTTGCCAAGAGGTCATCCATTTCATACAGCAGTACCTGTGTTTTCTCGAGCGAAAAGCAGGGTATAAGGAGCACGCCGCCTCTTTTCGCATTTGCCCGAATGACCTCGGCGAGGCGTTCTTTCCGCCGCTCTTCGCCTTCGTGGTTTCGGTCTCCGTATACGCTTTCCAAGACGAGATAGGTTGCGCCGGCAACCGTTTCAGCTTCGTTGAGGAGGGGCGTGGGAGCATTGCCGAGGTCTCCGGTAAACACGATGCTTCGCTTCTGTTTCGTGTCCGCTAAGGTTCGACCTTTTTCCCGATTTAAGGTCGAACCTTGCCCCTGCCTAGTAATCACGAACATGACGGAACCAAGAATGTGGCCACTGTCTTTCATGACGACTTCGAATTCCCCAGCGGAGAAAGTTTGGTGAAGTGGTACTCCTTTCCATAGCGAAAAAGCTTTTTCAATATCTTGTTCGTCATACATGGGCATTTCTCCATGCGGTAGTTCGGACCTTAAGACCGAAAACGCATCCGGCAACATGAGCCTTGAGAGCTCAAGTGTCTGCGGAGTGCTAAAGATTTTCCCGATAAAGCCATCTTTCACTAATTTAGGAATTCGTCCAATGTGGTCAATATGCGCGTGCGTGACAAGGAGGTAGTCAATTGAAACCGGGTCATAGGCAAATGGCTCTCGATTCGCCTCATGCGCGAACCTCTCTCCTTGAATAAGACCGCAATCGACAAGTAGCCGCGTTTGCTCGCCAGCGAGTAAGAAATTTGCACCAGTAACACTGCCGACTCCGCCGTAAAATGAAAGGGTGGTCTTATGCATTGACCTCATAAATTATAGATCTGCTGATAAAGAAACGAAACGCAACTATGCCTCCTATAACATCGAAAATCACGTCAAGAATCGTGTCTAGGTAGTATCCCTCGATGCTAGAAGTTACCACGAGCGCTCGCTCAAAGACCTCCCAACCAATTCCTACAGCGAGAGCAGACAGTACAATGAACCAGAAAACCAGGACTTTTGACGGGATCCTCGGGGTGCCAAAATATCCTGAAAAGAAGCAGAGCCAAAGAATCAAAAGTCCCGAGAATGTCCCGCCAAGAAAATGCACGATAATGTCATACCACCAAAATGTCCAATAGAGATGAAAAGTAAGCGCCGTGAACTGCAACGCGGCAATAACGCACACTAGCACGGCAAGCACTACGAGCAGGTGAGTTCGGGACATAAGATTATTATAAAGCACAAAGCACAGTATCCAAAGACCAAACAAAGGAGGAAACTAACCAAAGCACAGTACACAAAAAACCAAACAAATCTTCAAAGCACAAAACCCCAAAGACCAAACAATAAAGACAAACCACACAAAAAGGAGATGAGTTTGTGTTTTGTATAGTTTGTGGTTTTGTTTGGATACTGTGTAGTCTGTGTTTTGTGTATTTTCGTTAGATTTGTGTTTTGTATTTCTGCATCAAAAAACTCCGCTTTCGGAGTTTTTTGATGGTTACTCGGATGTTCCCTAGAACGAATCTAGGTGGGTGTTCTCAATTGAATGTAAGAGAACCAATGAAGGTTCTGCAGCAAGCAATGATTCGAACTCCCTGAAAAATTGTTATAGAGGTAACATCTCAAGTAACCTGAATCAGTATAACATGTAACCGATAACACGTAACTGGAACTGGAACCAGAGCAGATTTCTTGATAATTTCAAGCGTCTTGATTTCTGGTTACCGTTACTAGTTCCAGTTACAAGTTCGGCTGGAGTACAACCAATCCGCCACCCACATGGGGTTGGCGGACGGTTTCATGGTCCCCCGACAAGCATAGAGCGCATATGTTTATTCTTATCCCGCACCGTAGCCCAAGGGCTTGCGTGTAGCAAGGGATGATTTTTTAAATTATTTTAGGCTCACTTATCAGGAGACAGTGTCATCATTATACCCCTCATATAACGAAACAAAGGTCAAGAAGTTCATAACCTGTTTATAAAAAGTGGAAAGCAATAAAAATCTCTCGCCTGCGTATGGAAGCAAGACTGTGGATAATTGAGGCCGGCAAAAGACTTGACAAGTTTCAGGACATACGAAACAACGAATTATGCGAATAAGAACAATTCTTCATTCGTAGCCATTCGTTGGACTTTAATTCGTATTTTCGTATAGCGGATTACTCCAATAGCCCGTCCAAATTCACATCATACAAAATCTGCTCTTGCACAAGGCGATAGCTCACGAGTTCGTCTTTTCCAAACCAGTGTTTGATTTCGTTTGTCGCTTCCTCCACCGAGCCTGATGCGTGAATAAGATTTCTGACCGCACGCCCATCCGTGTCGGCCATTTGATATGAGTCGTGAACGAAATCCCCGCGAATCGTGCCGACATCGGATGTGAGCGGCTCGGTTCCGCCCGTCACTTTGCGCACAATCTTTACCGCGTGCGCGCCTTGCCAGACCATGGCAACGACTGGCCCGCTTGTAAGGTAGCGCTGGAGCGCTTCGATGACTTTGTCTCCGAGTACGAGCGGGTCCATGGAGGGCGGCTTGATTCCCTTTTTCTGATATGCCTCAATGGACTTTTCGCCGACGATGCGTTTCCAGTTTGGGTCAAGACTGTAGTGCTTCAGAATGTGCGCTTTGGTCGGCAAGGCCATTTTTAATCCCACAAGCTTGAGTCCTATTCGCTCATAACGACGGATAATCTCGCCAGCGAGCGTCCTTTGCAAACCGTCGGGTTTAATAATGACGAGCGTGCGTTCTGTTTTTGGGTGTGTGGACATAAAGATGCGAAAATACGAATTAAACGAATATACGAATGACTACGAATAAGAAATGCCGAAACTATCAATAGGTGCTTGATGTGCGGCGTTCTACTTTGAAAACCAGAATCTCCTTCGTGGAAATGATGACTCTATAGAAAACCCTGTATGGACCGACACGGCGTCTCCATGCGTTATCTTCACCTTTCAATTTCTCTATGTCTCCGAAGTACGGGTTGACTGGCAACAAACCAATCACCACAGTAATGCGCTTCGCATAGTTTCTCGGTATGCGGGCCAATTTCTTATGCACCGCGGGGTCAACTTCCAAAACCCAATTTTCTGACCAGTTCATGGTACGAAAGAGTCTTCCCGGCGCTTAAATTCTTTTCCGCTCGGCGCAGAGCTTGTTTTTGCGCTTTAGATATACGCACTTCCCGATAGGTTCTAAAACTCAAAAGCGCCTCGTACTCTTTTCGGGGTACAACCACCAAATCGTCCTTCGGGGCCAAAGTTTTGGGAATAGTAATCGTATTCATAGAAATATCATAGCAAATATCGCTTAAAAAGCCAATTACAGCTGAAGCTTTCTCTTAGAGGCCTCAATGAACTTACTAACTTTGTTATTGAGAAGGCTAGATTTCTTATCCAGCATGTCTTTTTCTGCATATTCCAAACAGACAAGAAGGTTACTACGGGCTTTTTCATGCAGTTCTTTTGCCTTTGGATTTTGGCCGATTTTAGCAAACATTTGGAGTGCCGCATTCCATCGCTGTATATACCCCTCGTCAGTATTGTCAGACTTTCTATGTTAGATTTTTAAAGTCGCATATTCTTCCCCGTGGTTCATGGCATCCTGCTTGCCCGCCTCCGGAGGACTTCCTCCCTAGACGGTA